>NZ_JBQMXS010000033.1:0-19896 GCF_052173895.1 Catonella sp. | reverse complement strand
TTATTTGTAGTAATCTCTGGTAATGGTTGGGGCATATTGCCACATTGCATTGGTGCATTTTGCCCTGATGCATCGGTGCAATCTGCACTTATGCATTGGTGCATTTTGCACCTTTCCATTGGTGCATTTTGCACTAATGCATTGGGCATGGCTTTTTCTAAGGCTTTTAATTCTTCTTTTTGTTTTTTATCTTCAATCTCAGCATAAAGTTCTTCTAATTTCTCAGTATTTATGGTGTACCATTTTGTCTTATCCCTCGGATCTTTATTATAGTTTCCTACAAGTAGAAATCCTGCTTTTTCAAGCTTTGAAAAAGTCCTTTTTACAGTATCAAGACTCATATAGTCAAAGTCATTTTCCTGCCATGCCCTTATGGAGTTATATGTCCAGTATCTTCCGTCATAGTAGTTGTTGCCGGATTTCTTATTGATTTCTATCCAGTAGTTGATTTGTTGCAAGATAAGAGCTTCGTTTAATCCTATTTCTCTTGCCAATGTCTTATTTGCAATGATAGGCTGTTCATCAAATAAATACATACTCATCTAAAAGCTCTCCTTTCCATATTTTTTCGCATAGAAAAAGACGATAGTTTTTTCTATCGCCTTTGGTAACAGTTTTATATTTTTTTATATTGATTTTATCGCTTCATTGATTCCCTGTATAAAAGCTATTATTGCCGCTCCAATCATCGGTATTCCGTAAGGGCTTAGCAGAAATCCGATGATGAGTGCTTCTATTGCTGCTTTTGTATTGTGCAGCATAAAGAACGAACCTATTGCCGTAAACACACACATTAGCATCAGCAAATATAGGATTGCTGTGCCTATGCTAAGCAGAAATGTCAGAAAGGCAGTGAGGATACTTAAAGTCAAGCTGATTGGAAACAAAATTATTTTTATTATCCATCTTATCATTTATTCGTCCTCACTTTCAAAAACATTCTTTGTATCTCCACACACCATATCAATGCAAACATTCACATCTATATAATTTTTTAGGAGTTTTTTTCTCCCACCTTCGCCATCTTCTACAAACACATAATGTTTATAAAACTGCTTAAAATGCAGGATTTTCACGATTTCACTCTTTGTATCAACGCTATGGTCTCCACATGCAGCGTCTCCGGAAACATATCACACAGACAGACTTTCTCCACCCTATATCCTGCTGCCTCAAACTCAGGTATGTCTCTAACGAGACTTGTCGGCTTGCAGGCTATATATACTATACCATCAACTCCATAGCCTATAACCCTTTTTAATGCCTTAGGAGAAACTCCATCTCTTGGTGGATCAAGAATTATAAAGTCAGGACTTTCACCAACTTCATCCAACACCTTAAACACATCGCCTGCCAAAAACTCCGTATTGGTAAGACCGTTTAACTTAGCATTTTCATTTGCTGCCTTTACTGCCTCTTCCACTATTTCTATACCTATTACCTTCCTAGCTACAGGTGAAATTATCTGCCCTATAGTTCCCGTTCCGCTGTAAAGGTCGTAGACTACATTCCCCTCATTATTGCCCACATATTCCCTTACCTTACTGTAAAGTACCTCTGCTCCAAGAGAATTAGTTTGAAAAAATGAAAAAGTAGTAATTTTAAATTTAAGCCCAAGTAATTCCTCATTTATATAATCTCTTCCAAAAAGAATGTGCTGTTTTTCAGCCTTTACATCATCTGAAACTCCATTATTTATAAGGTGAATAATACCTACTATATTTCCATCTAAGCAGACCTCTCTTAATTTCCTTGCCATTTCAGCTAAAATATCTTTTTCCAACTGACTCTGTTCTCTATTTTTATCATAAAACGCATTTGATGAAACCAAAAATTCCTTAAGGCTGTCCATTTCCATTGCACTTTTCTCTGATTTAGTAATAAAGTCTGATGATGTTTCAAGGGCTATCAGAATTTCTCCTGTTTTAGATGCTCTTCTTACAAGCAGATGTCTAAGATAGCCTCTATGCATGGCTTTATTGTAAAATGAAATTTCCGCCTTATTAAAATGTTCAAATACACATCTTAATATCTTATTAAAATCATCATTTACTATCTTGCAGTCATCAGTGTATAAAATATCGTGAAAATGTCCCCTTTTATGCAGACCAAGTGACATCGGTCCACCCTTATAGCTATCACCGAAAGCATATTCCATCTTATTTCTTGTTTCCCACTCCGTAGGACTTCCAAGTATTTCTTCATATTCATATTCAGTGGTTATTACTCTATCAAGCATCTTTTTCACTTGAAAACTCTTTAACTTAAGTTGTTCCTCATAAGGTATGGTGTGATAAGAACAGCCTCCACAAAGTCCATAATTTTTGCAAGCAGGTTCTCTAGTTTCTTTATAAGATTTTTCTAGTACTTCCTCTATACAGGATTCGTACCTATCATTTCTTCTTTTTTGAACCCTAAATCTTACCTTCTGCCCTTCTATGCCACCCTTAAGTACAACCTTTCTCTCATCATCTTCAAGTATTATTATCCCCTTATCCGGAAAGTCCACATAACTTACTATTCCCTCTGCTATTTCACCTTTTTTCAATTTTATGCTCCTCATTCTTTCTATAATATCTTATTATATCAAATTTTAAATAAAAACCAAACTCTAATATTTACTCTTTACTTTATTTTTGTAAAGTGATAAAATTATATAAAAATATTTTGGAGATTAAAAATGAATAACAAATTAAAAACTCCTGCAATGGACTATTTTTTTGATGCTGTACTAAGCCTTGAGAGCAGGGAAGAATGTTACAATTTTTTTGAGGATATCTGCACTATAAACGAACTTTTTACAATATCTCAAAGACTTATGGTTGCCAAGATGTTAACCGAGGGCAAAACTTATATAGATATCGCTGAGGCAACAGGAGCATCCACTGCTACAATAAGTAGGGTGAACCGCTCCCTTACTTATGGAAATGACGGATATAACATGATTATGAAAAGACTTCATTCTTAAATCTATTAGACTAAATATCATTATTCGCTTACAAAACAAATAGATAAGTATATTAAAAATTAAGTTTACGAGGTGTTAAATGGAAATTAGAAAACTTGACAAATCAGATAGTCAAAAACTTGAGGATTTAATAAAGAATGTTGAAGACAATTTGGAAGATGAAACTTTTTGGCTACCAATAACAGATAAGTCAAGAGAACATTTTTTTGAAGAAAGCTGGACTTACTTTTTAGGTGCTTTTGATGGAGATGAATTAATCGGAGCAGCAGGATTATTTTTCAATGAGCATGAATTCGGAGAGAGCTGTAAGGCTTTAGGTATTAAAAATGATAATATTGCACAGTACGGAAGAGCAATGATTCGCTCAGACTATAGAAATAAGGGAATTATGAAACAAATACTTGGAAATTTGTTAGAACATGCTAAAAAAATAGGAATCAATAAAATTGTAGCTACGGTACATCCTAAAAATATTCCTAGCCAAAAAGTTTTAACCAATTTCAAATTTGACAATAAACTTAAAGTAGTTAAAAACAACCGATACGAAAGATATATTTTTTTATTAGAACTTTTGGAGGCATAAAATAATGTTCAAAAAAATCACAGGAAAATTCACAATTATACTGATTACTTTAATGGTTATTGCAATTACTGCATATTTTAGCATTACTAATGAAAAATTAAAAGACACTATAATTACTCTCATCTCCTTATCAGCTGCTGTTGCTGTATTTGTTCAGATTAAACAAGGAACGGATATAGCTAAAGCTGATTTTGTAATGGGCTTGCAAGAAACTTTTTCTAACTCAAAAGGATTTTCAAAATTGTTTATAACTTGTTGGAATGAATATGCAGATAGTGGATTTGCTTATGGTAATGTATCTAATAATCAATATGATACTAATTCAAATTCAGTAAAAACTTTTCTTGATAATGATGATGGAAAAGAAGTATTGATAAATTATTTAACTTTCTTCGAAAGTATATACCTTATGAAAGAAATGGGAAATTTGGATTTTAAAATATTAGACGAATTATTTGGCAGAAGATTCTTTATTGTTATCACTAATAAAACAGTGCAAGAAGAAGAATTATGTACAAATATACTTTACCACGATAATGTAAAAAAATTATATGAAGATTGGGTAAATTATAGGGAGAAATTAATCACTCAAAATAAGGCTGTAAATGATTGTAAGGATACTGATATTATTAGAAGTACAAAATTTCTCGCATTTCATAAACACTCATCAAACCAAACTTTGGCTGATTATAACTATCAAAAGAATAAATTTAGTTAAAAGAGAATTTGTTATTTTTTAATCCCCACATCAAAAAAGTGGCTACAATCTTACTTATAAACCGTAGCCACTTTTTATCATGATGTAAAATCATAAGGTGTATTCTGATAAATATAATAATTTATCCAGTTCGTGTAAAGAGTATTGGCATGTGCCCTCCATGAAAGAACAGGCCTATTCTCAGGATTATTTTCAGGATAATAATTCTTTGGAATTTCTATAGGCAATCCCTTGTCCATATCTCTTTTATATTCAGCACCTAAAGTGATTCTGTCATACTCAGGATGCCCCATCACAAATATTTTACTTCCATCCTTTGTCATAAAAAGAAATACCCCTGCAGCCTCAGATTCTGCAAGTATAATTAAATCTTCATTGTTTGCAATATCTTCTCTCTTTATACCTGTATGTCTTGAGTGAGGTGCATAAAAATAATCATCAAATCCCCTTACTAATGGTTCTTTTTTGTTGTAGACTCTGTGAGGATAGATTCCAAAAAGTTTTTCATCAAACTGATACTTATCAACTCCATAATAGTAGTACATTCCTGCCATAGCAGCCCAGCACAGGTGTAAGGTAGATGTTACATGGGATTTAGCCCAATCCATAATCTGACAGAGTTCTTTCCAGTATGCCACTTCTTCATATTTTAAAGTTTCAACAGGTGCACCTGTAATTATAAGCCCGTCATATTTTTTATGCTCTATTTCTGAAAATGTTAGATAAAATTCGTCTAAATGATTGGTTTGGGTATTTTTTCCTACATAACTTTCAGTAGTTAAAAATGTAATATTTACCTGAAGTGGTGTATTGGACAATGCTCGCATAAGCTGTACTTCTGTATCTTCTTTAAGTGGCATCAAATTTAATACAAGTATTTCCAAAGGACGAATATCCTGAGTCATCGCCCTGTTTTCATCCATGATAAAAATATTTTCATCTTCCAAAATTTTTTTTGCAGGAAAATTATTTTTTACCTTAATTGGCATTTCTACCTCCTATAAGTGCTAAAAATTCATCCTCATTTATTATCTTAACTCCAAGCTCCTTAGCTTTCTTATTCTTGCCTGAGTTAGAATTTACATCATTGTTGATTAGATAATTTGTCTTACCTGTAACTGAGCTTGTTACCTTGCCCCCTTTTTCTTCTATAAAATCCGAAAGTTCCCTACGGTTCTTAAACTTCTCCACATCACCTGTTATAACAAAGGTCTTGCCTGCTATTTCATTAGTCTCTGCACTGTTTACTTCAGCTTTTTCCTCCCTTTCAAGCTGTAACTCGGCAATCAAGTTTCCAAGCCTCTCTACATTTTCTGCCTTATTGAAATAATCAACAAAAACCTTTGCCATTATTTCTCCTATGCCGTCTATTTGAGTAAGTTCCTCAATTTTTGCCCTTATTATCTTATCTATGTCATTGTTAAAAAATCTGCAAATTAACTTAGCTGTTGCAAGTCCTATATTGGCTATACCTAAGCTGTAAATCAACCTTACCGCCGTAGTTTTCCTTGCTTTATCAATACTTTCTATGAGATTATTGTATGATTTTTCTCCAAAGCCCTCCATAGTCACTATCTTTTCTCTATATCTTGCAAGCTTAAATACATCGCTCAATTCATGAATCATGTTTTCTGATACAAATTTTTCTAAAGTCATTTCAGAAAGTCCTGCAATATTCATGGCATCTCTGCTTACGAAATGTGTAAGCAGTTTTATTTTCTTTGCCATACAATCAGGATTTGTACAATAAAGTGTCTGTATTCCCTCATCATCCCTAAGTTCCGTCTTTTCTCCACACACCGGACAGGTTTTAGGAATCTGTTCTGATGAACTTTGCGTAATATTTTCCAAAATCTGCGGAATTATCATATTCGCCTTGTAAACCTTTATTTTATCACCAACTCCCAGTTTAAGGCTGCGCATTATACTCACATTATGCACACTCGCCCTTGTGACAGTTGTTCCCTCAAGTTCTACCGCATCAAATATCGCTACCGGATTAATAAGCCCTGTCCTTGATGCCGACCACTCTATCTCACGCAGGGTTGTTTCAGCAGTTTCATCCCTCCATTTAAAGGCGAGAGAATGTCTTGGAAATTTGGCAGTATTACCAAGACTGTTGCCATAGGCTATATCATTAAACTGCAAAACCAATCCATCTGAAGGTAAATCCGAATTTTTAATTTTATCTGAATATTTTTTTACCTCTTCCGCAATATTTTCTTTACTAACCAAAGGATGCTCAACCACACTAAATCCAAGGCTTTCAAGATAGTTCAGTTCTTCTTCCCTTGTCTTAAATTTCTCTCCTCCCTCTAAGTCCTCATAAACTATAAAATTCACATTCCTTTTAGCGGTAATCTCCGTAGAAAGCTGTCTTACAGAACCACTGCAAAGATTTCTAGGATTCTTATATTTCTCAGCTACTTCAGTAATTTCATCATTTATACGGTTGAAATCTGAGTATTTAATTATTGCCTCACCTCTTACCATAAGTCTACCTTTATATGGAATCACAAGCGGAATGTTTTCAAAAAATCTTGCATTTTCAGTAACAACCTCTCCTATTTCTCCATTTCCACGAGTTAAAGCCTCAACAAGTTCTCCATTTTCATAAGTAAGGACTATGGTTAGTCCATCTAACTTCCACATAAGTATTCCCTCTTTATCACCTAAGAACGAAATAAGTTCCCCAACTTCCTTGGTTTTACTAAGTGAAAGTCTTGGTTCTTTATGTGCTTTCTTAGGCAGAGAACTTAGCACTTCATAGCCCACTTTTCTTGTAAGGCTACCTGCAAGCACTATTCCTGTTTCATTTTCAAGTACTTCAAGTTCATCATATAGCTTATCATATTCCACATTACTCATGATTTCAGTGCTTTCAGCATAATAAGCCTTAGCCGCCTTATCAAGTATATCTATAAGCTCTTTCATTCTCTGCTTTTTTTTGTTGATGTCCATATCTACCTCAATCCCTTAATAAGCTCTGCATACTCTTTATCCGTTACATTTCTATAAGCTCCCAACTTTAGGTTGCCAAGTTTTATATTCATTATCCTTATTCTTCTTAATTTCACTACCTTATAACCAAAGTATTCACACATTCTTCTAATCTGCCTGTTCAGTCCCTGAGTAAGAATTATATTAAAAGTTGTTTTTCCTGTACGCTTTAAGGTGCATTTCCTTGTTACAGTATCAAGAATAGGCACACCCTCCGACATTCCTTTCAGAAATACATCATCAAACGGTCTATTTACTTCTACTTCATATTCTTTTTCATGATTATTCCTTGCCTTCATTAACTTGTTAGACATATCTCCATCATTACTTAAAAGAATAAGACCTTCTGACTCTTTATCAAGTCTTCCCATTGGAAATATACGCTCAGGATAGCCTATGTATTCTATTATATTCGTATCTTTTGACTTAGGGTCTGCTGTTGTACATACTATTCCTCTCGGCTTATTAAAGGCTATAAGAATCTTCTTTGATGATGTTCTTACAATAATTTCATCAACCTGTACTTCATCACCCTCATTTACTACCGAACCTAAAAAGGCAAGGTTTCTATTGATTAATACCCTGCCCTCTTTTATTAGCTTGTCTGCTCCACGCCTTGAGCAGACACCAGCCTCGCTTAAATATTTATTTATTCTTACCATTTCCATAATCACCTATTTTCTTATCATCCTTTATAGGCTATATTCTAATTTTCTTTTTTTACTTTTTTCTTTTTCTTTTTTTTAGAAGAAGTGCTTTTATCTGATTTTTTATCTTTGTCATCCTTATCAGTATCTTTAATTTCAGATATATCTATATTTTCATCACTGCCTGCCTTCCTATTCTTAAGCCTGTCAAAGAACTGTGCAAGTTTTTTATCACTTTTTATTTCATGTGCAAATTTTGTATTCACATCTGAAAGCAGCGCTGCAACATCATCCCTCTTCGTATCTTCATCAATTATTTTTTGAATTTCATTCACTATCGGTGCTAAAACTATCTTAAGTTCTCCATTGACATCCGGTCTTATATAAAATCCATCTACACCTGAGGCTGCTGTATCTATCCCTTTTATCTTAGTTTCTGTCCTTGCGTAAGCCATCATCGCCTTGTCTTCAGGTCCATCTATGGTATAACAGTCCACAAGCTTTATACTTTCTACATTTTTCATCATCAGAGTTAATTCTTCAATGCCGGCATAAGTCACATTATCAACCAACATTGCTATCTTATCCTTATCTACAGCTACCTTTGCATTTAAGTATTCTGTCACAAGCTTATTTACTTCAGGATAAGCATTTTTCATCAATATGCTTATTCCTCTTGCATTATCTGCACTTCCTACATCAGTTCCCCCACCTGATACAATGCCTGATGAAGAAACTGCACTTCCATCACCTACTATACTTATAGATGCGTTGCCTTCTACTTTAACCGTACTTCCACCATTTTGTACTACTCCATTAGATGCCTTTGTGTCTAATGGACTTTTTGTAGAAAATATCAGCATTCCTAGAAACATAGCTGAACTACTCGCTGTTATTATCATTTTTTTATACTTAAAACGCATTACTAACCTCTCTTAAATCTAAACTTATAACTCTCGCTATTATACTATTTTTAAGTTTTTAATTCAAGGAAACAGGAAAATAAGAACAAATTTTTGTAGCTGTTAAGCCTTACAACTTTTCCAGTTTCTCCGCAATCAGTCCTTCTACATATTTTACTTCCACCTCAAGGTCTCTTGCTGAAAGCCTTGCTGCACCACTTCCAAAAATTATCATCTGCACCAGTGCATCAGAGGTTGCAACCCTTACCATCCCATCTTTTGTAAGTTCAAGGCTCGCCTTTGCTATATACTGATCTGCAGTTTCTGCCTCCCTAGTATATACAATACAAATATTTCCATGCTTTATTACATTTTCTTTGCCACCACGCACCTTATAAGCATCAAAAACCAGTATCAGCTTACAACCTTTATAGCCCTGATAATTAGCCAACCTTTCTATAAGTTTATCTCTCGCACTATCTATGTTAATATTTGCAAGTTCCTTCAATTCCTGCCATGCAAAAATGATGTTATATCCATCTACAAGAAGATAATCATTTTTTCCGATACTGCTACGAACCGAACCCCCTGTTGTATTTACTGAAACTGACTCAGTCTTACTTCTGCCCTTCCATCGGTTTCTAGCTGACTCCTCGGATTTTTTCTTATTTGAAGAAACGGCTGAATGTAAAATACCCTCTATCTCATCTGTTCCTAAAAATATCTCCCCTCTTTCACTTCCTACTTGGCTTTCAGACCTACTTGCATATCTTAAAAATATCTCTTCGTCTGTTTCTTCCTGCTTAACCTGACCAAAATAAGGAAGATGCATATAGTTTATTACCTCATTCCAAGGTACTACAAAGCCTGCCCCATGTGTACAAAATACAGAATCCGCAGTGTTTTCCAAATCTGCCTCAGGATAGTACTGCAATCTTTCTATCACCTCATCTGTATTATGGCAGATTTCATAATCTGTCGGAGTAAGTATAAGACTGCCTTCTCCCTTCGTGTAGGCTCTAAGTTCCAGTGCATAGTCTTTCACTTCTGAAACAGGCATTTTTCCCGTCAATATAGCCTTGCCCACTATATTTTCAGGAGAGCCGAAACTTCCGTTCATTTTTCCTATATCCGTCATAGCCTTGCCTATGGCTTCTTCAGGAACTTCCAGCTTAAATTCATACATAGGTTCAAGAAGTACAGACCTCGCCTGCATAAGTCCCTGTCTTACTGCCCTATAAGTTGCCTGCCTGAAGTCTCCTCCCTCAGTATGCTTTAGATGTGCCTTGCCGGCTACTAATATAATCTTCATATCTGTAATCGCCGAACCTGTAAGCACTCCCTTATATTCCTTTTCTTCTAAATGCCCAAGAATTAACTTTTGATAATTGATAGCCAGTTCATCTTCGCTCACCTCACTTGCAAAGCTAAGTCCGCTTCCCCTTTCAGTCGGTTCAAGCCTTAATTCCACTTCAGCATAGTGTCTTAGCGGTTCAAAATGCCCTACTCCATAAACTGTTTCTGCTATGGTTTCTTTATAAAGTATATTGCCATCTCCAAATTTTATATCTATATTGTATCTTTCTTTTATTATATGCTTAATAACTTCAGTCTGTACTTCGCCCATAAGAGAGATATTTATTTCCTTTGTATCCTCTGAATATTTTAACAAAAGTTCAGGTATTTCCTCCGAAAGTTCCCTAATTTTAGGTAAAAATACATGAACAGGCTCATTTTCGGGAAGTTCTATCTTGTAACTCATAACCTGCCTTAGTATACTTCCTACCCTAGTACCTGCCAGTTCTCCAAGCCCTTCCCCTGCTTTAGTCCCTTTAAGTCCTACCACTGCACAAACTTCTCCTGCCTCTATTCTATCCTTATTTTCAAATTTTTCTCCCGAATAAACCCTTATTCCTGTTACTTTTTCTTCCCCTATCATTTCTCTTACGGAAAGACTTCCCCCTGTAATCTTCATATAAGTAAGGCGATTACTGGCCACATCTCTTGCTATTTTAAAAACTCTGGCTGAAAAGTTTTCTCCATATTTAGGCGAAATATTAAGTTTTGCAAAACTCTCAAGCAATTCATCTACACCTTCATTTTTAAGAGCCGAACCAAAAAATACAGGAAAAAATTTACGATGCTGTATAAGGTTTTGTATTTCTGGTAAACCTATTTGTCCATTTTCCATATAGTTTTCAAGTACATTTTCATCACACAATGATACTTCTTCAAGAAAGTTTCCATAGTCTTTTGACCTATCATCCATATAACTTATTATATTAGAATCCAGCTTTTCTTTCAGTTCTTTTATTATCTTCTCTCTTGAAGTCCCTGGCTGATCCATTTTATTTACAAAAATAAATGTTGGCACTAAGTAATGTTTTAATAGTTTCCAAATGGCTAATACCTGAGACTGCACGCCTGCAGAGGCACTTACAACTAAAATAGCTGCATCAAGTACCGACAGAACCCTCTCCATCTCCACTGAAAAGTCCACATGTCCCGGAGTGTCTAAAAGTGTAAAATCTTTGTTAAAAGCAGAAAATTCTGCTTGCTTAGAGAAAATGGTAATCCCTCTCTCCCTCTCAAGTTCGTAATTATCTAAAAAAGCATCCTTTTTGTCAACTCGTCCTACTTTTTTTAACATTCCACTCGAAAAAAGAAGACTCTCAGAAAGAGTAGTCTTTCCTGCATCTACCTGTGCCAGTATTCCAAAAACTATATGTGCCATATTTTTTCCTCTAAAATCTTATTTTATTTAAATAAATCCTCTGAGAGATTTTTGGTGAGTAAAAATTTTAAAAAATATTACCTATTCCACAAAAAAGTCACAGAAGAACTTTCTGTGACCTTTACTTTATCAGTCCTTTTTAAATATCATAGAATCTTTTACGATATTTAGCAAGTAACTTTGAGTTATTTTTATTAATTTTATTAGAAACTACCACTACTGCCTCCATGCGTACTTCCTGAACTACTGGTATGTGTACTACTGCCTCCTGATGAACTTGAAGATTTTTCTATTTTAGTCTTTACTACATTCTTATATAAGAATAAATCCTGTGCATCTGTAACATTAAAACTGCCCTTCAACACATAGTTATCTGCCTGGTACTGTTCTGCCACAGTCTTTAGCTGTGAAGTAAGTCTTCCACAAATTATAGCTGCCAGTAAAAGTGCCGGTATCACAGCCCCTGCAATGATGAAGAATATATTTCTCTCCTTCGGAAGATTGTCTACATCATAAGGCTTGCCCTCCTTTGCCTTTTCGATATACTTATCGCAAAGTTCCGCATATGTTTCAAAACCTTTGTATGAATCTCCATCAGAAAGATATGGCATAATTTTATCTGTAATATACTTCTGACCTGCATCTGTAAATATAGTTATCGCCTTACCCTTTGTGGATATAGCCCAAACTCTTGAGCCATAATCCATCACCAAGACAAGACCATCTCCGTCCGAACCGAATCCAAATCCGTTATAGTCAAAATAATCATCTGCATAAGCTGTAATATCGCTTTTATCTGCTTGATTTTTCATTGTAAGTATAGCTACATCTATTTGCTGCCTATTACTTATCTCATCTAACTTCTTAAGAAGATTTGTCTCTTCCTCTTCTGTCAGAACATCTGCCTCATCCTGCAATCTTGGCAGTCTATCCTCTGCGTATACCTTAGTAAATACAGTATTGAAACTGCTTGTAAAAGAAAGCATAAGTATGAGAGACATCACCAAAAAATACAATTTTTTACCAATTTTATTTTTCTTCATTTTTCATTCCCTCCCCTCTATGCTACAAAGTATAAAATAAGAAAGAGAATTGTTGCTGTTACAACACTTATCCCCACAAATAACGCCGTTCTCAAGCTCTTATCTACTGGAAGATCACCTACAAATTTACCTGTCTGTCCATTCATAGCAAATATATAAGCCTTATCCCTCCACCTCGTTGTAAGTACCCATACCGGATAAAGAGCATATCTTGTTAATTTATTATCAATATTTATGGTTGACTGCTCCACACTCACTGAACTATAACCACGAACGGTATTTCTGAAAATTTCTGAAACGGATTGATTTATGCGTTTATTAACTATATCCTTCTGCTCATCAGCGTTTACATCATATTTATCTGCCAGAAAACCTGCAAGGTAAGCTGTTTGGAAATCTACTGCCTCCCTAAGATCATAAGGTTCAATAGACTGCATAAGTACATCATCCATCTTAGCTGAGGCATCTGCCGGTACTGCCTTAAACCCAAGTTTTCCGGCTCTTGTTACTGAATAATAGCTGGTTTCTGTATAGCTATAATTACTATCACTCCAAGTTCTCACAGACCTCGCATCATACCTTATTCTGCTGTCTGTGTCAGCATCATAAAGCCAGAAAGGTACATAAAGTCCTTTTATTTCTTCTATATGATTCTCAGACTTAAATACCTTAGGGAGCAAAAACTTTCCTTTTAAATATTCTGAGAATTTCAGCTTTGCCTGTTTCTTATCAAATTTAAACGGTATTACAAGGTCAGGGCGAAGTCCCTTTTCCCATTTTCCACTCATTACTACAGGGTTATCACAGTATGGGCAGGAGGTAGCCCCCATGGTATCGTCTCCAACTATTTCCCCACCACAGGACTTACATACATAAACATTCAATCCATCCTGTTCACCATCTGCCCATTTTCCTTTAGGTGCAGACCAGTTTATCTCTCCGTCACCATCTTCTTTAAGTATATTATCATAATCTTTCAAAGTGTCCATATCAAACTCTGTATCACAGAATGGACACTTCATTCTCTGGGATGAGGTATCAAAGTTTATTGCACCACCACAGTTAGGACACTTATAATCCATTAAAACCATAAAATCCCCCTTGCTCATAAAATTTTTATTCTTTAGTCTTAATATATAGCGACTATTAAAATAAGTTTTATGGTCGTTTGCATCCACATTTTACACAGAAATTACCGGCATTTTTATTGCCACAGTTTGGACAGAACCACTGCATCTCTCCACCTGTCGGTGCTACAGGCTGCCCTTGCATAGGCTGACCGTTTATTTGCTGTCCATACTGTCCACCACCCTGCATAGCACCCATCTGGTAAAGATTATTTGCATTCATGCCACCTGCCTGACTCGCCATATTCATCCCCATAAAGCCCATCATAGCTCCACCTGAGTTGCCTGCTGCAGTCCTCATTGCATCTGCCTGAGCCTGTGCAAGATTTGCTGCTGCCATAGTAGGATTTCTAAAAGCTCCGGTCATCTGAAGATTCTTTATGAGTGCAGCATCTTCATCCGAAAGAGTAATAGGATTAAGTGCTACTGAAATTATATCAAGTCCTCTAAGTTCTTTCCATTTCTTAGAAAGCACCTCATCCATCAAGTCTGCAAGTTCCATCGCATGAGCCGGAAGTCCACTAGGTCTTATTCCCTGCTCGCTAAGCTTACCAAAAGCAGGCTGAAGTGCAGAAATAAACTCTGTCTTAAGCTGTGCATCTATCTCATCTCTTGTAAATTCATCCATAATATTTCCACATACATTTTGATAGAAAAGGATTGGATTCTGTATTTTATAGGAATAAACACCTGAACAGCGTACCGATACATCTACATCCAGTCCGACATTCATATCAAGCACTCTGAATGGAATTGGATTAGGTGTACCGAATTTATTGTCTGTAAGTTCTTTTGTATTAAAATAATAAACTCTCTGATCCTTGCCGGCCTCTCCACCATAGCTGAATCTTGAGAGCATATCCTTAAATACTGCTCCAACACTCTCTCCAAGATTTCCTGAGAATACTGTTGGAGATTCTCCTGAGTCAAATGTGTATTCACCCGGCTCAGCACAAATTTCACTTACCTTGCCATTATTTACTATAATAAGACACTGTCCGTCTGCAACAGCAATTCCTGAACCATCAGTAATTACATTATCATTGCCATGCTTATTGGAGGATTTTCCACCTATTCTCTTTGTTCCTTTTCTTACCAATACATCAGCCGGAAGAGATTCACAATAAAAATACTCTTTCCACTGATCCCCAAGTGTACCTCCCACTGCTCCTGTTATTGCTCTAATAAGTCCCATAACCTTTCCTCCCTTTCCTATTAAATTGTTTGTGGCACTTTCTTAATTATACCATACTCTTACCTAAATAGCTTTAAACATTTAATAAATCATTGAAAGATTCTACCATTGTAGGATGTGTATAAATCTGATCTCTTAAACTTTCATAACTAATTCCCTCATTCATCGCCAGCGTGAATAAGTTTATTATCTCATGTGCCTCTACTCCAAACAAGTTTGCACCAAGTATCTTCCCTGTCTTTTCATCTATCAGCACCTTAAACAACCCTGCCTGATTACCGAGAATTTTAGCCTTTGGAATAGCCATTACAGGTAACTTAGCTAATTTATAAGATATTCCGGCTGCCTTAGCTTCCATCTCATTCATTCCTACCTTTGCCAGTGAAGGTATTACAAATACATTGAACGGTATATGCTTTCTCTCATTAAGATTATATTTTCCATCATTAAACAATACACTCTTTATAATCCTAAAATCATCAAGTGAAAGATAGGTAAACTGAAGCCCCCCATGTACATCCCCCAGTGCATATATATTAGCTACATTTGTCTCAAGCCTGTCATTAACCTTTATTTCTCCTCTTTCACCTAAGGCTACTCCTGCTTTCTCTAACTTAAGTTCAGCTGTATCAGGTCGTCTGCCGGTAGCTACAAGTACGGCTGAGAACTTTCTAACCTCTTCTTTACCTTCCTCATTTTCAAAATAAATATTTACTCCGTCAGCATCTTCTACAAATTTTTTTACTTTCACACCTAATCTAAATTCTGCACCCTGTGTCTCAAGTTCAGCCTTTACAAGCCCTGCTATATCTTCATCATCTCTTGGAAGAAACTTATTATTATCCCCAAACACTGTGACTTTACTTCCAAAAAGTGAGTATGTGCTTGTAAATTCAAGACCTATGTAACCACTTCCTACTATTGCTAAACTTTCAGGAAATATTTCCAAATCCATAATAGTTTCACTTGTGTGAATGCGTTCAGATAAATTAAGCCCCTCAATCTTAGGAACAACCGGAACAAGCCCTGTATTTATAAATATTCTTTCTGCCTGAATTTCTACAATTCCTGTGGCAGTTTCAACTTCCACTGTATTGCTGTTTATAAAAGATGCAGTTCCGTCAACTATTTTTACATTTGGTACTCCTGCCACTTTATCGTAGTTTGCTTTATTCAGCTTGGCAATAAGTTCTTTCTTAGCAATAACGGTTTCTTTATAATAAGTTTCATTATCCGAATTTGATATTTTTCTAAGCGTAGCCTTATTTGATAAGAATTTGGACGGAATACAGCCCACATTAATACAAGTTCCTCCATACATATTTTTATCTTTTTCAATTAAAATTACACTCTCTCCCTTGTTTCCTAAAAAGCCTGCAAGAGTCTTTCCTGCCTTACCAAAGCCAATAATTAAATTTTTAACCGTCTCCATTGGTCTATCCCCTTTTCTTCTTAAACATTGTGTTACCTCTTAGTAACTCATATACAATTTTACCACTTTTAATGTATTTGGGGTAGTATTTTTTGAAAATTTTTGAATATAACCGACTTCTTATATCAAATTTGCAAACGCCGATACTCCCACCAAAGTCAGTATTCCGCTCACTATCATAGCAAGGCTGCTGACACTTCCTTCTACCTCGCCCATTTCCATAGCCTTTGCTGTACCTATGGCGTGAGACGCACTGCCTAGGGCTATTCCCCTTGCGATTGGCTCATATATTTTGAAAATCTTAAATACTGTGATTGCAATTATATTTCCAAGTATTCCCGTTATAATTATAACAGCAACCGTAATCGCCACTATTCCTCCAAACTCCTCTGCAACTCCCATTCCAATTACCGTAGTAATGGACTTTGGAAGCAGAGTAATGTATTCTTTATGCGAAAGGTTAAATAATAATGCAAGTAAGAATATACATACCATATTTGCTAAGATACCGGAAATGATACCTGTAATAATAGCAACTGCATTTTTTTTCAAAGTAATCAAATTCTTATACAAAGGTACAGCAAGACTGACTGTGGCAGGGGTAAGCAGATAACTTAAATACTGTGCGCTCTTATTATAATCTGCATAATTTATATGAAATGTCAAAATACCTGCGATTACAAATACTATTGATATAAGTAAAGGATTTATAATCGCAAAATTGAATCTTTTTCTTAAAAGTAAGCCAATTTCATAGCCTATGATACTTACAACTATACCAAAAGTAGTGCTGTTTTGTATTAATCCATTCATTATTTCTTCTTCCTTCCCAGTAATCTCTGTGTAATCCTTCCTGATATTACCATTACTACTATTGTAGAAGCAGGCGTAATTACAAGTACAGGCAATAGCATTTCTTTCAGTTCATTTACCGAAGTAAGAAGTCCTACGCCTGCCGGTATAAACATGACAGGCATTATTTCTATTAAAAAGATTGCTGTATCTTCTACTGCTCCAAGCTTAACTATCTTTGTAAAAAGACATAGCATCATTATGCAAAGCCCGTATACACTTGCAGGAATAGGAAGATCTATAAAGTATTTTACAGATTCAGCTATACAGGTTACAAGCATTATAATACCAAACTGTCTAAAATATTTCATCTCTTATCTACCTCTTTTCTCTACCCATTCTTTTTCTCTGTCTAACATCCTCTTTATATACTCCCCTGTATAGGAGTTTTTATTCTTTGCTACCTCCTCAGGTGTTCCCTCTGCAATCACCATACCACCTCTTGCTCCTCCTTCAGGCCCTATGTCTATGATATAATCTGCTGTCTTTATAACATCTAGATTATGCTCGATTACAATTACTGTATTGCCACCTTCAGATAATTTACGCAAAATATTAATAAGCTTATGCACATCAGCGAAATGAAGTCCGGTAGTAGGTTCATCCAACACATATATAGTCTTTCCGGTACTTCTTTTACTAAGTTCTGTTGCCAGCTTAATTCTCTGTGCCTCTCCTCCTGAAAGTTCAGTAGAGGGCTGACCCAAACGTATATAACCAAGTCCAACCTCACTAAGAGTTTCAATCTTCCTCCTAATGGTAGGTATATGCTCAAAAAAGGCAAGCGATTCATCTACTGTCATATTTAATACATCATAAATTGATTTACCCTTGTATCTCACCTCTAGAGTTTCACGGTTATAACGTTTACCCTCACAAACCTCACAAGGCACATATACATCAGGAAGGAAGTTCATTTCTATCTTAACTATACCGTCACCTGAGCAAGCCTCACAGCGCCCCCCCTTTACATTAAAACTAAATCTTCCCTTACTGTACCCCTTTGCCTTTGCATCCTGAGTAGCGGCAAACAAGTCTCTTATAAGGTCAAAAACCCCCGTATAAGTAGCCGGATTTGACCTAGGAGTCCTACCGATAGGCGACTGATCTATATCTATAATCTTATCGAGATTTTCTGCTCCGATTATTTCATCGTGCTTTCCTGATATTGTCCTTGCTTTATTTAATTTTTTTGCAAGCGATTTGTAAAGAATCTCATTTACAAGACTACTCTTTCCTGAACCTGAAACTCCTGTAACTACTGTCATTATTCCAAGTGGAAATTTAACATCTATATTTTTAAGATTATTCTCCCTTGCCCCCTTAACCTCAAGAAAACCGGATGGTTTTCTGCGTTCACTAGGAACCGGTACTTGTAGTCTGCCCGAAAGATATGCTCCTGTTAAAGATTCCTTACACTTCATTATATCCTTAGCCGTACCACTGGCAATAATTTCTCCACCATGCTCTCCGGCTCCGGGACCTATGTCTACTATAAAATCTGCAGCGAGCATAGTATCTTCATCATGTTCAACTACAATAAGTGTATTTCCTATATCTCTTAAGTTTTTAAGTGATACAAGCAACTTGTCATTATCTCTCTGGTGTAGCCCTATACTTGGCTCATCTAAAATATATGCCACACCTACAAGCCCTGAACCAATCTGAGTTGCAAGTCTTATTCGCTGTGCCTCTCCTCCCGAAAGAGTTCCTGTTGCCCTTGACAAAGTCAAATAATCAAGTCCCACATCATTTAAAAAAGACAAGCGAGCTGTTATCTCTCTAAGTATCATATCTCCTATTTTCTGCTGAGTTTTAGTCAAATTTACATTTTCAAAATAATTCTTTACTTCCAATATAGAAAGTTCCGTAACTTCAGATATGTTTTTATCTCCAACCGTTACTGCAAGTGCAGTAGGCTTGAGACGCTTGCCACCACAAGCTTTACAAGGAGTTGTCCTCATAAAACTCTCGTATTCCTGCTTGCCGGATTCTGAGAAAGTTTCCCTATATCGCCTCTCAACATTCTTAATGAGTCCCTCAAAAGGCACTTCATACACACCTTCTCCTCGCTGCCCTTTATAGTGTACCTTTACAATCTTACCGTTTGTCCCATATAACAAGACATCTTTAGCTTCTTTAGACAACTGTTCAAAAGGAGTATTAAGATCAAAGTTATATGCCTTAGCAAGTGCTTCAAGAGTTGAGTTGGTAAAACTTCCTTTCTTATTAGAAGACTGCCAACCCATAACTACTATACAGCCTTCTGAAAGACTGAGACTTTTATCAGGTATCATTAACTCAGGGTCAAATTCCATCTTATAGCCTAGTCCATAACACTCAGGGCAGGCTCCGAAAGGATTATTAAAAGAAAATGTTCTTGGCTCAAGTTCTTCAAGACTTATATTACAATCAGGGCAAGAAAAACTGGAAGAAAAACTGAGTCGCTCTTTTCCATTTACTTCAACCAAAAGAAGTCCTTCTGAAAGTTTCATTATCTGCTCAATTGAGTCGGACATACGCCTCTCAATCCCTGCCTTAATTACAAGTCGATCAACTACTATTTCTATATTATGTTTCTTTGTCTTTTCAAGTTTAATTTCATCTGAAAGCTGATAAATCTCACCATCTACCATTACTCTTACAAAACCTGCCTTTTTAGCACTTTCAAATACCTTTACATGCTCACCTTTCC
>NZ_JBQMXS010000032.1:0-20250 GCF_052173895.1 Catonella sp. | reverse complement strand
AGCTAAGAGTGAGCTGATAAAAGGGCAGAAATCCTATTTAAGATTTCTGCCCTATGTTATTATATAAATGTTAAAACAGACAAATCATCTTTATTACTATCTCAGATTTTATCCCATCTCCACCATTTCATCCACAATATTCATAGTGGAATCCCTGTGTGATACAAGTAATATAGTCCTTCCCTTACTCTTTTCCTTAAGAGCCTTTAAAATAATGCCTTCATTAAGTGAATCTAGATTGCTTGTAGGCTCATCAAGCAAGATGAACGGTGCATTGTAAAGAAAGGCTCTTGCTATACCAAGTCGCTGTTTTTCTCCACTTGAAAGCGTGTCTCCAAGCTCTCCTACCTTAGTTTCATACCCATTTGGCAGGCTAGTTATAAACTCATCTATCGAAGCCTCCTTTGCTGCCTCTTTTATTTCCTTTAGTTTTGCCTCAGGCTTACCAAGTGCTATATTCTCAGCTATTGTACCTGCAAAAAGATGTGTTTCCTGAGTCACATAGCCTTCAAGCCTTCTTAAATCATCAGTTACAATCTGCTTAATATCCTTATCAGATATTAAAATTTCTCCATTATCTGTTTCCCAAAATCTCATAAGGAGTTTAAGAAATGTAGACTTACCGGAACCACTTGCTCCATGTATGCCTAAAATCTTACCTTTTTTAATATCTAAGGTAAAATCTTCAAGAATCTTCTTATCTCCATAGGAGAAATTAATCGACTTCGCTTTGGCTCCATTAAACTTTGATAGAGAAACACTACCTTCTTGTCTTGATACTTCTACCACTTCAGGCTCTTCTTCAAGTAAGGTAAGTACCCTCTCCCCACTCGCAAGAGTCTGATTCAAATTATTTGAAAGAGCTGAAAGAGCTACCACCGGACCGAATGAACTCATCATAGCCACAGTACAGATAACCACAGCTTCAAACTCTATAATTCCATTGCTATAAAGCACCAAAGTTAAAAACAACATTCCGTATGAAAACAGCTGTATTGCCCCACTGGTAAGGGCTCGCTGCTTACCCTCCGTTTCGGAAAGTTCTCCCTGTATCTTTGCTAAATTCACTGATTTCTCATAAATTGCTTTTTTCTTGGCATCTCCTGCCCCATACTGGATTGTTTCATCAAGACCACGCAGTTCACCCAGTACAAAACTTGAAAGTTCTCCTACAAAATTTCTAAAGTTCATACCCAGTAAACTTCCCCTTTTACTATTTATAATAGGTATGATTACTCCTATTACAATATAAGCCACAAGTGCAAATATTCCTGCTGCCAATGAATAACTTCCTATAAATACGGTCATCAATACTGAAACAACAAAGGCTATTGCTATCGGAGAAATGGTGTGTGCATAAAATACCTCTAAAAGCTCTATATCAGTCGTTATAATAGAAATAAGATTACCCTTATCCCTACCCTCCAGTTTTGCCGGACAAAGTCTTCTAAGGGCATCAAACACCTTATGCCTTATAACTGCCAGTATTTTAAATGCTATGAAATGGTTGCAATATTGTTCTATGTAATGGAAAATTCCTCTAAATACAGCAACTATAACCATTGCAAACATTATCTTAGTGACTGCATCAGCAATTCCTGTATTATTAGAAATATATTGTGTCACCTCTGATAAAAATCCTCCGGTAGCCATTCCTACTGCCTTAACACCAAGCAAAGTAAGAGAAATTGCACAGATATATCCCAATATCCCCAAGAGTATTGCTGCTGCCATAATATGTAAGAGTGGTTTTATCAGCACTATAAGCCTTCCCATAATAGCTATTCCACTTCTGCGTCCCGTCTTCTCAGGCTCTTTAAAACTAGGTTCGTCAACCTTATTTCCCTCCGATACTACACTCTTTCTCAAATTCGGCTTAAGTTCTTTCTTTTTAGCATAAGCCTCAAGGGAAGCCTGCGCATTAAATAATTTTGCATATTCTCCCTTCTTTGCCAAGAGTTCAGAATGTGTACCACTTTCAGCTATCTCTCCCTTATTCATCATATAAATATTGTCAGATTCTATTACATTATAAAGTCTGTGAGAAATCATAATAACAGTTCGCTTACCGGCAAGACTCCGTATTACTTCCATTATCATCTCTTCGCTCTCAGCATCTATATTTGAAGTAACCTCATCAAATATCATCACAGCTGCATTTGACAGTAATGCTCTTGCAAGTGCAAGCCTCTGAGCCTGCCCACCTGAAAGATTGCCTGCTTTTTCTGCTATTACAGTATTAAGTCCATCTCTCTCCTTAAAAAGTTCATCAAGTCTTACCTGCCTAAGAACCTCCCAAAGCATTTCAGATGTCGCCTTAGGATCTGCCATTTTAAGATTTTCCTCTACCGTTCCCTTAAATAAATAACCGCTTGACCTGACTAAAGTTACTTTTTTTAATAGGGAGGACTCTTTTATATCCCTAAGTTCTTTAGAACCGAACTTAATACTTCCTTTGTACCCCTTATTTCTTCCTGAAATTATTCCAACTACTGTACTCTTGCCACAGCCTGATTCACCTACTATGGATGTAAAACTCCCTTTAGGAAAGAGCATATTTATATTCTGCAATATCCTTCTTTCTTCATCGTAAGCAAAATCAACATTAGAAAGACTTATTACAGGTGTTTTGTCATCTATATCTTCACTTCCTGCCTCTTTCTCTTCCATATCAAGAAGTTCAAATATCTTGTCAGAAGCCGACATACCGTTCATTGCTATATGAAAGTATGAACCTAGCAGTCTTAATGGAAGGAAAAACTCAGATGCAAGAAGAATAACCGTAAGCATTCCTGCAAGGGTTATTTTGCCTCGCATAAAAAAATTAATTCCCACCAACATACCTACTGCTGCACCACCATAAGCCAGTATATCCATAACTGTTGTAGATATGAGCTGCATAGTCAGCACTCTCATAGTAATTTTTCTAAAAAGAGAGGCTTCTACATCCATTTCACCTGCTTTTCTTTCATCTGCCCTATATATTTTAGAAGTAGTAAGACCTTGAAGATTCTCTAAAAAGCTGTCGCCAAGTTCTGAATACACTCCCCAGTATTTTTTAAACAGCCGTCCTGCAATCCTCATAACTGCAACTATGGAAACAGGGATAAGAGGAACTAAAAGAAGAAGTAGCAAACTAACTACAAAATTCACCTTTATTGCAAGCACAACAAAAAGAATGATAGGAGCTGACATACTATAAGCAAACTGAGGAAGATACCTTCCAAAATAAGTTTCAAGCTGTTCTACTCCCTCAGAACTAAGCTGTACTACTTGAGAAGTTGAAACTTTTTCTTTATAGCCTGCACCAAGTCTAAGCAGCTTATCATAAATCTTCTCCCTAAGCACTCTTTTTACATCCACACTTGCAAGATATGCCTCCCTTGCCTCCAGTTCTTCACAAGTAACTCTTATTATATAAACAATTACAAAAGTTACGATTGCAAAAAGGAGAGCCTGTCTGTCAAGCTTACCATTTATAGCCAAATCAAATACATTAGTTAGTTTAAAAACCAGCACAATCTGTGCTATTAAAGAAACAAGCTGTAAAAGAATATGAAAAATAATATGTTTACCGGCTTGCGACAAAAGTCCTATCAATCTCTTTTTAATCATTTTCTCCACCCTCAATTTCTAAATTTTCAGTAATCTGAGACTCCTCATTCAAGTTTTTTATACCAAATATGAAATATATCACATGAAATACCCAAACTACTGAAAGCACAATTCTGCCAACCGGTACATGTTTCATCATAATAAAACCAAAAGCCATTACTACTGTAACACAGGCAATGACTCTTATCTTAGTTTTTACTGTCATTCCTTTTTTATTTACAAAACTTTCAAGATTATTTTTATACAACTTTGTAGAAATAAACCATTTGTGAAGTCTCTCAGAACTTTTAGCAAAGGCGAATAGTGTCAGCATATAAAACGGAAATGCAGGCAAAAAGGGTACTATTACTCCTATCGTACCTATTCCAAATGCAACAAAGCCAAGTATTATCCAAATTATTTTTATAATCCTGTTTTTTCCCATTACTCCCCCCTACAACTAGGATAATTATTTTAATATTATTTATCATTTTAGCTGATAAAGATATTTTATGCAATCTGAAAAACTAAGATTGTTAGCTTATGTTGCCTATATGAAAGTTCACTTTCAATATAGGCAAATACAGCTAACAATTAAGTTATAATTGATTTGTTTATCTATCTTCATTACTTTAATATCTTCTACATAGAAATATACTTATTAAATATATCTGTAATATTTTTATGTTCCAAGTCCTTATACTCTTCAAAGATTTCTTTTTCACTCAAGCATCTATAAACCATCCTGCCATTTAATTTCTCTTTAATCATAGGTTTTGTCCAATCGGTAATCTTACCACATACAGTACAATAATGCCCATAATATATATTCTTAGAATTACATACAAACAAACACTCTTTTTTAATATGTTTGTGACTAGATTTCGCTTTTATTTTTGAAACATCACTTTGTTTCTTTTTCTTATATCTAACTGTTTCTTCAAAATTTTGCTGTATATTTTCATCCCTATCATTGTATGGTTGCATAATTTTCTCCTTTTTCTCGGCTTATTTCTTTCTCATACGGTGTAACCGTTACTGCCTTGACTTATACACCACAAAATAAACTATTCACCATCTATTCATTACCCGACCTGTTTAATCTATGCAGAAATCTCTCAATCTTAGGATTTGATGAAGGTCTTTTTACTGGAATACTTGCTACAATCTCCGGCACACCGTTTAATCTCCGTCCCTTGTTGCAGGAAAGTTCATTAATCGGGCACTGCCATCCACAACCCTTACAAACTTCATTTGAGATGTTGGCTTTATTATTATTTTCTTCATTTATGTTCATGCTCAGTTCCTTCCAAGGGGTACTATCCTATTTCATCACCTTATCTAGTAACGCTTGATAACTATCAACAATATCATAAATCACATTTTGACCACTAATTGCCTTGAAATGCTCTCTTGCACAGTGAATCTTTGCTTCTTCTATACCACGCAACTCCATCGTATCCATAGAGCCCTTTGTCTCTGCGACAAAGTAAATATGTTTCACTGTACCGGCTTTGAAAGCAATCGCCCAGTCAGGATTGTAATGACCAACTGGTGTTGAAATATAAAATCCATCAGGAAGTTTTACATATACTGCAACATCTGATGCGACATCCAATTCCTGTGCAAACTTACGTTCATTCGTTGAATCATAGACAATATGATCAAACAAATGCTTGTCTGCCTTCATAGCATTTACATCCAATTTCCCCTTAATAGTAGCATCAGTAAACAAATCTGTATCATATCTTTCATCCAAAACATCATAAGTAATATGTTGAATGATTGCTGTAGCCTTCTCATTATTAATGAGTTTAGCAGCGTGAATAATAAATTCCTCCGGATTATCCTTGAACTGATTAAATACAGATGGTTGTATTCCCATAAGAATCTGAATAACAGCCTTTCTTGTAAGTCCGGTTTCCTCAACAAGCTTACCAACTAAGTCGTACTTAACACTCGTATTAACTGCTACTTTATGCTCATCATAAATACCTAACTTCTGCTTTTCAAATGATTCTCCTAAAAAAAGCTCATCTTTTGACTTAATCTCCTTCATAGAACCAGTCTCGACCTTGAAGGAAATCTTTGGTACACGAAGTTTACTATCTAGTGCATTTATAGCCTTTCTAACCAACTCATCTGTGTCAAAATCTACCACATATGCAGTCTTTGCATTTATTTTACTCCACAAAGCCTTAAATTCCGGCATTGCCAGCTTTTCAGAATTTACCTTAAGTTCAATATTATTACTTCTAGCATTCTCAGGTTTCATCTTTGTATCATCATAAATACTATCAAGAATCACCATAAGATCAGACTTATACTGATCCATTTCTGAACCAAAACTAACTTCTCCGTTTGCCTTGTCTTCATAAAATTTCTCTGTCAGTACATTGTTTTCATCTATGTAATCCATTTTAATCATGTAATGGATAATTCTTCTTGCCATAGCAGCATCAACAGTCTCTTCGTTACCGTCTTTATCATGAACTCTTGTATTCTCAAATAAAATCTCTGTAACCTGACGTGGTCTGTTACCAACAGCCTCAGCAATTTCAGACTGAAGATCCTTCGCAAACTTGTCATAGCTTTCACTGGCAATAACAGTAAGAATATTGATGTTATGAACATCAGTTCCAAGAACATTCTCATCCATACGATCTCCATCTTCATTTACACAAAGACGCATACCACGACCAACTTCTTGGCGCTTACGAACATCACTGCTACTCTGCTTTAAAGTACAAATCTGAAATACGTTAGGATTATCCCAGCCTTCTCTAAGTGCTGAGTGAGAGAAAATAAATCTTACCGGTGACTTCTTAGGATTACGATCTAGAAGAAGTTCCTTGTTTTTCATAATAAGGTCGTATGCATCAACATCATTCGAAGACGTCTCAAAACGGCCAACCTTGCTATTGATCATATGTCCCTTCTTATCAATAGAAAAATAACCTGTATGTGTGTTCTTTGCACTGATATTCTGCAGATACTTAATATAATCATCCTCCCCTGTTTCAAGCTGAAGATTCTTTATAATATCCTCATACTCTTGCTCAAACATATCTGCAAAAATACCATTCTCCTGGTTTCCATCTTTGCCATATTTTCTATAATGCTCTACTTCATCAATAAAAAACAAAGATAGTACCTTAATCCCTTTGTAGAACAGCTGACGCTCCCTTTCAATATGGGAAAGAATAGTCTCTCTGATCTGAATTCTACGAAACTGCTCTTCACTAACTTTACCGATTACATCTCCGGCATAAATCTTAATACCGTTGATAAATTCAACAGAATCATCACGTCCATCAATAGACTTTACGATAAAGTTATTCTTGTATTGTTCCATTTCCCCTGAGTTAGGATATAAGTTAAATCCAATGCCAACCTTCTTTGACACCGTCTTTACACCTGACACTCCTTTTACATGGAACTGGATAGTAGCAGTTGGATCTTTCTTAGAAAGATTAATTCCTTCCAAATATATATAGCTATCTGTAGCAGTAGTTCCTGTTTCCTTAATGCCCTTAACCACAATCCTCTTAACTAGTTTCTTGTTATATGCCTCCAAAGCATCCAGACGATATATCATGTTATAGATACTATCACTTTTATGTGTGGCAGAATAACGCAAAGTAATAAGAGGATTAAATTCTTCCAGGTTCTTCTTGGTCTGATTACCTTCTACAGACTGTGGCTCATCAATAATAACAATAGGATTAGTCTTAGCTATGATATCAATGGGTCTTCTGGATCTAAATTCATCCAGTTTCATATAAATTCTTCTAGCATCCTTACCCTTTGCATTAAATGCCTGAGCATTGATAATCATTACATTAATAGAGTTGTCAGATGCGAATCTATCAATCTCAGTGAGCTGTGTAGATTTGTAGATGAAAAATCTTATCTTCTTACCATATTCTTCTGCAAAATGCTCCTGTGTGACCTGAAATGATTTATATACTCCTTCACGAATAGCAATGTTTGGAACAACAATGATAAACTTACTCCATCCATAATGCTTATTGAGCTCATACATTGTTTTGATGTAGGTATAAGTCTTACCAACACCGGTCTCCATCTCAATTGTAAGGTTATATGTTCCTTCCAGCTTTGGTGAAGGCTCTATCTGATTTGCTCTCTGAACCTTTTGAATATGCTCCAATATAATCTTATTATTTAGTTCCGGTACAATACGCTGATTTCCCCAGCCTGTAAAATCTTTCTCATCTGTCAGCGACATCTGATATGTCCTATTACCTCTATCCATCATATAAGAAGGAGTCAAATATGGCTGTCCTGCAAAAACATCTACTACTGCTTTTGCAGCTTCAGCTTGGAACTTCTGATGCTTAAATCGTAGTTTCATTAGTCTCTCCTCTTTAAATTACTTTTATTGATGTGTCAGGTGCCAATAGCTTAAATATCTCACCCACGTTTATCTTTGTAGGGCTATCCTTAAAACAACTGTCTCTAAATACCACACGAAGTGGTTGTTGCTTTGCAATCTCTTTTATTACAGACTCTGGAATATTTTCATCAAAGCACGCAATCAAATCTCCATCATTGTAGTTGTGAACAGTACATCCTTCAATTTGCTTGGAGCTATAAGGTAACGAAAGCGGAAGCCCCCAGTCAAGAATACAACCAAATAATAAGTCTAAGTCAGTTCTATCAGGTTTAATATTTGACTCTAACATCGAGAGTAAATTTTGAGAGTATTCTGAGGGAGTGTAATATACATCGTTCATGTTGCTATCTGCCAATTCAAACACACGGAATCCTGTGTCTATCTTAGACTCAGGATATTCTTTTAGTATTTTCATGGCTGCTTTTCTTATCCTAGCCTCCCCTATATCACAGATAGTTGCATATCCGTCCTTAAAAGCTTCAGTCTTTTCATCACATTTTTCTTGCAACTGAACCATAATAAATCTCTTATTAGAACCATCTTCTGCATTAACTTCCATAACTGCCTGGGCAGTAGTCGCAGAACCGCTAAAAAAATCTAATATAAGAGAATTATCAGCTCCATATAGCCTTATAAATCGCTTCAATAGCTCAACTGATTTTGGATAATCAAAATATGATTTCCCACCAAATAAATTTTTGAGTTTCTGTTTTGCATCCTGAGAGTGTCCAACCTCTGTAAATTTCCAAACTGTCATTGGTGTCATTCCCTGTTTAACATCACATAAAAAACGTTTGATTCGTGGTACATTATTACCTTCTGGTCCAAACCAAATTCGATTATCTACCACATATTCTTCAAACGTTTTTCTATCTAATCTCCAACAGTATCCGCTAGGCGGCAGCACTTTTCTTCCAGAAGGTGTAATAATCTCATATATTTTACTTTCTATTGGTGGTCCAACTGATAAATCACCAGAAGTCCAAGGACCTCTTTCATCATTATCTGGGTTAGAATATCTACTATAGCTTTCATTATTTCGTGGTAATCCATTGCAAACAGCTTTATCAATATTTTTTGCATAACAAAGAATATAATCATGACTTTCAGAAAAATGTTTTTTTAGATTTACGGGAGAAAATGATCTTTCCCAAACCACTTGTGCAATAAAATTTGATGGTCCAAACACTTCATCAACAATTTTTTTAAGATTTTCTTGTTCATTGTCATCAATACTTATAAATATAACTCCGTCATCTGATAATAGATTTCTTGCAAGTAATAGTCTAGAATAAATCATAGAACACCAAGCTGAATGATATCGCCCATCACTATCATTATTTTTAAATAAACGATTTCCCATATCATCCATTTGTCCTAACGCAGTTTCATATTCTTCATTTGATTGTGTAAAACTGTCTCTATAAATAAAATCGCTTCCGGTATTATAAGGTGGATCTATATATATGACATTTACACTATTGAAGTAGCTTTCTTGTAGCAATTTCAAAACTTCTAAATTATCGCCTTCAATATATAGATTTTCAGTTGAATCCCAGTTTTCACTACCAGCCATCTTAGGTCTTAATGTCATTCTGCTTATACTGTTAGCATCCTTTATTGCTCTTTTCTTTCCAACCCAAGTAAATTCATATTTTTCTTTATCTTCGTCAATAATTGAATCTTCAAGGAATTTCTTAAGCTTTGAAAAATCAACTCCTAAACTTATTTTCCCATCTGCCACTTCATGTTCAGTAATACATTGCGGAAAAGCCTCCTGAATTATTCTAAGGTTATTCTGTATAATATTTTTCGTTTCCATTCTCATCTTTTCCATTAGTCTTCCTTTCTTTTTAAAGTAGGTGCATGCATACATTTAATTAATTTAGCATAAGTTTGTCTAATATTAGCAATTCCATCAATAACACGTTTGTTAGGTGAAATGTTATCTATGTACGACAAACCATCGGGCGATAAATCATCAATAAAAGTCATACCAACATGTTCTAATTCAGGGTGTCTTTTATCAATCGTAAGTAACATGTGGGGGACCTTTAACTGATTTGATAGCTTAACTGCACCGTACCATCCTTCATATCTTGGTCCATGTTTTGGATTTGAACTATGAAAATATACTCCTGGATCAGCCTTATTCCCTCTTAAATCATCAATGGAAACAGATATGTTATCTACTACGCATAAAACTTTCTTATTATCGTTAGATAGAATAAATCCATCAATATTACCACCCCACTCAAGGCCATATCTTCTTAATACACCATCGAATACTGTATTCTCAGTTCTAACATTTGCTCCATTATTCAAGTGTTTTGTTTGTGGCATTCCTTTTAGTCCTTTCCACCATCGTGCAAAACCATCTTCATTCATTCCCACCTTGTTCACTAGAGATGGCTTAGCTTTTCCTTGTGTTACTTTATTTACTTTCAAGATATAATAAAGTCTTTTCCAATAATATACTAGATACATTGGAATGCCTATTTCCTTAGTAAGAATATATTTAGCCCACAATTCTTCTTCGGAAAAAGGAATTCTATATTCTTCATAATCTTCGTATTGAACTGCCTCAACACCAGCTGAAAACTCATCTTTTGAATTAATAAGTAGCCCTTGAAGCTGGTATGCATTTAACCTTTCAAATAATTTTTTTTGGAAAGTATGATCATTCTCAGTAGTTCGTATTTTCACAATAGGCTTCCTCCATTTTCCAGAATCTCTTTAGTTATACAATTAAAAATTATGCTTATATCCTTATTGAAAATTAGATACTTTTATAGAATTTCAATCTATCAATTATCTCGTCTATAATCTCAGCTTTAATTCTTTATCCATCTTCATTATCATCCTATCATCTTGAGTATGTTTTCTTCGCTTATTTCAATCACTATCTTAGAATGACCTAATTCATTCCTATGCTTAGCCTCACCACACTCTCCACATGCACCCCTCTCGGAAACTGATCCACTGCCTGCACCTTCTCTAACCTATATCCCCCATCCCCACAAAGTACTTTCAAATCCCTAGCAAGTGTCGCCGGGTCACAGGAGACATAAACCACCCTACTCGGCTTATAGTTCATTATCGTACCAATCAGTTTTTCGTCACAGCCCTTTCTTGGCGGATCTACCACTATTACATCAGGCTTAGGGAGTTTTTTTGCCTCATCCTCTGCCTTGCCAACTGTAAAATAGGCATTCTCGATTCCATTTAATTTAGCATTTTCCCTCGCATTCTCTACTGCTGCCTCTACTATCTCCACACCGTAAACTTCCTTTGCCTTCTTAGCCAAAAACAAGCTGATAGTACCAATGCCACAGTAAAGATCCCAAACCACTTCTTCTCCCGTAAGTCCTGCAAACTCCAAAGCCTTACCATAGAGTTTTTTCGTCTGCATCGGATTTACCTGATAAAAAGAAAATGGAGAAATCTGAAACTTTATATCCTCTATCATATCAACTATATAGGGCTTACCATAGACACATTTTAACTCATCACCAAAAATCACATTCGTAACTTTCTTATTTATATTAATGCAAATACCGGTTATCTTTACATCTGCTCTGTTCTCAAATGCTTTTAAAACCATAGCTATAAATTTATGCACATTTGGCAACTCATTGCCATTTATTACCACACAAATCCCTATTTCACCTGTAGCAAAGCCCTTTCTAGTCATTATGTGGCGCACAAGTCCCCTTGCTTTTTCCGGTTTCTTTGTCCTTGGATTTATTTTCTCCTCATACGCTGATATTCCATATTCATGCATAAATGCCTTGACGGTCTTTAAAATAAGCTCATTTTCCTCTACCTGAATATAACATTTTGTTGTGTCCACTATCTCATGACTTCGTTCTGCATAAAACCCTGTAACTATTTCACCGTTTTTATCCACTCCAATCGGAAACTGAGCCTTATTCCTATAATGCATAATCTCTTCACATCCTATTATAGGGAGCATAGGTATCTCTTCGTCTTTAAATCCGCCTATGCGTTTTATGCAATTAAATACCTTTTCCTGCTTAAACTTAAGCTCAGCCTCATAAGAAAGGTGTTGAAACTGACAGCCTCCACAACGCTTTGAAATAGGACAGACAGCCTCTATTCTATCCGGTGACGGTTCTATTATGCGTTCACATCTTGCATATCCAAAATTCTTACCGACCTTTACAACCCTTGCCTCTATCCTGTCCTTTGGAACTGTATCCTTCACGAAAAGGGTATAACCATTTACATGTGCTATACCCTCTCCCTCACTACCGATAGACTCAATTTTAAGTTCTAAGATTTCATTTTTCTCAAACATATTATTCCTTATTCTTTGTAGCTATTCTTATATTTGACTCAAAGAGCTTATTATAGCCAAGCCAGTCGTTTCTTCCCTCATTTACTTCCAAAAGCTCTGTGAAAGTCTCCATCTTAGCATCCATATTATCTGCAAGACTAAGTGCAAATGCCTCCATAAGTGCCGGCACCTTAGGTGAACCGAACTCCAATGAACCATGGTGAGATAAAATACAGTGTATTAATTCATCCGCCTGTCTTCTAGGAAAATTTTCTATCTCGTTAATTTTTTCACTAATCATATTGGCACCAATATAAATATGTCCTAAAAGCTGTCCTGAATCCGTATATTCATTAGTTGGAAATCCGCTTAATTCGACCATCTTACCTATATCATGGAGTGGAGCGGCCGTTATAAGCAAATCCCTATTTAAAATAGGATACTGCTTTGACATAAAATCACAAACTTTCATCACTCCTAGAGAATGTTCCAAAAGTCCTCCTACGAAACTATGATGTACCGTCTTTGCTGCTGAGTGGTTCTTAAATTTATCTGCAAATTCACTATCCCTAAAAAATACATCTAAGAGTTTTTTATAAAAAGGCATTTTAACTGTATCAATTATATTTAGAAGTTCATTATACATATCCTCCCTATTATACCTTGATACAGGTATGTAATCAGCTAAATCATACTCTCCCTCATTGCATCGTCTTGCTCTTATTATCTTTCCCTGCAAAGCCCCCATATAAACTGTTATCTGCCCCTGCACACAAATAAAATCACCGCCTGCAAAGTCCTCTATACCGTTTGAATTAGTATCCCAAACCTTACCGTCAAGACTTCCTGTCTTATCCTGCAAGACCAAAGAATAGTAAGGCTTGTCATTTTTACTTCTAAGCTCTTTCTTTTCTTTACAATAATATATGCCATTTAACTGATCACCATCTTTAATATCTTTTATATATCTCATTTTATTCCTCTGCTATCTCCTATCTCTACTTCTAGTTCTATTTTCTTGCCTTCATTTCTTGTAACCCTATATATAAGTGCCTTTACCTTATCTTTTGGTTTTTTACTCTCAAGAAGATTTTCATAATCATTCATTGTTTCTAGATGCACATTATCCAGTTCATAAATAATATCACCCTCTTTAAATCCTGCATCGTCAGCAGGTGAACCTTTGGTCACACTGTCTATAAGTATACCTCCTGAAATCCCTGTTTTATCCTCAGCACCTTCAAATGCCTTGGTTTTAATACCAATATAAGGCAAAGGCTTATCATTTATCATTTTTTCAAGGAAAGTCATAATCTTTGAAATGCTAATAATCTGAGTAGAATCAGAACTCCCCTTAAAATACATTCCTATCACATTTCCATCAAAATCTACAAACAGTGCATCTCCGTTCTTGGAAATATTAATATCGGTAAAATGCGTAGCCAAACAATAATCATCCACCCTCAACAAAGTATCCGTCCCTGTTATTACACCGGGCAATACAGAATAAATATTGCCATTAGGTGTACCGATAGCCATTACAGGCTCTCCTATACTCTTATAATTTATTCCATCGAACTTAAGTGGCTGAATATCGTCCTTCCTCGCTATTCCCTTTAAATTGACCATAACAAGAGCAAGCTCCAAACCTGCATTATAATTTTTTATAGTTCCATCTGTCAAAAATCCCTGCTTAAACTTTACTTTTATATTATCAGCAGACTTAATTCCCTTATAGCTTGTAAGAATATATGCAACATCATTCTGAACTGCAATAATATAGCCTGCTGCCCTGTTGACAGCATCATAAGGGTTCTCAAACCAGTCCTTCCCCTTAACTACAGACTGCACCTCAACCACAGCCTCATTCTGCTTATTTGCAAGTTCTCCAAACTTATTAAGAACCTGCCTATAATCAGTAAGATCTGCAAAAACTCTTTTTTCTATTATCTTTACCTGTTTATTATCCTTTACAGGCTTTTTTTCCTTTACTTCTTGTATAGCATTTTCTGATGCAATTACAGCACCGGTTGATGCTATGTCCTTCTTACCAAGTTCCACTGAATCATTTTTCTTAAATATTCCAAAATTAGGAAGAATTTCTCCGGTCATTTCAAATATTATCCGTTCTACAACTCCAAATACCAAGCCAAGTATTAAAACTGCTATGAATCCCAGTAGAAACTTCTTCACAGGGTGCATCTTCTTTGGAACTATTTTTTCATTAATGAACTTATAATCCTTGTCATCACTCATAATTATACCCCTGATTTACTAAGTGTAAATACAAACTCTGTTCCTGCATTTTCAGTGCTTATTACATCTATCTCTTCTCCATGTGACTGAATGATTTCCTTAACTATTGAAAGCCCTAAGCCACTTCCCTTCTTATCCTTCCCTCGTGACGGATCAGTCTTGTAAAAACGCTCCCATATTTTTTTCAGGCTTTCTTTTGGTATTCCTATTCCATAATCTTTAACAGAAACTATTACCTTATTTCCCTTAGCCCTTGTTGTTATATTTATTTCAGCATCATTTTGGCTAAATTTTATTGCATTATCAATTAAGTTGTAAAATACCTGCTCAATCTTACCCTTATCTGCCATTACCAAGGCTGCATCACCTTCAAAAATAAGGTTTAGAAAAATATGTTTCTCTCTACATCTCCCCTCAAAAGTTTCCACCGTCTGCTTAATCATGCTATGCAGATTAAATTCTTTTATATCTAAAAGTGCCTGATGACTGTCAAATTTACCAAGTTCAATAAGTCCGCTAGTCAACTTTGTAAGTCTGTCCGTTTCGAAACATATTGTATTCAGATACTTATTATAAAGTTCAGGCGGTATTGTACCATCTATCATCGCTGTTGCAAATCCCTTTATTGAAGTAAGCGGCGAACGGAAATCATGAGAAATATTTGAAATAAATTTTCTCTGATACTCCTCTATAAGGCTAAGTTCTTTTGCCATATATTCTATAGTATCCATTAAGTCCCTAAACTCATCATGCCTATTCCTCTGTTCCTTAAGTTTGTAGTCAAAATTCCCCTTTGCATACTCTCTTGCCCCTTTAATTACTGCCCTCAACGGAACTATTGATATCCTGTATAAAAAGAGAAGTGCTATAAAAAATACTAAACCCAATATTAGAAAGCATATATTTAAAGTATCTATGCTATAAGCTGCCTCCTTATCAACCCCTGACATTTCCATAGAAATCACAACATAGCCTTTCAATACAAAATCTATGTCTATCGGAGAGATTACAGCCACTATCGAGTTTTCCGAAAGCTCTTTTATATTTCCTCCTATATAAGAATCTCTTGCCAAGAGCCACTGAGGTAACTGCCGCCTATTCTTGTTTTCATCAAAAGAAGGTCCTCTGCTATCAGAAATAACCTCACCTACTGCATTAACAATCATAATCCTTGCTCCTGCAAAGGTGTCTATAGTCTTCAGTCCATTATCTACATCAAAAATAGACATATTCCCTGAATAATACCCTTTCATGTAGTCACTGGTAATTGTTTCTGCCTCTGCCTTCATTGATTTTATATTATCTTCAATAATCCCATTTCTGATACGCCCTGCTCCTACTGTATTTAGTATTAAAAGAGAACTAATAACTATAAGGAGGTAGCAAACCAGATACTTAAAAAATAGATTTGCTTTCATAATACTGCACCTTCATATTATTTCATACAGATATAGTATACCGAAATTCGGCTTATTTTACAATGATAATGTGGCTGTTATCCCATCTAAAACCCTAAAATAATCCTTAAATGTTTTTGCTGAACATTCAGGATTATTAATTACTATCCCATCTCTTCTAAGCCCTATAAGAGAAAATGCCATTGCTACACGATGATCCTCATAAGTTTCTATTTCTACCTCTGTATCATCCATTCTATTTGGGAAAATAGTTATTTCTCCTTTACCCATTTTAGTCCTAATTCCTAGTTTTTCAAGTTCTGTCTTAATAGCAATTAGTCTATTCGACTCCTGCAAACATATATGTGCTACTCCTGTAATCTTTGTTGGACTTTTTGCAAATACACTTATAGCTGCCAAAGTAAGCGCCTGATCTGAAAAGCTATTTAGATTTGCCTCTATTCCCTCATAATTACCTTCTTCTGCCCCCTGAAATACAATTCCATGCTCGTCTTCTGATAAACTTGCTCCCATCTTCTTCAATAATTTTACAAACTCTATATCACCCTGAATACTATCTAAATGTACTCCCTCAACGCAAGCCCTGCATCCAAGAATTTCTGCCATTGCATAAAAATAACAGGCAGCTGAAACATCAGGTTCAATATCATATTTTCTTGCCATATATCCTTTTCCTTCTTTTAAAATATATGAAATCAAACCATCTTCGTTATCTATATCTACCGTAACTCCAAAATCTTCCATCACCTTTACAGTCATATTCACATAAGGAAGACTCTCTCTACCCCCTGTTATTATAGTTTTGAGTCCACCTTTCAGCAAAAATCCTGTCATTATAACAGCACTTAAAAATTGACTGCTAATACTTGTATCAAGCCTTATTTCTCCACCTCTTACCTCTCTTGAATCTAGTGTAAAAGGAAAATGCCCTTCTATTTCATCATATTTAATTATAACTCCAAGACTTATCAAAGCATCTAAAAATGGTTTCATTGGTCGTTTTTTCATCTGCTCTGAAGAATCTAGATGATAAATCCCCCCACTAAAGGCTAACAACGCTGTTATAAATCTTGCTGCTGTCCCTGCACTACCTACATTTATACTAGCCTCTTTTACAGGAATTTTTCCTCCACACCCCTGTAAAATTATAGTTTCATTTTCCTCATCCATATCAGTCTTTATCCCAAGAACATTCAAGCAATCTATCATATTTTTTGCATCATTTGAAAATAATGCTCCTGATAGTCTGCTTTCTCCATCTGCAAGGGCAGCAATAAGAAGTGCCCTGTTCGTTATACTCTTAGAACCCGGAACTTTAACTCTTATTACCTCACTACTTTCTATATTGTTAAAAATACTTTTAACCCTATATTTTTCCATCTGTTATCTCCATATTAAAAACCCCATCGGACTGATTTTCATCAATCTGATGGGCTTAATTTATTTATAACTAAATTTTACTTCTTTTTCATCCTTCTTGATACCCTCTGCTGCTTCTATTGTATCAAGTCTTGTAACAGCATCAAATGTCTTTGAAGTAGAATCCGAAAATGCTATCTTTAACTCCTTGCCAAATCTTTCAATCCTCTTCTCCTGCTTATCTCCTTCAGAAGTCTTATTTACAAAATCATTATCCTTATTTGTAATCTCTTCTCTTAATTTTTCCCTAACTGACATCTCTGAATCATAATCAGATTTTGTAATCTCTCCTTCAAGATAAAGCCTTGTTATATCTGAATCTGACTTACCTGCAAAAGAAACAGCCTGACTTTCTTCTGTCTTAATTTCTTTCTTCTGATTTATTTCAGCTAGTTCTTTAATAATCTCAGCTTTTCTCTCTGCCTTGAGTCTAGCTTCTTTACGCACATTTTCAGCCTCTTCATTCTTAATCCTTAACCTGTCTGCTTCATTAGTTTTGCCAAGCTCCTTAAGCTCATTATCATCATACTGCTCTTTATCTTTAACTTCTTTTATTGCCTCCTCAAATTTAGCAGCAGCTTTGGCACTAATCTGCAAAGTATCTCCATCTTGAGAAATAGCTACCTGATTCTCAAGTTGAGTTTTTTCTATATTTGTCTGCCTTTTTTCATCAATTACTGTCTTACCAGCAACGTCCATATTTGCAGAAAATATGCTTATCTTTTCCTGCCCTAAACTTCCTACACCACCTCTAGGTGTGTAGGCATTATATCCACTTCCTGTGTTTATACCTACCATTTCCATAGTCACTCTCCCTCCTTGATTCGTGACAGTTTACTATATTGTTTAAATGAAAATTATCTATTTTCATAATAGCATAAATTCCCCATAATAGCAAAGATTTTATTTATATTATCCCATACTATCTTTTTATTGACCTACTCATCTTCATATAAGTATGCCTCTTTCCTCGTATGCAGATAGAAAGAGCCATAAGATTCTCCGGATCTGGAACCCTTCCATATCCACCATCCCCCAAATGATGAATATCAAACCCAACCCTTTTATTACACAATCCAATCTGGCGTATAGTATCTGTATCTGCACTTTCCTGGCTTGTTCCCACTGCACTTATAGTTATTCCACCTCTCATCTTTACCTTATCTACAATAACCGAAGACTCAGCTTCTCCTATTCCGGGTGCAGTACCTACCGCAGGTATTAATATGCCATCCGCTCCCTTATCCATAAATCCCATTATAGCATCTTCTGATAATATTTTCTCTGAAAACCCTGCTGTATGCATCTTTCCTGCAAATACTAATCCCTTAAAATATTTTTTGGCTACCTCTATCGAATTCATAATACTATTATTTGATACACCTGTATCCGGGTTTCCCGTCAACAAAATAAAATCTATTCCCTGTTTCCAAGCCTCTTCAAAGGTTTCTTTAGTGGCTCTTCTCCCTAATGGAAGTGTTATAAGTTCTTCCATCCCCTCAGCCGTTTCATCAACAGGCTCAAGATTAATACCAATCGGCTTGCCCGTAAGTTCTTTTATATAAGAAATAGGATTATCTACATTCATCCCATTAATATATTTTGTAAATACATCGTACTCATTCAGTAGTATTAAATCTGCACCAAAAGCAGACATCACTTCAGCATTTGTAACATCCTCAAATAAAGGTGCAGCTGTTACCACCGTCTCTCCAAGTATTGTTCTACCCTCGCTTGCAATAATTGCATTTTTCAGTTCTTCGGACGACATCTTTCTTATATCGCTTGCTACACAGTTTAATAATCTTTTTTTCATATAACTCTCCTCCACAATCAAAGAATATCATCCACACTTATGCAAGTCAAGCACAACACAAGATATATAAAAAAACAAAAAGACTTAAACTCCTAAAACTACTGAGTTTAAGCCTTTTTTCTCCTCTGAGACATGGGGGAATCGAACCCCCGACAACTTGATTAAAAGTCATTCCGAAAATACTCGCTAAATAGCCTAATTACTGCATTTTTAATAAAAAAATGATATGAAAATGATATATTATTTTTTTATGATGCTTTTTAGTTATTTTAGTTTATCTATATATAGTAGATAAAAAAAAGTCAGAAATAAATACTATCTGCATCTATCTCTGATCTTATTATTTACTTCATCAATTTATTTACTATTGCCTGCACCTCGGCTGGAATATACCCTGCTTTAATCAACTTGTCTTTTCTTTCAGGGTTGTTCCCCCATTTGCCTGCTATAACCTCCCTAGCCACTTCTTCAAGATTTTTCTTACTCTTTCCACCTGCCTGTGGCTTTGGTTTATCTTCAGACTTACTATCGGACTCAGTTACAATCACCGTATGTCCCTTAGACCTAGTTACAAGAATATCCCCCACCTGTAACTTGGTACTTGGAGTAACTACTACGGCTTTATGGAAAGCCCCTGTTCTTTCTAAAACAGACACTTCACTGGCTGTGTTGAAATCACCTACCTGTATTCCTGCCTGAATACAGCAAGCCCTGACGAGTGAACTACAATCAGCGTTTGTCTTAACTGCTATCTTCGCAATTCTTCCATAGACTTTAAGATTGGTTATCACCCCATACCTATCAGATTGACTATAGCCTATATTGTCGTTTGAACAGCCTTCACGCATTGCCTGCCCGATTTTCTTGGCTATCTCACCGTCTTTAGCCCTCAACATATACCATCCCTTTGGGTGGCTGTAATAAGGCTCTGTGGCTACTTCCTTTTTAGTCTGGTCGCCTGCTCTTCCACCCGAAATATTGCCGTTCTCATCTATTCTTGCGCTTCCTACTTTAATCATCTATTTTCCCT
>NZ_JBQMXS010000031.1:0-21028 GCF_052173895.1 Catonella sp. | reverse complement strand
TTTATGAAAGAACAGACCTTACTGATGCTTTGCATGAAATTTCAGGTTTTAGAACTGACTTTGAAATCGTATCAAACAGAAATATGAAAAAAATTTTAACTTTGATGAAAAAAGAAGAAAAATAGCTACATTTTTTTACACATAAAAAGGCTCTAAAATCCTGATTATAAAGGGGGTTAGAGCCTTTTTGATTGTTGCAAGTGTCAAAGATGGGATTTTGCTCCCAAACTTTACATTTATCTTACATTTCCTTTTATTTCAAGATAAATTCTTTAGAGATTTCACTCATCATCATCTAGCTGTTTATCTATCTTTTCCTGTTTTTTCTTATTCAGATAGTTCATTACTACTGAAACGATTGAGAACACCAGTATCCATGCCACTGAATAAGTTATAGCAAGTAACTTTGACTGTTTAATACCAATATGCTTTATAAAATTATCACTTAGTATGATAGATATTAAAGTTGCAATAATAAGATTATTTATCCATCTATTAGTACCATCATTGGGATTAATAGACCATATATTAATGCCTTTAAAATAATTTGCGACAATAATATAAAGTCCACTCCCGATTAAAATTAACAATTCAGTTGCATATAGTTCAAAACCCGCATCCATAAAAAACATCTTAATAACAATAGAAAACACCAGAGCGTATATAATATACCCATAAGCCTTACTCTGTATCGTCCTTCTTTCAGATAGAATCCTTTCATCCTGAATTTGATTATTCATTTTTCTCCTCCCAAAATAAGTCATTTAATGTTTTCCCAAGTGTTTTACATATAGCAATGCATAAATTTAATGTTGGATTGTAATTTCCTGCTTCTATCAGTCCTATTGTCTGTCTTGTTACACCTACAGCCTTTGCTAAGTCTTCTTGATTCATGTCACATTCCATTCGTGCAATCTTCATTCTTTTGTTCTTCATAATCCCCCTTTCTATATTACATATAGTAATATAGAAAGGGCATAATGTCAAGTATATATTACATCAAAACTTGACTTATGATAAAGAAGTAATAAAGAATTTTATTTTAAATCATTTATAATATTGTCTAACTTCTCAAAAAATCTATATTTTTTCTTGAGGTGAACATTTAGTGTTACAATTTATCAATTTTACATTTTCCTTTATCTCCTCAAATTTCCCTCTAATATCTCCCCTAAACCCAAGCACAAAAACTTTTCCATTCTTCTCAGTTATCTTTATAAAAGGCTTGTAATCCGGTCTGACGAGAAGTATCATATTCTCTTTTCCACTCCTAAAATTACCTTTTAGAATATCTTCATAGGCTGTACCGTTTATTCTTACCAAATCCTTTGGAAGTTCATTTATCAGTTCAATATTTTCAATTTCTGAGAACTTAATATGATATTCTGTAATTCCCTGACTTGCAGTAATTTCCTCTCCGGTGACATTTATTTCTATAGGCTTTTCATAATAAATATGAAGTGCAGGCCCTATAAACGGCATAGCCAAAGTAAAAATCAGTATAAATCCCATTATTACCTTGCCTGATGTGCGTGCAAGATTCATCGTAGTATTCATTCCTACCCTCTCATTTACAATAAGCTTGCTATCATCCGGATTGTAATATATCATGCCTCCAATCCATTTATCATCCTCATCCACGATTACTCCTGTACCACTTCCTTTAGTAAGATTCTCCTGCATCTTCCTAATTTTTATTTCAATTGCCACAGCTTCTATGCAAATTGCCGTAGAAAGTCCCAATACAAGAACCAATGCAAGAACTTGATTATTTATAAATAGAAGTCCTGAATAGCTTAATATTGCTGTCAGCCAAGATGCAATCAGCCAAATTTTAGACCAATTATAATGTCTAATCTGAGTCAGTACCCTAGTCAGATCTTTTTCTTCATTTACTGTTTCTGAGCGGTTTCTATAAAGATAACGGTATATAAACCAAAATATGAGTATGCTTAAGCTAGAAACTATATACAGCATATAAAAGGTTCTATCCCAAATCAAAGGCAATAAACTTAAAATGCAGGGAATTATAAAAAGAAACGGAGAAAGCTGTTTTAATTTAGGAATAGTTGTAGTATCGATAGATACACTGTGGGTAGCATTATATACCCATCCTTTTTCTCTTTTAATCTTTTTTAAGTCTCTGTTGCAAAGATAAAAAGGTATTGCATATAGGAAAACAGTTAAGTCTACCCACACAAGCCAGTAGGTAAGCAATATCCAAAATTTTGATATAAATATTCCCGGAATAATTGCAAGTAACAGGAGTACAGTCAGCATTTTTACCTGCTTTTTATATTTATTAAGCCTTGAGATTACATCTGCATCACGCTTTCCTTCCTCCATAAATGTTACACCGACTGCTATATTTTTCTTAAACTTTGCATGGTTTACAAGCAAATATCCCATAAGAGGAGCAATCCAACATATACTCGCCCACATAAGTATTTTATAAAACATTACAATCCCTCCTTGTAGTATTCTTGGCAAAGGGTAAGCACTTCATCTAAGGACAGCCCTGAAAGCTGTAACTCTGAAATGATTACTCTTAATTCTTTCAATGTTTCTTCTTTAACAGGGCTCTCTTTAGTCTTATTACTGATTAGAGTTCCCTTCCTCCTGTCCGTTACTATATAGCCTTCATTATTTAACATCTGATATGCCTTACTCACAGTCATCATATTGATACCGCTTTCATCTGCCAGTGCCCTAATAGTCGGAAGCTTTTCCCCCGGAGTTAACTTTCCCTCCGCTATTCCCACAACAATTTGGTCACGTAACTGTTGATAAATAGGGGTTTTACTTTCAAAATCAAAGATTAAACGCATATCGTCCTCCCTTCTGCATATAAGTACTATGAATTGTTTATCTTATTTGAATTATAACATATAATATAAATAAGTCAAGGTATTTTTCTATTCAATCTATTTATTAGAGCATATTTGTTATATTGTTTTTAAAAAATTATCTTGTATAATGACAATATCTGTTTAGGAGATTTGTTATTTATTCTTGATTAAGTAAAGGTAAATGAGTTCTTAAAAAGAGAAGGGATTCTCCCTTAGGAAATTGATTAGGGCTTATTGATTTATTCAAAAATATAATAAAGTATTTGAATTGCGTTGAATTTTTAGATAGATAAAGCTGTGGAGAAAAGAGTGTTTAATTATACAAAAAAAGACCTATTGGTATAGGTCTTTTAATCGCACAATGCGAACCTTGAGGCGATATCGGATAAATCCTTATTTGCACTCGCTTTGTTAATTCTATTAAAGAATAACACATTTGTTGAAAAAGTCAATATTAATTTATAAAAGGAGAAATTGTATGGAAAAGCAAGAGTATTTTTTAGGACTGGATATGGGAACCAGCTCTGTTGGATGGGCAGTAACAAATACTGAGTATGAATTACTGAGAAAAAAAGGAAAAGATATGTGGGGAATTCGTGAATTTGAAGAGGCAGATTCAGCAGAGGATAGACGTACTCATAGGGTTGACAGAAGGAGAAGGCAGCGTCAGGCTGCAAGACTTGGCTTGCTAAAAAGCTATTTCAGTGATGCAATAGATAAAATTGATCCAAATTTTTATATTCGTTTGGAAAATAGCAAATATTTTCTTGAGGATAAAGACGAGAGAGTGCGTACTAAGAATGGAATATTTGATGATGAAAATTACAAGGATGTTGATTATTATGAACAATATCCAACAATCTTTCATCTTAGAACAGCGTTACTTGATGTTGATAATAAAGGGGAAAAGTTCGATGTACGCTTAGTTTATCTGGCACTTGCCAATATGTTTAAGCACAGAGGTCATTTTCTCTTAAATGCAGGGGGAGATGCATTAAATACTGAACAGGTAGATGCTGTATATCAAGAGGTATTGGATAAGTTTGAAAATGATTATGAGTTGATAATAGAGCATAAACCTATTCAACAGGTAATAGACATTATAAGTAATTCTGATACAGGAAGAAAGAAAAAGCATGAAGAGTTTCAGGAATTATTCGGAGTAGTAAAAAAAGATAAGAGAGTAAATGAAATATTAAAATGTTTGTGTGGATTGAGTGTGAATGCAAAACTGATTTTTGATGAAAAGACAGAAGAGAAAGTGCCTCTGTGTTTTCACGATTTTTCTTATACAGATAAGATAGCAGAGTTAATGGAACAATTAACTGAGGAAGAATATGCTATTATTGAACAACTAAAAAGCATATATGACTATGCAGTTTTAGCTGGAACACTTAAAGGATATGATTATCTCTCCTGTGCCAGAGTGGAATTATATGAAAAGCATTGCAAAGATTTGAAACTTTTAAAAATGTTGTTTCGTAAATACAAGACTAAGGAAGAATATGACAAGATGTTTCGTTCAAATGCAGACGGGACTTATTCAGCATACGTTAATTCCCTTAATTCAACAGATGCAATTGCAGAAAGCAATAAATACAGACGAAATATGAAGGGAAGAAAAGCAGATGATATATATTCGACAATAAAAAAGGCATTTAAGGATATTATAGATGATGAAGATATTAAGTATGTTATGGAAAAAATAGAAAAAGAACAGTTTCTTCCTAAACAGTTAACCGGTGCAAATGGTGTCATCCCTAATCAGGTACATAAAAAAGAAATGGAAAGAATACTAAAAAATGCCGAAAATTACCTGCCATTCTTAAAAGAAAAAGATGAGAGTGGGTTGACAGTTTCAGAGAGGATAATACAGCTTTTTACATTTCAGATTCCATATTATGTGGGACCTCTTGGGGAAAATAGTAAAACAGGTTGGATTGTTCGCAAAGAAGAGGGGGCAGTTCTACCTTGGAATATTAATGAGAAAATTGATATGGGTGCAACCTCAGAAGACTTTATCGGTAACCTTATCAAAACCTGCACATATATTCAGGGTGAAAAGGTTATGCCTAAAGCCTCTCTTGCTTATGAGAGGTATTGTGTTCTCAATGAACTTAATAATCTTTGCATTGACGGCGAACGATTGGATACAAAGCTAAAACAGCAAATCTATAAAGACTGTTTTATGAAGGGAAAGCGTGTAACGAAAAAACAGCTTTGTACCTATCTTGTGGCACAAAGCTTAATCAGTTCCGAAGAACAGGTGACAGGAATAGATAAGAATATTAATAACTCTTTATCTTCTTATGGAAAAATGTATGCAATTTTTGGCGAACGCCTAAAAGAAGACGCAATTATTTCGGTTGCTGAAGATATTATTTATTGGTGCACTATTTTTGGTGATTCCAAAAAGATGTTAAAACAGCGGCTTACAAAGTATGTGGAGCAAGGGATATTAGACGAAAATAAGTTAAAAAGAATTCTTGGCTATAAATTTAAGGATTGGGGAAGATTTTCCAAAACACTTCTTACACTTAGCGGATGTGATAAGTCTACTGGTGAGATTATGTCATTGGGACAGGCGATGTGGGAGTATAGCCTGAACTTTATGGAATTAATTAACAGTGATGATTTTACGTTCAAAGAAGAACTGGCAAAACAGAGCATAGTTGCTATCAAGTCGTTAAGTGATTTTACCTATGAAGATTTGCAAGACAGTTATTTTTCTGCTCCGGTAAAGCGTATGATTTGGCAGACATTGCTGGTTGTACGAGAAATTGAACAGGTAATGGGATATGCACCAAAGAGAATCTTTGTAGAAATGACCAGAACTGAGGAAGAAAAGGGAGATAAAGGAAGAAAAGATTCAAGGGGAAATCAACTTTTAGAGCTTTATAAGAGTATTAAAAACACAGAAAATCATAATTGGAAACAGGAAATTTCAAAGGCATCTGAAAGTGGAAAATTAAGAAGTAAAAAGCTGTTTTTATATTATATGCAGATGGGGCGAGACATGTATACAGGTGAAGAGATAGATTTGGGTAGGCTGTATGATGATAATTTATATGATATAGACCATATTTATCCAAGGCACTATGTGAAGGATGACAGTATTTTGAACAATCTGGTATTGGTCAACAGACAGGCTAATCAGCATATTAAAAAAGACCTGTATCCTATACCTGAACAGATAAAGGCAAATCAGAAAGTTCAAGAATTATGGAACACTCTTCACAGACAGAAGTTAATTACAGATGAGAAATATACAAGACTTATATCAAATACCCCTTTTACGGAAAAACAATTGGGAGATTTTATTGCAAGACAGCTGGTAGAAACCGGACAGGGAACGAAGGGGGTTGCAACCCTCTTGGAGCAGTTATTTACAGACACAGATATTGTATATGCAAAAGCATCAAATGTATCAGATTTCAGAAGGGACAACGGATTTTTGAAAAGCCGTCTGGTAAATGATTTTCATCATGCACAGGATGCTTATCTAAACATTGTAGTTGGGAATGTGTATCATACTAAATTTACAAAAAATCCATGGAATTTTATCCGCAAAGACTATGAGAAGGATAAGGAGAAGAACCGTTACAATCTAGCTAAGATGTTTGAGTGGGATGTTATTCGTGGTTGTGAAACAGCTTGGATTGCTAAGAGGAAAGATGAGAAGGGAACCATTGCAACTGTTAGAAAAATGATGCAGAAAAATACTCCTCTTTTAACAAGGATGAACTTTGAACAGCATGGAGGTATAGCTAATGCAACACTATATTCTGCAAAGAAAGCAAAACCTGAAAACTATATTCCATTAAAAACATCTGATATAAGGATGAAGGATGTAACAAAATATGGTGGCTTTACATCAGCGACCATAGCTTATTATTTTATTGTATATCATAAAGAGGGTAAAAAAGAGAATGTCACAATCGAAGGACTGCCTCTATATTGCAAGGAAAAGGTGGAGCAGGAGACGAACGGACTGGTGAGGTACTGCAAAGAGGTGTTGGGTTATGGTGATGTAAATATCTTACGCAGGAAACTAAAGATTCAGTCTCTTCTTGAAATTAACGGATATCAGTTCCATTTGTCGGGAAAAACAGGAGATAGGTTGATTTTGAGAAATGCTATGAGCCTCTACCTGCCGGAAAATTGGACTACATACATTAAGAAGGTTGAGAAGGCAGTCATTTGGCATATACTGGAGGAAGAGATAAGTGTTGAACAAAACTGCAGGCTGTATGATATACTGGCAGATAAGCATGCTAATGCTATCTATGCAAAGCGTCCGAATGCATTTGGGCAGAAATTATTAGATGGAAAAGAGAAGTTTGTTGTGCTTAATCCGGAACAGCAATGTGAGGCATTATTACAGCTATTGCAGTTAACAAGGATTGGAACTACTGAGGCAAATCTGAAGTTAATCGGAGAATCTGAACATTCAGGGAAAATATTAATTAGTAAAAACTTAAAAGCGGCGGACAAGCCTGCAGTCATAAGTCAATCTGCAACAGGACTGTATGAAAAGAAAGAATGGATTTTTACTGAGAAAACGGACGGATAAAGGAGAGAGGTATGAGTTGGAGAACAGTGGTGATATCGAGTAATGCAAAACTGGATTATCAAATGGGATATATGGTGGTTCGACGTATGGATACCATGAAAATTCATTTGAGTGAAATGGAAATATTAATCGTTGAATCAACCGCTGTTTCTCTGACTGCTGCCCTTTTAAATGAACTCTCAAAAAAGAAAATAAAGGTGATTTTTTGTGATGAAAAGAGAAATCCGTCTTCAGAGCTGGTAGGCTATTATTGCTCACATGATACCAGCACAAAGATACGCACACAGATTACTTGGAAAGATGAGGTAAAAAAAGCTGTGTGGACCGAAATAGTGGCGGAAAAGATTCGCAAACAGGCAGAACATCTGGAATTTTGGAAACTTGAAGAGGCGGACATGTTGTACGGATATATTAATGAACTTCAGTTTGCAGATACTTCAAACAGAGAAGGACATGCCGCAAAAGTATATTTTAATGCGTTGTTTGGATTGGATTTTACCAGAACGGAAGAAAACAGTACAAACGCGGCACTTAATTATGGCTATTCCCTGTTATTATCAGCATTTAACCGCTGTATCACAGCAAATGGATACCTTACACAGCTTGGTCTCTTTCATGATAATATGTTTAATCAATTTAATCTGGCATCAGATTTGATGGAACCATTTAGACCTATTGTAGACCTTAAGGTAAAACAGATGCAGCCGGTTAAATTTGAACATGACGAGAAGATGGAGGTGTTGACCATTCTTCAAAATGAGGTGAAAATTAACGGAAGAACGGAATTTGTAAGCAATGCAATAAAGATTTACTGCAAAAGTGTGTTTGACGCAATTAATAATGAGGATGTTTCGGAGATAAAATTTTACAGGTATGAGTTATAGGTTTATGAGAGTAATAGTATTTTTTGATTTGCCTGTTCTTACAGAGTCAAATCGCAGAGATTATAGGACATTCCGTAAGTTTTTAATTAAATCAGGCTTTATGATGGTTCAAGAATCAGTGTATTGCAAAATGGCACAAAATAGCTCTGTTGCTGATATTATGGTTGACAATATAAAGAAAAATAAACCATCTGAAGGGCTGGTACAGGTATTAAGAGTTACAGAAAAACAATATAATAAGATGGATTTTATTGTAGGTGAAAAGACAGGAGATGTTTTGACTACTACTGAAAGATTGGTAATATTATGAAAGCTATATATGCAAAGTATGGAATTGAGTTAGTTTTGGAAGAAAATCAGGTTATTACCCTTGTGGTTGAAAATCCGAGGGTTATGAGTGATATGTTTAGGGATATATACAGACAGGTTAATGGGGAAGAAGGGGGATGGATTCTGTCTGAAAATGATAAGATTTTTCCTCTTGAAAAAACCAGTGTATTGCTTGATAATCCACTCACTGCAAACTGCAATGATAAGAAGATTTTGACCAAGTTATACAAGGAACTGTCTGAACAGGCTAAAACTTCACTATATGAAGAGTGTACACAGGTGAATTTTCATATAGTTGATTTTTTGGAAAAGTTGTTTGCTACAGTACCATATCATTTGGAAATGGAATTAGATGTGGATGTAGCTGCATTGTTGAAGCTATATGGAGTAAAAATAGAATCGGATGGAACTGATGTATTAGAAACTTTGATTGATTATTTACGTGCAATAAGCTCTATATGTAATATTCATGTGGTTTGGATACTGAATTTAAAACAATTCCTTACAGAAGAACAGGTACGGCAATTATATGAATTTTGCTTTTACGAAAAAATATACCTGATTAATCTGGAAGGCCAAAAAAATTATACTCTAAAACAGGAAAAATGTGTTATAATAGATAAGGATTTGTGTGTAATAGATACATCTTTGAATTAATAACATTTCGCAAAATGTAATGCTCGGTGATGACCTCGATGCTAATTTGAGGTTTGAGAGCTTTGTTAATTTAGAATGGTGTAAAACGGGCTGGTAAACGCAAATAGGGTAGAAGAGGTTTGAGAGCTTTGTTAATTTAGAATGGTGTAAAACGTAAGCGATGGCTACAACCCATACGACACCGTTTGAGAGCTTTGTTAATTTAGAATGGTGTAAAACTATATGGGCATCCGTCCTCTCTGCAATATTGTTTGAGAGCTTTGTTAATTTAGAATGGTGTAAAACCATGTACGCGGAGGTGAAGTTCAGCATGCCGTTTGAGAGCTTTGTTAATTTAGAATGGTGTAAAACAGTGCCAACAATTAGAAGGTCAGAAGTACCGTTTGAGAGCTTTGTTAATTTAGAATGGTGTAAAACGATGCAAATGTGGCGATGAGGCTTACTCCGTTTGAGAGCTTTGTTAATTTAGAATGGTGTAAAACAGCCACTCAATTTTTAGCTCACGCTAATTAGTTTGAGAGCTTTGTTAATTTAGAATGGTGTAAAACTAAAGAACTTGAAGTACAGGCTGAAACCTCGTTTGAGAGCTTTGTTAATTTAGAATGGTGTAAAACAGCATCAGGAGTATTTTCACTTGCAACTGTGTTTGAGAGCTTTGTTAATTTAGAATGGTGTAAAACTAATCGGATAAGGTTGTTTAGCAAAATATTGTTTGAGAGCTTTGTTAATTTAGAATGGTGTAAAACTCTTCACGACTCATTGTTGTGCCAAACTCAGTTTGAGAGCTTTGTTAATTTAGAATGGTGTAAAACAAAATATTCCAAGGTCTCACTGTTTATAGTGTTTGAGAGCTTTGTTAATTTAGAATGGTGTAAAACTAAAAATTTTTAATCTAAGTGAAACCTCTTGTTTGAGAGCTTTGTTAATTTAGAATGGTGTAAAACAAGAGAAAAAAACTACTATAAAAGAACAGTGTTTGAGAGCTTTGTTAATTCAGATTCTATCATTATTTTTCTAGCAGATAAACAAATCATTTGTATTACTATTGACATATTTCCCAATAAATAATATACTAACCTATAGTTAGTTAAGACTAACTATAATCAAGCTTGAAATTTATTCCAAAAGGAGAAGAAAGAACTTATATGAGAAAGACATTGTTGGTTTTATTACTTGGAGCTTTGCTTTTAACAGGTTGTGGTAATACGGGGACGGCAGATACACCATCAAAGGATGGCAAGAAAAAGGTAACAGTTACAACTTCATTTTTATATGACATGGTAAATCAGCTTGCCGGAGATATGGTGGATAAGGAGCTTATTATACCGGCCGGAGAAGATCCACATCTTTATGTTGCAAAACCTGAAGATTTAAAAAAGATTGCCGGTGCAGACTTAGTGCTTTTTCATGGTCTTCATTTTGAAGGTAAGATGCAGGAAGTGCTTGAAAAGAAGGGATATGCGGTAGCATCAACTTTTCAAGAAGACAAGGTAGGTAAAATGGAAGAGGACGGAGAGACTATAATAGATCCTCACTTTTGGTTTGATATTGACCTTTATAAAGAGGCCACATTAAATGCAGGAACCAAACTTTCAGAACTTTTACCTGAGAAAAAAGACGAGATAGAAAAAAATACAAAGACTTACTTAGAAGAGCTTACAGCCCTTGATGAAGAAAATAAAAAAGCACTTGCAGAACTTCCTGAAGGAGGCAGATATTTGATAACACCTCATGATGCTTTCAACTATTTTTCAAGAAGATATAATATAGAAGTTGTAGCACCACAGGGTGTAAGTACAGATTCGGAAGTTGCGAATAAAGATATAGATAAAACAGTGGACTTCATAGTTGAGCATAAGGTAAAGGCAATATTTGCAGAATCAACTACCGACCCTGCAAGGATGGAGAAACTTAGAGAGGCTTGCAAGGATAAGGGCTTTGATGTCAAGGTTGTAAGTGGTGAGGGAAATGAGCTTTTTTCTGATTCGCTCGCACCTGAGGGACAGAGCGGGGATACCTATATTGATATGTATAAGCACAATGTAAAATTAATTACCGAGAATTTAAAATAGCAAGGAGGGGGAAGTGGAAGGTATGGAAGAAGTTATAGTAAAGGTGGAGGACTTAACCATAGCCTACCACGATAAGCCTGTACTTAGAGACAATGATATAGAAATAATGAAGAATTCCATTACAGCCATAATAGGACCTAATGGAGCGGGGAAGTCTACTTTAATAAAGGGAATTTTAGGACTTCAAAAGAAACTTTCCGGAGAAATTCTCATAATGGGAGAGCCGCTTAAAAAGGTTCAGAAGAAAATAGCCTATATTCCACAGACTTCTGAAGTAAACTGGGATTTTCCGACTACGGTTATGGATGTAGTGCTTATGGGAAGGTATGTACATCTAGGATGGTTCAAACACCCTACGGCAAGGGATAGAGAAAAGGCAGAAGTTGCACTTAAAAGAATAGGTATGTATGAATTTAAGGATAGACAGATTTCCAAACTTTCAGGTGGACAAAGGCAGAGAGTATTTATAGCAAGACTGATAGCTCAAGAAGCAGATTTATACTTTATGGATGAACCTCTTGCAGGCATAGATAAGGTTACGGAGAAGGTAATTATAGATTTTGTAAAAGAGGAGCAGAAGAAAGGCAAGACTGCGGTAATAGTTCACCATGACCTTGCAACTATAAGAGAATATTTTGACCATGTTGTAATCATTAATAAAAAGGTAGTGGCAGCAGGTAAGGTGAGCGAGGTATTTACAAATGAGAACTTAGAAAAGGCGATGATGAAAAATGTTTAATATGGATATACTTACCGGCTATTCTTTTTTAATAGTTGGAGCAGGTACTTTTTTGTTAGCATCTATTGCCGGAGCAGTTGGTTGCATAACAGTGCTTAAAGGCCAGTCACTTATTGGAGATGCAATTGGACACTCTGCATTTCCCGGTATCATTCTTTCTTTTATGTTATTTATGCAAAGAGATCCGGTGCTTTTGACTTTGGGAGCAGCAGTATCCGGAACAACTGCTTTTATGCTTATTCAGGTTATTAAAGAAAACTCTAAATTAGAATTGGATGCTATACTTGCTGTAATCCTTTCCTCGTTCTTTGGCTTGGGAATGGTACTAAAGAGCTATATTCAAGGGAATAGTTTGTACAAAGCAGTTGCACAGTCGGGACTTTCAAGTTATATTTTCGGACAGGCAGCTTATATAATGAAGGCTGATGTTAAGCTGATAGTTTGTTTAGGTATACCTACTTTGGTTTTGCTGATTTTATTTTATAAGGAAATAAAATTATTCTTATTTGATGAGATTTATGCTAGGACAATAGGGATTAAGACGATTTTGCTTTATGCTATTATTTTAATCATGACAATGGGGATAATTGCAGCAGGGCTGAAGCTGGTCGGAGCAATTCTCATATCATCACTCCTTATTATCCCTGCTATTACTGCTATGCAGTGGAGTGAAAAATTTAGCAGAGTTTTGGTCATAGCAGGGGCAGTAGGGGGCATATCTGCACTTATCGGTACTTACCTATCTACCGTATATGATGGTATGAGTACAGGAGCAACCATTATCCTTGTTATGGGAAGTTTTGCTATAATCTCCCTTGTTATAGGACCTCATGGAATGATTTCTAATATAAAGATGAGGAGGAAAAGCAATGATTGAGTCACTACTAGCTTATTTTAGCATATCTTATGAGTCACTGCTGGTGTTAATAGTGACAGCTGTTTCCTGTGCCATTCTCAGTCCTTTTTTGGTGCTTAGAAAATTATCAATGGTTTCAGATGCAATTTCTCACTCAGTCTTACTTGGAATAGTGGTTGCGTTTTTTATAGTAAAAGATGTAGGCTCACCGTTTTTAATAGTGGGAGCAGGATTATTTGGAGTAATTACAGTTTTTGTAGTAGAATTTCTTTCGGGAACAGGAATGGTCAAAAATGATGATGCAGTGGGGATAGTATTCCCAATGTTCTTTGCACTTGCAGTTGTACTGATTACCAAATTTGCAAGAAATGTGCATTTGGACACAGATATAGTACTTATGGGAGAGGTTATAATAGCCCCATTAAATAGAACAGAGTTTTTGGGAATGGATTTGCCAAAGGCCTTTGTGCAGATGGGGATATTACTTATAGTAAATTTACTATTTATAATTATATTTTTTAAAGAACTGAAAGTAACTACCTTTGATAAAGGTTTTGCAAAGTTAGCAGGATTTTCCTCAGTCGCTTTATTCTATGCATTAATGACTTTGTCATCCCTTACGGCAGTTACAGCTTTTGATGCAGTAGGAGCAATTTTGGTAGTTTCTTTTCTCATTACTCCCGGGGCAGCAGCCTATCTTATAAGTAAGGATTTGAAGATAATGATAGTTATATCAATAGGTTATGCAGTTATTAATTCTGTCTTGGGCTATGTGATTTCACTTCTTATGAATGTATCTATGTCGGGGATGACAGCAGCAGTGGCAGGGGTTACATTTTTACTTACTTTTTTATTTAATAAGGAAGGACTTATTACAGCTATATTTATTAGATGCAAGAGAAAAAGTGAACTTAGGCTAGAGCTTTTTCTTATACATATAGGTAATCATATCGGAAAGCCAGAAGAAATAGAAGAGTTGGGATTAATCTCAATTAGAGAGCATCTTAAATGGAAACAGGCAGATGTAGACAAGATTGCTAAAAGACTTATGAAAAGAGAACTTATAAGGGTAGATGGTGAAAAGAATATTTATAGTTTGACTGAGAGGGGAAGAGATAGGTTTTCTCATATATGCTTGTAAATAAGGGGAAATTAGGTTATAATCAAAATCTAATTTATAGGTATGAGGAGAAAAGCAGTAATGAAAAAATGGAAGTATTACTTTGGGTTATTACTTTGTTTAATAATATTTGTTTTTAGTTTTTACCCTAAAAACAGCATATCAGCGTCTGAAACTAAGGTTTCTTTTGTATATGATGAGACTAAAACTACTCTTTTAATTGGAGAAAAGTATCGTATAAAGGTAGTGGGAAAGAATCTTAAGGTTAAGTGGAAATCAAGTGATAAATCAGTAGCCACAGTAAGTAAAAATGGCAGTATAATCGGGAAAAAGCAAGGAACAGTGCAAATAAAAGCTGTTGTTAGAGGTAAAAAGATTAATAAAACCTTCATTGCTGAGTTTACAGTTCTTGACAAGACTGTTTTAGAAGATTTTATTGATAAAAATCTTGTAAGGATTCAAGATACAATAAAGGAGTTAAGAGAAACTTATCCCGAAGGAACTCGCTGGGGCAATGATAAGGAATACTATTGTGAGGCAGATTATACCACAGGTTATGGCTGTGTATCCCTTGTATTTCAGTTTAGTGACAAGTTGTTCGGTAAAAAGGCTTTATTTAAGGAGTTTGATGATTTTGCCAATATAGAAAATGAAATAAACATAGGTGATATAATAAGATTAAATGGAGATACTCATTCAGTCATGGTAATTGACAAGAATGAGGGAGGGGTCACTATTGTAGAGGGGAACTATAATGGTGCAGTTCATTGGGATCGTTATATCAGTTATGAAGAATTAAAGCAGATAGGCAATTATTATTCGACAAGGTATCCTAGATGATTTTGTTGTGAAATTACATAGGATATATTTCCCCTAATTTGACTTTTACCTATAAACATGGTATGATAAGCGAGTAAGTATACAAGAACACTTGTATACAATTTGTATGTTGCATATCCTGGCAGAAGTTAGGATTGGGTTAAGAACTGAATAGTTTGGAGGCTTAGTCATGGGAAAAGTTGATGTAAGGGCAGTCCGTAATGCAGTATACCGTGCCATAGGGAGTAAGGTTGTAGTTAAGGCCAATAGAGGAAGGCATAGATTCGATATAAATGAGGGAGTGATTAAGGAGGTTTATCCTCATGTCTTTATGATTGAAATAAGTGATAATGAAGATGAAGTATCTAAGAGAGTATCTTATACATATACAGATATTCTTACCAAAGATGTGCAACTTCAGCTTTGCACTGAATAAAAGTAAATATTTAAGGAAACATCTCACAGACATGAAAATGTTTGGTGAGATGTTTTTTTGTATAATAGTTGCAGTTTGTGCTCAAAAGGTTGAAGTGATGAAATTATTAAGTAATAGTTGCAAAAATATAAAATTCGTTGAAATAAATGTAACACTATGCTATTGTTTCAGTATATTTAGAGGGCATTAGCAAAGACTATATCTTGATGGAGGGTGGACTACATGGAAGAACAGATAAAGTGTAATTTTCTAAGAAAGCGAATGATTGAGCTTAGAGAGGTAAATGGGAAATCTCAAGCAGAAATGGCAGATATGCTTTACTGTAATAAGTCTACATTATCTAGAGCAGAAAAAATAGATGGAGATACCGGATACAAAACTGTTAGGGGGTTTGCTGCCGGATATTGGAAAGCTCTTCATGATCCAGAAAGATTACTTGAAAAAAGTGGGATTTTGGAAGAGAAAATACAGCTGAAGAAAAAGAGACTTGAAAAGCAGTTACAGATTTTTCTTCGAGGTGAGAATGTAGTAGTAATTGATACATCAGCTCTTCTTAAAAATCCCCAGTTAATAGATGAACTTAGTAAAGAATATAGTCATGTAATTATTCCTAATATAGTAGTAGATGAACTAGATAATATAAAAGACCATAATACCAATGGACTTGCATCTAAGGCATGGCAACTTCTTAAGAGTATTGGTGGAAATACTAATGTAATTACTAAAGATTATACAGGTAAAGAAAAAGAGGGAAATAATGATTGTAAAATCATAGATGTCGCAGAAAAAGCAGCCGAAGAATTTAAATGTGAAGTTGATCTTATAACCTATGATGCCGGATTTGCAGCCAGATTAAGTGGAAATAAAATTGTAAAGGCATTATTCTTGGAAGAGTATATGATAATCAAGCAGAACCTTATGGATATCAACAGTTTTAAGAAGTTAAATGATTACTACGCAGACTCTTACGATGATGTAGAAAAGGTTATAAAAATCAAAATTCCTAATTCGGACGATATAAACGCATATCTTCCAGATGGTAATACTTTGATTATTTCTGTTGTAAGAAATAAAAAAATTCCTATTAGCCAGCGTAAAGAGAAGATTAGATGGCTTATTGCACATGGGGCTGATGTCAATAGGAGAGATTGTGGAAAGTATTATTTTCCACCACTGTCACATTCAATTCAGAACGGAGATTTTAAAATATTTAAGTTTCTTCTACATGAATGTAAAGCAGATCCTAATATAGGTAGTAGAAACCCCTATGATGTCGGAAAAATTAGGCAGAAGAATGATGGTAATATGCCCCTTATGATTGCTGCGTGGGATAATAAGTTAGAGTATGTTAGAGAACTTATTGCCGATGAGAGAACAAGTTTGAACCAGCAGGATGGAAATGGGTTTACAGCACTAATTAAGGCTTGCTACTGGGGGCTAAAAGATTGCAGAGATTTGTTAATTAGAGCTGGTGCTGATACGAAAATTATTGATCGTGACGGATATACTGCTGATGAAAGATACAAGGAGAGTTTAGCGACAGGTAGGCGTAAAGGAGCTAATTTTAGAAATAGTAACAGAAAGCAATTTAATACTAATAGAGGTGAAGGACGAAAATATTATGGTAGATAGAATTTGTATTTCTATAAATAATCGTTGCAATCTTTCATGTAGGTATTGTCATTTTTATGAAAAAAAGTCAAATATCAATGTAAATACTATGGATGTTTTTAAGATTCTGGACAATGTAATTGCAAGCATTGAAAAAAATAATATTTCGGTGTTCAAAGTTGGATTTGTAGGAAATGGGGAGCCACTAATGGATTTTGAATTACTAAAGAGTTACTTGCTATATATTGCAAAATATCTTGAACAGGGAAGAATAGCAGCATACACTATTTCAAATGGGATTTTAATTAATAAAGAAATACTGCAATTTTTCAAAAAATATCATGTGAATGTTGGATTTTCAATCGACGGCATTGAGTCTGTACATAATAAATACCGTTGTGGAACTCATGCTAAAGTTATGGAAAAAATTAATCTGTATAAGGATATTAATGGGAAATATCCTTCTATGAATTGTACAGTTGGAAAAGAGACTTTGTCTAATGCAGATGAGACTATTGAATTTTTTAAACAGTTTAATAATCGTATTACTTTTTCGAGAATGATTGGGAAATATGGAATTTCTTTTGATGATTTCAATGTTTTTCTAAAAAAAGCAACAAGAATTTTGAATGTTAGGACTGGTGGCTATGATTGTACTATGTACGGAGGAATGTGTGGAGCAGGAATAAACAATTTTTTTTATGCTAATGGAAATGTATATATATGTGGTAATTGTATAGACATGAAACCACTTGGAAAAAGTGAAATGCCTTTTTCACAGCTGGAAAGATTGAATTTAAATTTTGATAGAAATTACTGCTATAAGGAGATTTTATGCGAATAGGATTATATGGATTACCTTCTGCAGGAAAGTCTTTTATTCTTGGAAATATAAGAAATTTGGAGGTTCTTTCAGGGAGTTCTCTACTTCAAAAATTGGCACCAAATTTTAATAATCTTGCAGAAGAACAAAAAGAAACAGTAAGACAGGAGCTTGCATTACAATTAAGGCAAAAAGACAGTTTCATAATGGATGGACATTATTCTTTTGGAGAAAATATAGTTTTTACAGAGGCTGATGGGCAGCTGTATGATGTATTTTTATATTTGTATATAAATCCTGATATTATTTTAGAAAGAATGTCAGACTCTATTAAAAATAAAAAATATCTTCAATACGACATTGAAGAATGGCAGAGATTTGAACTGGAGTCTTTGCGTACATATTGTCATATAAATAACAAAGATTTTTATGTTATAGACAATCCTGATAAAGGATTTTTCTCTGATATTAGAATTATATTGGAGTTTATAGATAGTATTATTGAAGGTTATAGCTGTGTTCGTTTTGCCAAAGAAGTTGCAAATAAGATAGAAAAATCAGATTTTATTTCACTGTCAGATGGAGATAAAACATTCATAAAAGAAGATAGTAGTGAGATTCTGGGATATAAAACACATTTGTTTGATGGAAACTTTTATTCAGGATTTCAGGCATGGAGACATAACAGTGAACTGATGGATTATCTTAAACTAATCAATTATTCTATACAGTCAATCGATAATATGAACCTTACGATTAATGAAAAAGTTCAAGATAAGATAAAGGGATTTTCAGTTATTCTTACAACAGGATATTATGATGTTTGGAAACAGATTGCATATAAATATAATCTTCCTTTATTTTGTGGGTCGCAGATGTGTTCAGATACAAAATACTTCATTACTAAGTTTTTACAAGAGAGAGGGAGCAAGGTAATGGCGTTTGGAGATAGTATGAATGATTATTTTATGTTAAAGCAGGCAAATATTTCATATCTTATGTTGAAAAAAGATGGTTCTATAAGCTCATCACTTAGAGGAAGAGATTTGGAGGGATTGATACTTGTTTGAAATAGAGAAGAATGATAGAGTAAATGAATTGATAGATATTACAAAATCGAATTCAGGGATATCGGGTCCGATATTAGCGAAGGCTCATATGGAACTTGGTGAGCTGTTAGCAGAGAAATTATTAGATTTGGATCCGGAGGATACAACCATAGTTGCAATATTAAGGGGTGGTTTATTTTTTGCGGAAGGTATGTATTTTAAACTAGGATGTAAATTTCAAATATATGATCCAAAGAGAGATACTTTTGTAAGGCCGATAACAAAAAATGTAATTCTGGTTGATTCAGTTATAAACACAGGGAAAACTATTCTAGAGATTTTGGAAGTAGACATGATGGTAGCTTGTTGCGTAATAAATAAAAAAGCGGTAGCAAATTTTAACGAACAACTTTATACTATCAGGGTATCCGAAAACTCATTTGTTGGTACTTCTATGTTACAGCAGGTTGGGAACAAAGGTCCGGATACAACGATGAGATTATTTAATTTGCTTTCTTATTAATTCTATTTTTTAGTTATAAGCTTATATACTGAGAACTTTCTGAGAAATCGGGAGGTTCTTTTCTTAGTTTATCATAGCATCTAGGTTTAGCTGTTTTTGTATACAATCTTCCATAAATAATTTGTATTTCATATTTTATTGTGGTATAATAAAGATTGTGTATTATAAAATGTTTTATGAAGGTTCGGGAGGTTTAAATGGAAGGATATATTATATATATTATAATAGCTGTTGTAGTTGTTGCATTGTTAGTAGGACTTTATTTTTTATCAAAGTATGCAAAGAAGTTGCAAGATAAGCAGGCTATAGCAAATGAGCAGATGAGGGAAATGGAGCAGACGGTGTCCATGCTTGTTATAGATAAGAAGATGATGAAAATGACAGAGGCAGGTTTTCCACAGATAGTAGTGGATCAGGCTCCAAAGTTGTCGAAGTTATCTAAAGTACCTGTTGTAAAGGCTAAGGTTGGTCCTAAGGTTATGAGCCTTATGTGTGACCCAAAAGTATTTAATTTGATTCCTGTAAAAAAAGAGGTTAAGGCTATGGTCTCAGGTATATACATAACAGGAGTTAAGGGAATTAGGACAGGGCTTGAGAAAGCGCCGGAAAAGAAAAAATTTATGGATAGGGTAAAGGGCATATTTAAGAAATAAAATAATGTGCGCTTAATGAAAGGGCACTCATATTGGGTGTCCTTTTGTAATAGAAAGAGAGTTATGGAAAAAGTTATTGAAAAGGCCTATGGCAAAATAAACTTAAGTTTGGATGTTCTTGGACGGAGAGATAATGGATATCATGATGTAAGTATGATAATGCAGACAGTGGATGTTTACGATACAATTTCTCTTAGTAAGATTGATGGAGATGATATCCGAATTACTGCAAATACTAAGGAACTTCCGTTAGATGATAATAATATAGTATACAAGGCAATTAAACTTATTAAGGAAGAATATGGCATAGAGACCGGAGTTAGTGTGCACATAGAAAAAGAGATTCCGATATCGGCAGGAATGGGAGGCGGAAGTGCAGATGCGGCAGCTACCCTCAGAGGAATGAACAGGCTTTTTAATTTGGGACTTAAAGCAACCAAATTAGAAGAATTAGGTTTAAGGCTTGGAGCAGATGTTCCGTTTCTTATAAGAGGTGGGATTTCACTGGCAGAGGGAATAGGGGAAAGACTTACAGAGCTTGTGCCATTTCCGGAGTGTGCTATATTAATAGTAAAGCCTAATTTGGGAGTATCTACAAAGGAAGTGTATGAAAACTTTGACAGTTTATCTGAGGTAAAACATCCGAATATAGGCAGTGTAGTGGAAAATTTGGGAAAGAGTCAACTTTGTGATATTGTTAAACTTTTAGGAAATGTCTTGGAAGAAGTGACTGTAACAAAGCATAGAATAATATCAGAAATAAAGCAGCTATTACTTGTAAATGGTGCAGTTTTTTCTATGATGACAGGAAGTGGACCGACAGTATTTGGAATTTTTGAGTCTGAACAAGAGGCAGAAAAAGCAAGGCTTGTACTTAAAAAGAGAAATGAATTTGAGATGGTGGAAGTTACAAAGTGCCGGTATGGGCAGTAAAGGAGATTTATGGACAAATATATGATTAATGAATCTGAACTTCCTTTGAGAGATGTAGTTTTTAGAACCCTCAGAAGGCAGATACTTATGGGAGAGTTAAA
>NZ_JBQMXS010000030.1:0-21316 GCF_052173895.1 Catonella sp. | reverse complement strand
TGCAAATGATACCGCTTGCCGATGGAGCGGGGTATAAGTGATTCGGTGTGCAAATCCCTCTGTCGATATGATGGAGGGATTTTTTGGAGGTTGACATGGAGATTAAGCAGGGTTACTCTTATCATATAAAAGACAGTTTCTTTTTGGCTGTAAAGGACTCATCATTAATGAGCAATAAGGAAGGTGGCAATTACAGACCACATTATTACGCCATTGAGGATTCAAATGATAAGGCTATTTTTTGGATGATACCGATTAGTTCTAAGGTAGAAAAGTATAAGAAAATAATAAACCATAAGATAAAGAAAAATGGTAAGTGTATAACGATTGTTATCGGTTTATTCGCAGGAGAGGAGAGGGCTTTTCTGATACAGAATGCCTTTCCTGTTACAGTGGGGTATTTAGACCATATACATACTGTTGGTGGGAAGCCAGTTTGTATACATAAGATTTTAGATAAAGAACTTCGCACCAATTTGAAAGAAGCTATAGCCATAACAAAGAGTAGGCATAAGGTATTTTATACAGATATAGATAGAATTTTGAATGTTATAAGGGTGTGAGTATTTATCTAATATTTCCAAAATATTTCTAATAAAAAATAAAAAAGGTGAATTGCAAAAGTAACTTCCATACCTAAGTTTAATTTTTTTATTTTAGCTACGGTATGGAAGTTACTTTTTACAAATTGCTAGATTTTCAAGGTAAGTGCAACACTTTATAAAAATAGTAAATGCAACACTATTGCTAGATAAAATAATAAAATTATATCAATAAAATCAGACTAAATTTAATCAAATTTGGTTTGATTTTATTATTGAAAAAACTTCCCCATTTACCTTAAATAGTGTATAATAATTATAGTTTGTTTGATATTTAATTTAAATTTTTGATAAAGGATTTTGGTATATGAAGGGAGATTTCAAAATGAGCTATCAGGAAATTGCTAAAGATATGATTGATAAATTACCGGCTGATAAGATGATTTATGTTATAAATATTTTGGAAAATCTAGGGGAAATGTGTGGGCTTAATCTTTATCCGAATTATGAGCCAAACAAAGAAAAAGTAGAAGCTATTGAAGAAGTGGATAAGCCGGCTATTTGACAAAATCTGCTACCCTATGCTATAATCAATCAGTTACCGGCATCTCTTACGGAGATGCCTTTTTTTCAAGTTTATATAAATAAAAGGTTGTTAATGAAAGATGTTTAGAACACGAAAGGTGGAAATTTAATTGAAATTTAACGAAATGCAACTTGATGAGCGTATACTAAAGGCTGTAAAGGAGCTTGGCTATGAAGAGGCTACTCCTATCCAGACTGAGGCTATTCCTGTAGCTATTACAGGAAAGGATATCTTAGGACAGGCACAGACCGGAACAGGCAAGACAGCAGCTTTTTCTATACCTATCTTAAATAATATTGATTCAGGCAACAAACATTTACAGGCAGTAGTGCTTTGTCCTACCAGAGAGCTTGCTCTTCAGGTTTGTGGAGAAATAAGAAAGCTTTCAAGATATATGCATGGAATTAAACTTGTACCTGTATATGGCGGTCAGGATATAGTTAAACAGATAAAGTCCTTAAAGCAGGGAGCACAGATTATTGTAGGTACTCCGGGGCGTGTGATGGATCATATGAGGAGAAAGACTGTAAAGTTTAATCAGGTTAAGATTATGGTGCTTGATGAGGCTGATGAAATGCTTGACATGGGCTTTAGAGAAGACATTGAAACTATACTTGCAGAAGTTCCTGAGGAAAGACAGACCATGCTTTTCTCAGCTACCATGCCTAAGCCAATCCTTGATATTACCAGAAAATATCAGAAAGATGCTCAGAATATAAAAATAGCAAAGAAAGAGCTTACTGTAGAAAATATTGAGCAGTATTATTTTGAAGTAAGAAGAAACTACAAAGATGAGATACTTTCAAGAATCCTTGATATGTACAATCCTGAACTTAGTATAGTATTCTGCAATACCAAGAAAAAGGTAGAAGAGGTTGCAAATGAACTTCAGGGCAGAGGCTATTTTGCAGAAGGTCTTCATGGAGACCTTAAACAGCAGCAGCGAGATAGGGTAATGGGTAATTTCCGTAACGGAAAGACTGAAATCCTTGTAGCTACCGATGTTGCAGCAAGAGGTTTGGATGTAAAGGGTGTTGACCTCGTTATTAATTATGATCTGCCACAGGATGATGAGTACTATGTACATAGAATAGGAAGAACAGGAAGGGCAGGAAAATCAGGACTTGCACTTTCTTTTGTAAGTGGTAAGGAAGTGTACAAACTTAAGGAAATCCAGCGTTACTGCCACACTAAGATAAGGTTAAAGCCGGTACCTTCCCTTGATGATGTTACGAGTACGAGGGTTGACAGCTTGTTTTCTGAACTTTCTGAGATAATTGAAAATGAAGATTTAACCAAGATGACTGAGATGATAGAGCAGAAGGTAAATGAAGAAGACTTTACATCTCTTGATGTGGCAGCAGCCTTCTTAAAGCTGTATCTTTCTTCTAAGGAAAGCAATAGCGAAGATAACTCTGACATAGACAGTGAATTTACCGGCAGTACGGAAAGTGGTATGGTAAGGTTGTTTATCAATATCGGGAAAAAAGACAGAGTCAAGCCGGGGGATATTTTAGGAGCAATAGCAGGAGAATCAGGCATTTCAGGTAAGCTTGTAGGAGAAATCCAGATGTATGATAAGTATACCTTTGTAGAAGTTCCGGCTGAAAATGGAAAAGAGGTATTACTTGCTATGAAAAATGCGAAAATAAAAGGAAAGAAGATTAATATAGAACCTGCGAATGCGAGGTAGCAAGATGAAGACGGAGTATGTAGATTTAAGGGAAGATAAGGATATTCGAGAAAGGCTTAAAAAGGCTGCTGAAATAATTAAGGACGGAGGACTTGTTGCATTTCCTACCGAAACAGTTTATGGACTTGGGGCAAATGGCCTTAATGATGAGGCAGTTCCTAAGATTTATGAGGCTAAGGGCAGGCCTTCCGACAATCCCCTTATTTTACATATAAGCGAGTTTGATGAAATAAAAAGTCTTGTAAAAGAAATTCCGAATATAGCCTATGTTTTAGCAGATGAATTTTGGCCGGGGCCTTTAACTATGGTGTTTAATAAGAGCGATATAGTTCCGTATCGTACAACAGGTGGACTTGAAAGTGTGGCATTAAGGATGCCGTCAAATAAGATAGCAAGAGAATTTATAAAGGCAGCCGGAGTACCGGTTGCAGCTCCAAGTGCCAATTCCTCCGGCAGACCAAGTCCTACCAAGGCGAGCCATGTACTTAAAGACTTAGAGGGAAGAATTGATATGGTTATAGATGGAGGAGAGGTGGATATAGGAATTGAATCTACCATAGTGGATGTGACAGGAGAAGTTCCGATAATACTAAGACCGGGATTTATTACGGAGGAAATGCTATTAGAGGCTATAGGCAGGGTAGAAGTAGATGAGGCAGTAAAAAGTCTTGTACAGGGGTTAGATTTTAAGCCTAAAGCTCCGGGTATGAAGTACAGACATTATGCACCTTACGGAAAGATGGCTATATATAAGGGAGACAATAAAAAAGTAATAGAAGTAATTAATGAAGAGATAAAAAAGCAGATAGGAAAGAAGACTGCAGTACTTGCAACTGATGAAACAAAGGACTTGTATGAGGCAGATATTGTAGTTTCAGTAGGTAGCAGACAAAGTGCAAAAAGCATTGCACACAATCTATTTAATGTATTGAGAAAATTTGATGAAATGGGGGCTGAGATGATTTTCTCAGAAAGTTTTGACGAAAATAAGCTTGGTTTTGCAATAATGAACCGCTTACATAAGTCTGCAGGTTATAATATTATCAATGTGTAGTTTACAAACTTAGGGGGGATAATTATGTTTGATAAAATTATATTTGTATGTACTGACAATAACGCAAGAAGTCCGATGGCAGAAACTATATATAAAAGTCTTGCAGAGGATGGTGGTATTCCATCTATTTCAAGAGGTATGGTGGTGCTTTTTTCAGAGCCAGTGAGTGAAAAGGCAGAAACTGTACTGGAAAACCATGGGCTTACACTGACAGTAGAGGCATCTGAAGAGCTTATAGAAAATGATATAACTAAAAATTCGCTTTTGCTTACAATGACTGAGAAACAAAAGGCTCAAGTAATAGAGAAATTTGGGATTAAAGAACAGGTATTTACTATTAAGGAGTTTAATGGTGAAGAAGGTGAAGTTAAAGACCCTTATGGTGGTACTTTAGTGGATTATGAGGAGTGCTTTAACGAGCTTTTAAGACTGATAAAAAAAACAATATATAAACTTGATGAAATGGGGAAGTAATTATGGAAAATAAGATGATAGCTATTGGAAGTGACCATGGTGGTTTTGCATTAAAACAGGAAATTGTTAAGTATTTAACAGAAAACAATATAGGATTTAAAGATTTTGGATGTTATGATGAAACTTCTTGCGATTATACAGAGTACGGAAAGGCAGTAGCAGAGGCAGTAGCAAAAGGAAATTATGAAAAAGGCATACTTATTTGTGGTACAGGTATAGGCATATCTATTACTGCCAATAAAGTAAAGGGCATCAGATGTGCCCTTTGTAGCGACTGTTTTTCAGCAGAGGCTACCAGAGAGCATAACGATGCCAATATCCTCGCACTTGGAGGCAGGGTTGTTGGAGTAGGACTTGCATTAAAGATAGTTGATATTTTTCTAAATACACCGTTTTCAAATGAAGAGAGGCATATAAGAAGAATCAGCCGGATTGAGAGTTAAGATATTTTTCTAACTCGTTTATAGGCTCTTGAAGTGTAGCATAGTCATTATTATAAATATAATCAAGCAGGGTATGAAAACTCTTAAGAGCTTTTATTTCCTGCTCTTTTGTTATATAATTTTTTTCGATGGCATCAGCAAATTCATCAAAGTCAAGAATTTTAATGCTTTTATTAGGGAAAACGATTAAATCTATGAGTAAATCGGTGAAGTTGATATCATTTCCATTGAAGTTAAGCTCAGATATGTCGTTGTACCAATAAAGCAAGTTTCCGTTTCCATCAAAAAGTTTGCTGGTTTTTATGCCGAGTTTAGGGTAGTAAGCAGAAAAACCACCTGAGATATCCTGCCTTAGGCGTATAGCTTTCCAGCCGGAGACAATTAATTCGTCAGATACATAATAAATGGTATCCTGATTTAGGGTTATGACTTCATCAGGTATATAGCGTCTTCTGATAACTGTATAAGATTTATAAAGTTCAGGGTTAAAATTAATCATTTTTTTACCTCGTAGTATGTGTAAAAATATTTTATCTTATGGTATCATTTTATTTGGTATAAGTAAACCTTATTTATAGGAGAAAAATATGTATATTCCAAAGTTTTTAGAAAAAGATGATGTGATAGGAGTAACAGCCCCGTCAGCCGGCTATACAGAGCAGGTAGACCTTACAAAACTTGAAAGTGCTAAGTTTAATCTTGCCGAAAAGGGTTATAAGGTTATTGAGACGGATAATGTTAGAAAATGTGAAAAGGGCAGGAGTTCCACAGGAAGAACCAGAGCAGAAGAGTTTTTATCACTTATGGATGATGAAACTGTAAAATACATAGTTTCTGCAAGTGGTGGAGATTTTCTTATGGAAATGCTTGAATACCTTGATTATGAAAAAATTAAGTCTAATCCGAAGTGGATACAGGGATATTCCGATAATACAGGATTGATTTATCCTATTACTACTATTTGTGACATGGCAACAGTTTATTCAGGAAATATAGGTGATTATGGTATGTCACTTTGGCATGAGGGAGTTAAAAACAACCTTAAACTACTAGAGGGAAGGGGGATTATCCAGCATGAGTTTGATTTATTTGAAAATGAGTATGTGAAAAAAATAACAGGATATGAGGGGTATAACCTTACTGATAAAGTTGAGTATGAATATATCTCAACAAATAAGGCAGAAAATTTTAGTGGAAGACTTTTAGGAGGTTGCCTTGATGTGCTTATTATGCTTTGTGGGACAAAATATGATAAGACGGTAGAGTTTGTTAGAAAATATAGAGAAGATGGTATAATCTGGTATCTGGAAAGCTTTGACCTCTCTGCTGCAAGGCTCCAATGTGCTCTTTGGCAGTTAAAAGAGGCCGGCTGGTTTGAGGGAGCTAAGGGATTTTTATTTGGAAGACCTTGCTTTTTTATGGAAGAATATGAAACGGATTTTAATGAGGCTGTTAAGACTGCATTAGACAGTTTGGGACTGCCTATAATTACAGGTTGTGATATAGGACACAGACCACCTAGGATGACTATGATAAATGGGCTTAGGACAAAGGTAAAATTTGATGGCAAACATCTTGAAATGAGGTATACAGAATTAGATGGAAAATAGTAGCAGAGGCTTTTTTGCTAGATTTTTCGGACATTTATCTACCGTATGTAAGCATAGAGCCTTAGTAAGAAAGCATTGTTTTAAGCTGGGTCTATACTGGCAGGGAATAACTCATGATTTGTCGAAATTTTCAATGACTGAGTTTTGGACAGGAGTTAAATACTACCAAGGGGATAAAAGCCCTAATTTTGCTGAAAGAAAGGCCAAGAATGGATATAGCTATGCATGGCTCCATCATAAAGGAAGGAATAAGCACCATTTGGAATATTGGATTGATTATGATTTGAATGACGGTGCTACTATGATGGGACTTGAAATGCCGCCAAGATTTTTAGCAGAAATGTTTTGTGACAGGGTGGCTGCAAGTAAGACATATAGAGGTAAAGCTTATAAGAATTCAGACCCATATGAGTATTTAATGCTTGTAAAAGACCACTATATAATTCACCCTAACACGCTTTCTAAACTTGAGAAGATAATGCTGATACTTAAAGATGAGGGCGAAGAGGCAGCTTTTAATTATGTAAAAAAAGAAGTGTTAAAAAAGTAATAAGACCTAAATAGTTATTAAAGGAGTATGAGATGAGTAAGAAGTACAGTTCTGTAAAGGATTTTTTAAGTAAAAAAGAAATAGAAATATCATTTAAACGCTACGGTATTGATGTGCTGGGTTCAATGGCAATGGGGCTTTTTGCCTCACTTTTAGTAGGAACTATACTTAATACCATAGGATTGAAACTAGGTATTCCGTTTTTATCAGAGGTAATTTGGCCTATTGCCAAGGAGATGACAGGGCCTGCTATAGCAGTAGCAATAGCAATGGCTCTTAAAGCACCTAATCTTGTGGTGTTTTCTTCACTTGTGGTAGGCTATGCAGGAAATAAGCTAGGAGGGCCGGCAGGAGCTTGGCTTGCAACTTGGCTCAGTGTGGAGCTTGGCAAGATAGTATCGAAGGAAACAAAGGTTGACATTATTATTACTCCGGCAGTTACTATTATCTCTGGAGTTGGGATAGGCAATTTTTTAGGTCCTATAATTAATAATCTTATGAGCGGCTTGGGTGAAACTATAATGGCTGCAACAACCTTAGAGCCTTTTTGGATGGGAATTATTGTTTCTGTAATAGTAGGTATTGTACTTACCCTACCTATTAGTTCAGCAGCCCTTTGTATGATGCTTTCTTTAGCAGGGCTTGCAGGAGGGGCGGCAACAGCAGGCTGTAGTGCACAGATGATAGGTTTTGCAGTAATTAGTTTTAAAGAAAATGGATGGAGTGGTTTGTTGGCTCAGGGTATTGGAACTTCAATGTTACAGATTCCTAATATATTAAAAAACTGGAAAATATGGATACCACCTACATTGGCCTCTGCTATAACGGGTCCTATTTCTACTATGGTATTTAAGATGGAAAATATTCCACTTGGATCGGGTATGGGTACTAGTGGCTTGGTAGGTCAGATTGGCACTATTACAGCAATGGAAGAGGCTGCTGTAGACTTAGGGCAAGTATATTTAGGTATAGCGACAGTGCATTTCTTACTTCCGGGAATACTAAGTTTTATGTTTTATGCGATATTAAAGAAGATGGGATGGATTAAAGAGGGGGATTTGAAGTTAGATTTATAGAAAAAAAGAATAAAATAAGATATTCATTTGATAAAACAATAGCAATAAAATTGACAAATTAAGTAAACAAATGTAGAATTTTATTGTAAAATCAATACTTTTATCAAAGGGGGATTTTAGTATGGAGTTCTTCAGTACTAAAAAAGGATTATTCTTATTTGGAATAATCGCAGGTTTAGGAGCAGCCTTATTAGCATTTCTTGGCAATCCTAAAAACATGGCATTTTGTATAGCCTGCTTTATAAGGGATACAGCAGGAGCTATGCATTTTCATAATGCAGAGGTAGTACAGTATGTAAGGCCTGAGGTGATAGGAATTATAGTGGGAGCATTTTTAATCTCATTATTTACAAGAGAATATCGTTCTACAGCAGGTTCTTCTCCTGCAATCAGATTTTTCCTTGGAGTAATAATGATGGTGTGTGCCCTTGTATTCCTTGGTTGTCCTCTCCGTATGGTGCTTAGGATGGCAGCAGGAGACATCAGTTCCTATGTAGGGCTTGTAGGTTTTGCTGCAGGTGTATCTACAGGGGCGTTTTTCTTAAAGAAAGGTTTCTCTCTTGGAAGAGCTTATACAGCTAAAAAGGAAAGTGGATATGCACTTCCAATAGTAGTGGCTGTACTTTTTATTTTAGTTATAGCAGTACCTTCACTCTTTGCATTTAGTGAGAAAGGACCTGGAAGTAATCATGCCCCATTATTTGTTGCTTTAGCTATAGGGCTTTTAGTAGGTGTTATAGCACAGAAGAGCAGAATGTGTTTTGCAGGATCTATAAGAGATGTAGTGCTGTTAAAAGATTTTAGACTTATTTCTGTAATTGGTGGAATCTTTGCAGTAATGCTTGTTTACAATATTGTAACCAATAATTTTGCCTTTGTAGCATTTGGACCGATAGCACATGCACAGACATTTTGGAATATTTTGTCTATGTATGCCGTAGGTTTTGCAGCTGTACTTCTTGGAGGATGCCCACTTAGACAGCTTGTTCTTGCAGGAACCGGTTCTTCAGATTCAGCTATAACCGTACTTGGTATGTTTGTTGGTGCAGCACTTGCACATAATTTTAAACTTGCAGCAGGTGCAGCAGCGTTGGCTAATGCAGAGAAGGGAATAGAGGCAGCAGCAGGCGGACCGGGTATAAATGGACAGATATTTGTAATTGTTTCTATTATTGTTTTATTTATAATAGCAGTTGTAGGTCTTAAGAAGGCAGAGAAATAAGGAGGAAGAGATGAGAGAGATAGATGTAAGAGGCTTATCTTGCCCTGAGCCGGTGTTGATGCTTAAAAATGCTCTTGAGGCTGATAAGAATGAAACTTATAAGATATTTGCTAATGAGGCACATACAGTTAAGAATCTTAAAAACTTTGCTGAAACTCATGGGAAGAAAGCCGATATTAAAGAAGTTGGTGCAGAGTATGAGGTAACTGTAAGCTGATGAGAGTTGAAAAGCCGATTAGATTATATGTGACTTTTTACACGTTTTCGGAGGCAATGGCAACAGAGGCTGCCTGTAAAAGAGAAAATTTATCAGGAAAGCTGGTTTCTGTACCGAGAAAACTTTCAGCAGGCTGTGGAGTGGCTTGGGAATGTGAGCCTTGTCTTAGGCCGGAGATAGAAAGCTTACTTGAAAAAGAAGATATTGAGTTTGAGGAAATGGCAGAATTGTCTACTTGACAGAAGTATGATTATGTAGTACCATTTGAAAACAAAGATATTCTCTTATTCAGAGTGGCGGAGAGTGAAGGCTCTATGAAGCTACGGCAACCCCTGAAATGGAAGGTGCCAACCTGAGCGAAGTTTTACTTCGAGCAATAAGAGGATTTGATTATGTTTGTCAAGTCCAAATAGCTTAATAAGAATAAGAGAGGTTATCGTAAGATAGCCTCTTTTTTATGCGATAGGAAATTGCCTATTACATAAATCAAGAACAAAGTAAAATAGCAAAATACTAAAAAGGAGAAAAAGATGGATAAGTTTATTTTTACATCCGAATCAGTTACAGAGGGGCATCCTGATAAAATTTGTGATGCAATTTCAGATGCCATACTTGATGCCTGCCTTAAAGAAGACCCTATGAGTCGTGTTGCTTGCGAGACAGCCGCCTGTACAGGCTTTGTACTTATTACGGGAGAAATAACTACTAAGGCAAAGGTTGATTATGCAAGAGTTGCAAGAGATACAATTAAAGAAATAGGATATGATGATTCAAGAAAAGGATTTGATGGAGAAACTTGTGCAGTGCTTGTAGCTATTGATGGGCAGTCACCTGATATTGCTATGGGTGTAGACAAGGCACTTGAAGTTCGTGAAAATGAAATGACTGAATCAGAACTTTCTGCAATAGGAGCAGGAGATCAGGGGATGATGTTCGGATATGCATCCAATGAAGGTGATGAGCATATGCCTTATGCGATTTCCTTGGCACATAAGCTTACAAGAAGGCTCACAGAGGTAAGAAAAAATGGAACTCTTCCATACCTTAGACCGGATGGTAAGAGTCAGGTATCTGTTGAGTACGATAAGGATGATAAGCCGGTAAGACTTGAGGCGATAGTTATATCAACGCAGCATGATGAGGAAGTAAGTCAGGATACAATAAGAAAAGATATAAGAACTGAAGTTATTGATAAGATAGTAGATTCTACGATGGTAGATGAGCATACTAAGATATATATTAATCCAACAGGCCGTTTTGTAATTGGAGGCCCTCATGGAGATGCAGGACTTACAGGAAGAAAGATAATTGTAGATACCTATGGTGGTGCGGCAAGACATGGCGGTGGTGCTTTTTCAGGCAAAGATGCTACAAAGGTAGACAGAAGTGGAGCTTATGTGGCAAGATATGTAGCTAAGAATATAGTAGAGGCAGGGCTTGCAGATAAGGTCGAAATTCAGCTTTCATATGCAATAGGTGTTGCAGAGCCTACATCTGTGCTTGTAGATACTTTTGGTACAGGAAAGGTTAGCGAGGAAAAACTTGTTTTGGCAATTAGAGAAGTATTTGACCTCCGTCCGGCAGGAATAATCAAGATGTTAGATCTTAGAAGACCTATTTATAAGCAGACAGCAGCTTATGGACATTTTGGAAGGACTGATATAGAACTTCCTTGGGAGAAAACAGATAAAGTAGAAGAGCTTAAAAAGATTTTATTGTAATTTGAAGTCTAAACAGGCCTCATGATTTAAAGTAATTAGTCATGAGGCCTCTTATTATTTATCAAGGAAACGCATTTTTTCCTTTTCTTTTTCTTTTTTATGTGGGGCAGTAGGCTTTGGTTTTTCATAGGCATTATCAAGTTTGTTTATCATTTTTGTCTTACATTCTGTACAAAATCGACCTGTTCGAATCATTTTACCACAGTTATCACATTTTATTCCTATACCTGACTCTTGTGAAAAAGCCAGTCTTTCTTCTCTTATCCATTTTTTAATCTGAGGAATGGATACTTTACAGTTTTTGGCAACATCATTAATTTTTGCGTTAGGATTTTCACGAATATAATTTTTTGTAATAATAAATTTATTTTCTAATTTTTTCATACAATTAGGACAAAGCCTTAATCCTGATAGGTAATTAAATAAATTTCCGCACGCTTTACAGTTTGTTACTTCCATACAGCAATCTTTCCTTTCTGAAAGTTAAAAAATACTATAACTAATATTATATCATTTAAAACTCTATTAGCCAATACCCCAAAATGAGTATACTCTACATAGCTCTAACTGAGGCTATGCATAAAACATAAACTTTCTCTGTACCGCTGTCTTTAAGAATTTTGGAGCAAGAATCAGCAGTGCTGCCGGTGGTATAAATATCATCAATTAAAAGAATATTTTTAAGATGTATATTATAATATTTAGAATTTTGGTTTATTTCAAAAGCATTCTTAAGATTTTTTCTTCTGGAAATAGGATCAAGATCTTTTTGGGCTGTGGTATTTTTAGATCTGATAAGATAATCTGAAATATTTGGCAGGTCAAGTTTTTTTGATAAAATGTTGGAAATAAGATTTGCTTGATTATAGCCTCGTGTTATAAGACGATTTGGATGTATTGGAACAGGAATTAAAGCACTTATGTCAAGCTTTGAGATAAGAGGTGCAAAATATTCATACAATTTATCTGCATAATAATCAGCAAATTCTCGCCTGCCTTTATACTTAAAACGAGCAAGAGAAGTCTTTGTGATATTATTGTATGGCCAAAGAGAGAAAGCTTTATCAAAATTAAAGTTATAATTAAAACAGGTTTCACAGAATTCTGAACCGGTAGAAGTAATTTGTCGTCCACATTTGTAACAAAGAGGTTCATGCAGAGGCATTAATATATCTCTGCATGAATTACATACAAGTTTTCCTTTTGGAAAGACAATATCGTCACAGATAGGACAGCGTCTGGGGTAAAGCAATTCTGTCAGTATTTTTAGCATATTTACCTCCATAAATTTTTTGGATAAATGCCTTTTTGGATTAGGTTGTAGAGAGAATCTTCGACCAGTTGCTTATCTTCCTTAAATGTAACACCGAACCAGTTTGCAGAAGTTTTAACAATTTCGACATCTACAACGTTTTCACTCAATAATTCATTTATAGCTACAGGTATAAGGAATTCAGATTTTGTAGGGCTATTACTATTTAGATTATCTAAAAAATTAACAAATTTCTTTTCGAGCATTGGGAAGATGGCAGGGGTAAACCCCATCATATTCATTGAGACAGTATCTGATGGAGCAAGGAGCCGTTTGTTTCCGTATAAGTCAGAACCTGCAATAAATTCATCTTCTTTCTGTATAGAAAAAGTTTCTTCTATAGAAAGTAGCTTGCCGTTATTATCACATTTACAGATTCCACGAGTTACACTTCCGTTATTGCTCAAAGTATTTTCTAAAGGGTATCCGACAATGCAAAATTTCGGTTTTTTTAAGTTGAGTATAGAATTGGATAGAAAAACCTGAGATTTTACATAAGAGTCTTTGCCGTAAAAATCATCAGCATTTATTACTAAAAAAGGTTCGTCTATGTATTCTTTTGCAGAAAGTATAGCTTGAGCAGTACCCCAAGGCTTGGTGCGTTCGGCCGGAACAACATAACCTGACGGAAGATTGTCTAAAGACTGAAACACTATATGAATAGGAATGTCTGTAGAATGTATAAGCCTATTACCTATGATTTTCATAAAATCATCCTGTATGTCTTCACGTATAATAATTACAATCTTATCAAAACCTGCTCTAATAGCATCGAAGATGGAGTAATCCATTATAATTTCGCCGTTTACCCCAACAGATTCAAGCTGCTTAATACCACCATAACGACTTCCGAGACCGGCGGCCATAATAACCAAAGAAGTTGTATTCATGAGACTATTACCTCCGAATATATTATAAATTCTTTGATATTAAGTTTATCACAATAAGAGTGTATAGTCAAAAGAGAAAACTATCTACAATTGTAGAATAAAATAACACAAATATTCTACAAGTGTAGATGATATAATTACAAATATTACAAATATTACAATTTTCTTAAGGTATAGGCAACTTTCTTGTAAAAGCTGTTATTTCAGGGTTATATAGAGTTGATTTTTGATATGGCAACTATTAAATTATTACAAAAGATATTAAAAAATTACTGACATATAGTTGACAATAAGTCTATATTGTGCTATGATTTCATTCGTAAAGTTAATAAATTTGTAATAATTGATTTAAACATATAAAAGCAGCAGCTTTTAGGGAGGTTACTTGATGCGTCGTAAAGATTTCTTTCTTAGATGTGGAGTGGGAGCAGCAGTTGTTGCAGTATCGGCAGCTATGCTTTCAGGCAATGAGGGAGTTCAGGCAGGAAGTAATGCTAAAGTCAGTGGACTTGCAGGTATTTCACTTTTTGTAGATAATGCATATGTACAGGGAGAGAATAGGGTTGTTAAGGCACAGCTTGATTCGGTTGTTCCGGTTGATGAAATACTCAGTTCTTTCAATAGTAATATGGTAACTGCATTTGCTTTAGATACAGTAAGTGGGGTGTCTGAAGATGGAAACAGTATAGAAATTACAGAAGATAAGACAGCAGCCGGAGAAAGCACAAATCTTTCCGATGAAGATGGGAGCGAAGGCGATAAGACAGCAGATGAAATGGAGTCTACCGAGGAAGAAGTAAAATCTAAATACGAGAATATCGGAATATCTATTGCTGAACCATATGTCAACATTAGGAAAAAAGCCGGCGAAGACAGTGAGATTATAGGTAAGCTTTATAAAGGCAGTAAATGTGATATTATAAAGGATAAAGGTGACTGGGTAAAAATTGAGTCCGGTAATGCAAAAGGCTATATTAAGGCTGAGTTTTTAGCTAGAGGTTTCGATGCTGAAAAGCTTATAGATGAGTATGGTACAAAGGTAGCTGTAGTTAATACAGAGACACTTAATGTAAGGTTTGAAGATAGTACAGAATCAAGGATTGCTACTCAGATTCCTATGGGAGAGAAACTTCTTGTATTACAGAAAAAAGGTGACTGGTATGAGGTTTCTGTAAATGATGGTGATGAAGAAAGTCTTACGGGATGGGTTGCAGCTGAATTTGTAAATGTTAAGATTCAGTGGAAACATGCTATAACAGTTAAAGAAGAAAAGGCTGAAGAAGAAAGAAAGGCAGCAGCTGAGGCTGCTTTGGCAGCTCAGCAGCAGGCACTTGCAGCAGAGCAGGCAAGACAGACCAGTAGGCCGGTTCAGAATGTAGAAAGAGTAGTAGAAAAGCCTAAGGCAGAGATAAAAGTTAGTACAAGTGCAGAAGGAAGTGCTAAGGGTCAGACAATTGCTAATTTCGCACTCAACTTTGTAGGAAACCCATATGTATGGGGAGGAACAAGTTTGACAAGAGGTGCTGACTGTTCAGGTTTTGTAATGTCTGTATATGCTAATTTCGGTATCGGACTTAATAGAACATCTAGGGCTCAGGCCTCAAACGGCTATGCAGTAGGAATGAATGAACTTCAGCCGGGTGATTTGGTATTTTATGCAGCGAATGGAAGAAGAATATCACATGTTGCAATGTATATAGGTGGTGGTAAGGTTGTACATGCAAGTACTCCTCGTACAGGAATTATAGTATCGTCTGTATATCATCAGTCGCCATATTGTGCAAGAAGAATTGTTAAATAAAATAATTGAATGTAGAGCGAACGCCGAAGTTGACGTTCGCTTTTTTGTGTTTTCTGTACAACGAATGTAAAAAAGATATAAAAAAATAAATTAATCATAAAATGTAACCAAAATGTAACTTAAATATGTTATAATATGGTAAGGCCACTTTATGCAAAGAATGATCAAAATTAAGAAAGAAGAGGTAGGGTTATGGTAACTAAAAAGAAAAAGCGAGTATTTTGGGCAGGACTTATGTTGTTTATAATGCTTGTTAATATTTTTGGTGGGGGGGGGTATTCCTTTGGTGTAAGGGCTAAGGAGCCGGAAAATACTTGGGATTTCCAAAACAATGGAGTATTGGTAGAACAGGATGATATTAAATTAAAGGAAACAGCCTTAGAAGATACTTACAGTCAAGACCCTTACGGTGAGTTTGATGTTAAGCTGGAAGTTGAAGGCGATGTTCCGATTGTAAAAAGCGAGGAAAAGCTTGATGTTGTTTTAGCGATAGATCGCTCCAACAGTATGAGTCACCATAAAAGAATGGCAAAAGCCAAAGCAGCGGCAGCTGCATTTGTTGACAAACTGTTGACCGACGGAGAAGGAAATGTCAGAACTGATAATAAAGTAAAAGTCGGTTTGGTTGGTTTCGGTGGAGTAAATCAGGAAAAGACCGAACCGGTACTTGAGTTCAGTCCTTTGAGTGATAATCCGTCTAATTTGAAAGATGCAGTTAACGGATATGACTATTATCCAGCCGGTCTAAACAGCGGAGCTACTTTTACTCAGGCAGGATTGATGAAAGCTTATGAGATATTACAAGATGACAATGGGCATAATAAAGCCATTGTACTTATTAGTGACGGAGAGCCTACTTATGCCTATGATAAGCAGTATAAGACAGTTATTGGAAACGGTTATGACTGGTTTCTTAAAACAATTAGAACAACAACCATTGCCGAGGCGGGAAAGATTAAGGGAAATAATGTTACAATCTATTCATTAGGTATAGGTGTAGACGAAACAGGAGAAGGAGTATTAAAACAAATAGCTACATCGGATGATTATTATAGTAGAGTAGCAGGTGATGCAGAAAAATTGCAAGAAGAGCTTGATAAGGTTGCCGATAAGATTAAACCTAGTATTGTAAATGCCGATATAGAGCTTACAATGAATGATATGGTCGAGTTTAAGAATGCAGCAGACCTTACTGAGATTAAAGTTGAGATTAAAGGTCCTGACGGAGCTAATCAAGATGCCTTGACTGCAAAGGCGGATGCTATTAAAAAAACTGTGACTTGGGATAGTGCTGCCAAGACCCTTAGCTTTGGGGATATCACACTGGATAAGGGCGAAGTTTTAAATATAACATACAAAGCGGAGCTTGTAGAAGCTCATAGGGACGGAGAATGGAAAGCTCTTAATGAGACGGCTGTATTATATCCTGAAGGAAAGGCTAAGGATTCTGATAAAAATTTGGATTTTATAATTCCCGAGGTAAAGGATATTGTAACCACTTCTATTATTGTAAACAAAAAATGGGAAGGAACACCTAAGGAAGGATTAAAGGTCGGTCTTTTTAGCAAAGAAAGTTTTAACAGTGATGTACCGACAACTTCGGCAGTAATGCCTATAGCAGGTAAAGATAATGAAGAGAAGATTATCTTTAAGAATGTAAAGCTTAAAGATGATTTAGGAAATACGATTGAGTATGTGGCAAGAGAGATTGATGCTGATGGTAAGATACTTAAAGGGGAGGCAGGAGAGTCCTTTATTTTAGAAGGTAAAAAATATAATGTTTCTTACGATGATGATAAATTTATTATTACCAATACTGAGGATAAAGTATTAACGCCTCCTGATGGACAAACACCGGGTACACCGGGTTCTCCAACAGAACCAAGTAAACCTGAGAATCCGGAGGATAAACCAAAGCCTGAACAACCGGAGACTCCAAAAAAGCCTGAGGAAGGTAACCCAACTGAGCCAACTACTCCAACAGATCCGGGTACTCCGGGACAACCTTTTGTACCATCGACTCCTTATACTCCAACTGAACCAAGTACCCCAACGGAGCCGACAGTGCCTAGTACTCCGGTAACTCCTAGTATTCCGTCTGTAAATCCGCCTATTGATGTGCCGTTTACTCCTGATAGGATAATAAATGAAGAGCTTATTCCTGAGGGTGATCCGGTATTTGATATAGTAAATGAGGGAGATACACCTCTTGGAAAGGCGAAAGTTGATAAGAAAGAAAAAACTTATACCTTTATAGACGATGATAAGGCTCCAAAGGGAGTTGCTAAGATTCATGATGATAATACGCTTGAAGTAGTAAAGGTATTTGACGATAAGACCCCACAGGGTAGACTTCCAAAAACGGGAGGAAATAATGGAAATAGACTTATACTGCTTGGTGTAGCCTTATTTGGATTAGGCTTGATTATAAGAAGAAAGATTAGATAAGTTTTAAAAGCTATCAGAAAGTGCCGTTTTGGCACTCTGATAGCTTTTTTGTGTTTTCTGTACAACGAATGTAAAAAAGATATAAAAAAATAAATTAATCATAAAATGTAACCAAAATGTAACTTAAATATGTTATAATATGGTAAGGCCACTTTATGCAAAGAATGATCAAAATTAAGAAAGAAGAGGTAGGGTTATGGTAACTAAAAAGAAAAAGCGAGTATTTTGGGCAGGACTTATGTTGTTTATAATGCTTGTTAATATTTTTGGTGGGGGGGGGTATTCCTTTGGTGTAAGGGCTAAGGAGCCGGAAAATACTTGGGATTTCCAAAACAATGGAGTATTGGTAGAACAGGATGATATTAAATTAAAGGAAACAGCCTTAGAAGATACTTACAGTCAAGACCCTTACGGTGAGTTTGATGTTAAGCTGGAAGTTGAAGGCGATGTTCCACTTGTAAAAAGCGAGGAAAAGCTTGATGTTGTTTTAGCGATAGATTGCTCCAATAGTATGAGAAGCTTTAAGAGAATGAAAAAAGCTAAAGCAGCGGTAGCTGCATTTGTTGACAAACTGTTGACCGACGGAAAAGGAAATGTCAGAACTGACGACAAGGTTAAAGTAGGTTTGGTGGGTTTCGGCGGAGCAAATGAAGAAAAGACCGAACCGGCACTCAAGTTCAGTCCTTTAAGTGATAATCTGTCTGATTTGAAAACTGTAATTGACGGATATGACTATTATCCTTCCAACTTAAAAAGCGGAGGTACTTTTACTCAGGCAGGATTGATGAAAGCTTATGAGATATTACAGGAGGACAATGGGCATAATAAAGCAATTGTACTTATAAGTGACGGAGAGCCTACTTATGCATATGAAGATGAAAATCATAATAAAGTTATTGGAAACGGTAATAACTTGCTCCTTAATACAATTAGAAAAACAACCATTGCCGAGGCGGGAAAGATTAAGGGAAATAATGTTACAATCTATTCATTAGGTATAGGTGTAAACGGAAAAGGAGAAGAAGTATTAAAACAAATAGCTACATCGGATAAGCATTATAGTCTTGTAGCAAGTGATGCAGAAAATTTGCAAAAACAGCTTGATGAGGTTGTCGTTAAGATTAGACCTAATATTATAAATGCCGATATAGAGCTTAAAATGAATGATATGGTCGAGTTTAAGAATGCAGATGATCTTACGCAGATTAAAGTTGAGATTAAAGGTTCTGACGGAGCTAATCCATATGACTTGACTGCAAAGGCGGATGCTATTAAAAAAACTGTGACTTGGGATAGTGCTGCCAAGACCCTTAGCTTTGGGGGTATCACACTGGATAAGGGCGAAGTTTTAAATATAACATACAAAGCGAAGCTTGTAGAGGCTTATAGGGACGGAGAATGGAAAGCTCTTAATGCGGCGGCTGTATTATATCCTAAAGGAAAGGCTAAGGATCCTAATAAGAATTTGGATTTTATAATTCCCGAGGTAAAGGATAAAATTCCCGAGGTAAAGGATATTGTAACCACTTCTATTACTGTAAACAAAAAATGGGAAGGAAAAATTAGAGACGGTATAGAATCTGTTACATTTAATGTTTTTGCAGATGGTAAACTAACTAACTATACTGTAACAGTAGAGAAAAATAAAAACTGGATAGGAACAATAGCTTTACCAAAATATAATAATGGAAACGAGATTAATTATACATTAAAAGAGCAAGAAATTGATGGATATGAGAGTACTATCAAATACCAAAAAGATACCAATGGCAATTTCGTATTTTTGGTTACAAATAAGAATGTTGAAAAAAGTACATTTACTGCTACTATAACCAAGGAGTGGAAAGGTGGAGCTGGTAATGAGGTTACCTTTATATTTACCAATATGGATGGAGTAGGTTCTGCCTATACAACAAAACTTAAGAGAAATCAGTTCAATAGTGATGAGCGTTGGTCAGGTACAGTATCTCTGCCAAAGTACAACTCTGCTGGAGAAGATGCACACTATCTTGTAACTGAAAAGAAAATAAAAGGATTTACTTCAAATTATCCGAATGGGGCTGAAATAAGTGCTGACAACCCTAAAGTAACCTTTATCAACACAAAAGTTCCTATAAAGGATATTGTTGTTATAAAAGAATGGGAAAGTGTTACAGACGGACAAAAAACAGATGTAAAAGTAAATCTTTTTAAAGATGGAAATAAGCTAGTTGATTCAAAAGAAATACCGGTAGGCCAATCTGAGGCAGTATTCGAGAACTTACCTAAAACTGATGAAGATGGAACTCCTATCAATTATACATTTAAAGAGGATGGAGAGTCTAATAATAAAATAATACTTAATGGTAATGAATTTGAAGTAAAGTATGATGTTGCAACTAATACAATTACCAACAAATATATTGGTGTTGCAGAAGAAACCAAAAATATTAGTATTACTAAAGAATGGAAGGGAACACCTAAGAAAGGATTGAAGGTCGGTCTTTTCAAGAAAGCAGATTTTACGAATAATGCAGTACCTTACAAAGTAATGCCTATAAAGGGTGAGATTAAGAATGAGACTATTACCTTTGAACAAGTAAGGTTTAAAGATGGTTCAGGAGAAGAGATTGAGTATGTAGCAAGGGAGATTGATACTGATGGTAATATACTTAAAGGGGAGGCAGAAGAGTCCTTTACTTTAGATGGTAGTAAGTATAAGGTTTCCTACGATGATGGGAACAACACTATAACCAACACTGAGATTCTAGACATTACAGTGACTGAAGATTGGACAAATACACCTGAGAGCTACCAAAAGCCTGTTATAGTTAATCTTTATAAGAATGGAGTTTCAGAGAAGGTAGCTGATTTAACCTTAGATAAGTCTACTAACTGGAAAGGTGAGTTTAAGGGTCTTCCAAAACTTGATGAAAATGGAGAAGTTATCCAATATTATGTAGCTGAGGTAAAGGTAGGAGAATTTTCAAAAGATGATATTAGCGTATCTGATATAACTAGTGGTTACACAATTGGAACAAATGGACTGTATAAAGTTAAGATTGAAGATAATGGAACCGAAAAAGTAACTATTAAGAATAGCATTGAATTTGCAGAGGTTGAGGCGGAGAAGAGCTGGACAGAAGGAGCATCTAAAGTTCCGGTTGAATTTACACTGTATTCTAAGAAGGGCGAAACCTTTACACAGGCAACTAGTTCTGCGGTTATAGCAGTAGCCGAAACTATGAAGACAACCTTTACAGGTGTTCCTTTACTTGATGAAACAGGTACAAAGATTAATTATTATGTTTTTGAAACAAAGATTGATAAAACACCAGCTGAGCATAATAATAATAACCAATATACTGTAAAAGTGCCTAATGGAACATATACTGTAAACATTAATAATAATGAAGTTACAGGAAAAATAACCATAAATAATACCTACACTCCTGATGGACAAACACCGGGTACACCGGGTTCTCCAACAGAACCAAGTAAACCTGAGAATCCGGAGGATAAACCAAAGCCTGAGCAACCGGAAACTCCGAAAAAGCCTGAGGAAGGTAACCCAACTAACCCAACTAACCCAACTAACCCAACTAACCCAACTAACCCAACTGAGCCAACAACCCCAACTACTCCAACTACTCCAACAGATCCGGGTACTCCGGGACAACCTTTTGTACCATCGACTC
>NZ_JBQMXS010000029.1:0-21634 GCF_052173895.1 Catonella sp. | reverse complement strand
TTCTCTCCTATACGGATAGTTTTCCCCTTTGAAAATTTTTGTGCAGGTTGAAAATCCTGATTATTCACATCTTCTGCTCTTGTGAAAACAGTTGTTTGTACCGCCCATCTGTCCTTATCGGATTTAGAATGCAAACTATAATTCCAATTATCTGTCAAAAAATCCTTATCCGGCACTTTTACTTTTACAATCTTATAGTCCTGAATTAAACTGGTATAACTATCAGATGTTTTTGCAAACACCGTCTGTGAAAGAAACAAACTTATAAACATTACTAATGCCAATAGTCCCATTCCTATTTTTTTAATCTTCTCTTGCATAAAACTTCTCCATTCTTCTGTACTTTTTATATTTACTTTATTTTAGCATTTATCTTTTCAAATATTTGTAGTATAGTAAGTATATATTTTTTAAGAAAGGTGTATTTTATGAAACATATAAATACCTCTCCTTTATATCAAAGCCTTAAGCTCACAAGAAATTTAATCAACTTAAGCTTTTTCATAATTTTCATTGTGCTCTTATTTTGGGGAAATCATAACCCTGCTGCCGCCTTCGCTATGATATTTTATAATGCCTTACACTGGTTGCTTTTATCAAACAAAAAAGAAAGGCAATTATCAGAATTAAGTATATTTAAGCTCACTTTTACAGCTGCAATTTTACTGCACTTAATACTCGGCTATGGATTTATTTATAGGCTACCTATTAAAATAAAGGAATTAAAAACTCTTCCTTTCATTTTAACTGCTGTTATTTTTTTATTTCGTTATACAAGTTATTTTTTCATTAAAATTAAAGACAATAAAAAATAACAGCTCTTCATTTTCTTCCTTCATTTCTCTTTTCAGCCTCGGCTTTAGAATATACACAACCGCAGTAGTCCTGCCTATAAAGGCCATACTCTTTTGATAATTGTACCGACCTATGGTATCCTCCCTTTTTCTTAAAATCTGAATAAAGATAAGGAATTTCATACTTTTCTCCAAATTTCTCACCAAGGCTATTCAACCAGTCTGCATTTTTATGCGGACTGATTGAGAGTGTAGTAGTAAAATAATCTGCATCATATTCTTTCGCAGCCCTTGCAGCCTCTTCCATACGAAGTTCATAACAGCGATAGCATCTTGCTCCACCCTCCGGCTGGTCTTCTCTGCCCTTTGCAATCTCATAAAACTTCTCAGGTTCATAAGTACCGCTTATCAATTTCACTTCATGTTCAAGCGGCATCTCTTTAATCAGTCTGGTAAGTTCTTTTATACGCATTTCATACTCTTCTTTAGTATCTATATTAGGATTATAAAAATATATTGTTATGTTAAAATATTTACTTAAGTATTCTAATGTGTAACTGCTGCAAGGAGCACAGCAAGCATGGAGAAAGAGAGCAGGAACTCTGCCCTCTTTTAGAAATTCTTCTATTTTTTCATCTAAAACTTTTTGATAATTGATTTTGTTCAACTTATTCTCCTACATCTTTTTCATCTGCTCTTCTAAAATTTCTTTAGCATAAGAGCAGGACTTTTCAACGGAACCAACTTCAAAAGGATTGGAAACATTGGCATATTTAAGTGTCTCAAGATATCTTAGACTTCCTCCAACCTTGCAGAGCTTAAGATAGTCTTCCCAAGCCTTCTCCTTATCTTCTGCATATTTCTTCTTAAACTCCATCGCTCCCATAGTTGTTAGGGTATAATTTATATAATACATAGGATCCTGGAAAATATGAAGTTTATGATACCAATAGCCTCCCCTATTCATAAATTCATCACTTTCATCATATTTTCTCCAAGGCATATATTTCTCTTCTAATTTATGCCATTCATAAGTTCTCTCTCTAGGAGTAAGCTCTGGTTTTGCATAGCAGATATGCTGAAATTCATCTACTGCAACCCCAAAAGGTACAAAGGTAATCGCCTCTTGCAAATGCTGGAAACGGTACTTATCTGCATCAGCTCCAAAAAATTTCTCTGCATAAGGGTAGGCAAACTGTTCCATACTCATAGAGTGTATTTCTGCTATGTCGGTAGACTCTGAATAATAAGATGAAATAGGCTGGTTACGCATTGCCATATATCCTGCAAAAGCATGACCCAATTCATGAGTGAGCACCATCATATCAAAAATAGTGCCGTTAAAACAAGAAAACACAAAAGGTGCTTTTATAGGTGAAAAACTTGTCATGTACCCTGTCGATGCCTTATTAGGCTTATTTTTAAGGTCAAGCAAATCATGTTCCACCATAAAGTCTATGAATTCAGCTGTTTCCGGACTCAAGTCATGATACATTTCTCTTGCCTTTTCTATCATAAAATCATCATCACCTGCCGGTACAGCATTTCCGTCTGCAAAAACCCTCTTCTCATCATAGCTGTAAACTGCATCAACACCTATTCTCTTGGCCTGCGCCTTATAAAGTTCCTTACAAAGTGGAACAAGGTAAGCCTCTACCTGTTTTCTAAAAGACTCAACTTCAGCCTGTCCATAATCCGTTCTTCCCTGTTTCATATATCCTAAAGGAATATAATTTTCAAAACCCAAGTTCCTTCCCATTTCATTTCTGATTTTAATTAGCTCCGACCATATTTCTTCAAGACGAGTTTCATTACTACGATAAAATTCAGAATATGCCCTAAATGCACTTTTTCTTACTTCTCTATCTTCATGCTCAAAATACTTCTGAATACCATAAAGATTTAATTCCTTACCATCAAAGTTTATTTTACATGACGCCATCATTTTCTGATATTCACTTGTAAGTTTTACTTCCTGCTGGATAAGGGGTATATTTTTCTCTGAAAAACTTTTTTTATTTAATTCCATAGACATAAAAAACTGTTTTCCAAATTTAGCCTCAAAATCCCCCTTGAATTTACTTTCCATTATTGCATTCTCAAATGCAACCGATAAAGGGCCAAAAGTAGGGAAGGTTTCGTCAAGCACTCTCTGCTCTTCTTCATAAAACTTATCTGAGGTATCCAAGGTGTGCCTTATATAGGATATTGTATACATCATTATAAGCTCAGCTAATTCTTTGTCAGCCTCCATATACACAGACAATGCTTCTGTAAAGCTGTCTGCTGCCTTCATTCTTTCTATGCTTGTCTCAAAACTTTTCTTAATCTTATCAAAATCAGGACGAACATATTCTAATTCACTAAATTTCCAATTTTCTTTCATATATCTGCCTTTCTAATAATTAAATACCATATCAGCTTGTGGGAAGATTATCTCTGCCCAAGTTTCAAGCTAGGTACTGCATTTAATGTTAAATCTGCCAACATTCCTTTTTTATAATCATAATACGCCGCAGCCCCTATCATTGCTGCATTATCTGTACAAAGAATAGGCGACGGATAAAACAACTCAAGTCCTCTTTTCTCACAAGCATTTTTCATTGCAGCTCTTAAAGCTGTATTTGATGCCACTCCCCCCGCCATTGCAATTTTATTAAAGTCTAATTGCCTTGCACCTTCAATAGTATGACTTACCAACACATCTACTACTGCTTCTTGAAAAGATGCTGCAACATCAGCTTTATTTATCTCTTCACCTTTCATTTCACAAGAATTTAAGTAGTTAAGCACCGATGATTTAACACCACTGAAACTAAAATCAAACGGATTGTCCACTACCTTGGCTCTAGGAAAACTGATTGCATTTTTATCACCTTCCTCAGATATTTTCTGAATCTTAGGGCCGCCGGGATAACCAAGTCCTATAGCTCTTGCCACCTTGTCAAAAGCCTCTCCCGCTGCATCATCTCTAGTCTTTCCTAAAACCTCATACTCACCGTAATCCTTAACAATAACAAGATTAGTATGCCCTCCGGACACAACAAGGCATAAGAACGGAGGCTCTAATTCTTTATTCTCAATATAATTTGCAGAAATATGCCCTTCTATGTGATGCACACCTATAAGTGGCTTATTATTTGCAAAAGCTATAGATTTAGCCACAGCAACTCCTACCAATAACGCCCCAACCAAACCGGGACCATAGGTTACTGCTATCGCATCTATTTCTTCCATACTAAGTTCTGCTTTTTTTAACGCCTCATCTACAACCTGAATTACTTTCTCAATATGCTTTCTGGAGGCAATTTCAGGCACTACCCCTCCATAAAGTTTGTGTATTTCTATCTGCGATGATATAATATTGGAAAGCACATCTCTACCATCTTTAACTACTGCCGCAGCAGTCTCATCGCATGACGATTCAATAGCCAATATATTCATTTTTATATCTTCTTTCTAGAATGTCCTTTTTGTTACTTCCCAAAAAAGAATCTTCCACTTTCCATCTTTATCTTCTCTTAGATAATACTTATGATTAGTTTTTTTGTGACCATTTCCCTCTTTTAAAAAAAATGACACTAAAAGATTACAAAACTTATACCCACCACGCTCTTCTGTTTCAGCTTCTGCAAGTTCCTGTAAGCCAATATTAATTATTGTAACCTTAGATTTCTTATAACCTTCAATTTCTTTCTTTAGCCTCGGTAAATATGTATCATAAGGATTTCTCTTCAACAATTCCTCATCAAAAAGCTTTTGATTCTGAGCTGCAAGAACCTTAATCTGATCATCATTTAGTTCCTCATTATAATAACACTTCATAAGTCTGTTATTAATTTTCAGAACTTCTCTTGCAGTACCTGGATAATTATTATCAAGGTCAAGTTCCATCAACTTTTCAACCTCTGTCTTACTCTTTCTTACTTCTCTATTCTTATCTCCTATGCTACGCACTAGGAAAAATCCACCTATAACGGCTGCTGCCAGAGCCACCATTACTACAATAACAACAATCGGATTTTGCGCTTTTTTATACATAAGCACCCCCTTATTAGTCTTCATCAAACATTAAATCTATGCTTTTTCCATCCTTACCAAGTTTAACTCCGCTAAATATCTCTTTTGCTTCCCTTATGTATTGTTCTGGATGTGCCATTGACGGACTATAATGAGTAAGCCACATTTTTCTTGGTACCGCTATCTTAGCCAGCTCACAAGCCTCATACATAGTCATATGTTTCTTATCTTTAGCCTTATAGTTCGATTCATGATCTCCATACATACCTTCACATATAAACAAATCAGCATCCTTAGCCTTTTCTGCAATTATAGGGATAGGCCTTGTATCTGTACAATATGTAACTTTAAGTCCCCTCCTTGCCTCACCCATAACCATCTCAGGGGTATAGGTCTTTCCATCAACTTCAACGATTTCACCCTTCTGCAGCCTATTCCAACATTTCAATGGAACATCATTTTCTTTCGCCTTATCCGGTAAAAACCTTCCTGCTCTATCAACCTTTATATTATAACCATAACAAATTACATTATGTTTAAGCTTAAATGCCTCTATATTTATTCCAAAAAACTCGAAACTTCCTCCATCGCCTTCTATTTCCACAAAATTTACCTGAAACGGAAGTTCCGGAGCAATTATACACAAAGATTTGACTACCCTTTCTATTCCCTTTGGCCCAATTATGGTAATAGGCTCAGTCCTTCCCGAATTGCCTATCGAGAGTAGCAATCCCGGAATTCCTGCAACATGGTCGCCATGAAAGTGTGTTATGCAAATAAGCCCTATTGGATTGACACTCCAACCTTTTTTCTTAACAGCAACCTGTGTTCCCTCTCCACAATCTATAAGCACACTATTGCCATTGTACCTTACCAGAAGTGAGGTTAAAAACCTGTTAGGAAGAGGCATCATCCCTCCTGTACCTAGCAAACATATATCAAGCATTATTCATCCTCTATTTCTAATGACATAAGTAAGGCATCTTCCTTCGGTTCATCATAGAACTTAGGTCTTATGCCATCTTCTTTAAATCCTAATTTTTTATACAAATTAATCGCAGTTTTGTTTCCATATCTTACTTCCAGTAAAAACTTTTTTCTACCATCTATTTTTCCGTATTCTATGAGTTTTTCTAAAAGCCTTTGCCCTATCCCCTTGCCTCTAGCTTCTTCTTTGACAGCAACATTATAAATTTCTGCCTCATCCAGTACACTCCAATAGCCACAATAGCCTAAAACTTTTCCACTACTTAGTGCACAAAAATAATGTCTATTCGGATTTTTAATACACTCAAAAAAAGCCTCTTTTGACCAAGGCCGGGAGAAAATTTTTCTTTCTATTTCGGCAACCTGAGAACAGTATTCATCACTAAACTCTACTATTTCTATTTTATCTATGTTCATCTTATTTATCAGCCTGCTCTTTTTCTCTTCTTTCTCTTTCTGCCTGTGAAAGCCTTAAGTATACAGGCTCATGGCTTTCTGCTGTTTCTATAATATCTCTATTATAGTACATTTTCCCTAAAACTGCTACACTTCCTGCTCTTTGTTTTGAAATATTTGCAGGAGCATAAAAATGCTTAAGTTTCAGCCTTTCTTCTATATTTTTCTTGTATACAGGCACTCCATCTCCAAGAAAGACAACACTTTGTCCTATAAATTCAACATTAAGCTCATCGATAAGTTCTTCAAGTGCCATCGCTCTCTGCACTTTGATTTCCCTGAATTCACTATCGGCAAATGTATATATCCCATTATATACCTGTTCTCTTCTTGCATCCATAATAGGACAGATAATACCATCAAAAAACTGTATATTGTAAGCTAAAGCTGCAAGAGTTGGTACGGGTATTATCGGTATGTTAAGGCTATAAGCCAATCCTTTAGCAGTAGCCGAACCTATTCTAAGTCCTGTAAACGATCCCGGCCCTGCTGCAACAGCGATAGCTCCAACCTCTTTTAAATCTGTTTCAGACATTTTAATAATTTCATCAAGCATCGGCATAAGCGTAGTAGAGTGTGTTTTTTTATTCTCCACAGTATACTCTGCAATAAGAATATCATCTTCAACTATTGCAACTGATGCAACTAAACCTGAACTGTCTATACCTATCAGCTTCATTATTTTACCATAACCCTTCTATAATCAAATCCTTTGCCCAAATCTTTCTCTATATTAATGTAAACTGCTGATGATGGGATAAGCTCTTCAATGCGTGAAGGCCATTCAATAAGGCATACGCCGTCACCATAAAAATAATCCTCATACCCTATTTCATCCATCTCAAAAACATCTCCTATTCGGTATGTATCAAAATGAAAAAGTGGCAACCTGCCCTCTCTGTATTCCTGAATTATAGTAAAAGTAGGGCTGTCTATATTTTCTTCTATACCCAGCCCTTTAGCAAAACCTTTTGTAAATACGGTTTTTCCAACTCCTAAATCTCCCTCAAGGCAGATAATATCTCCCTTACTTGCCTTTTCTCCAAATTTTTTGCCTATTTCATAGGTCATTTTTTCCGAAAAACTTTCATAAACTGTCATTTCTTAGCCCTTTGCCTGTTTAATACTTAAAGATATTCTTTTCTTTGGAATATCTACCCCAATAACCTTTACATCAACTATGTCACCAACACTGACAACTTCCAGCGGATGTTTAACAAATTTTTTATCTGATAATTCAGAGATATGAACAAGTCCATCCTGATGCACTCCTATATCCACAAAAGCACCAAAATCAATCACATTGCGTACTGTTCCCTTCATCACCATTCCTTCTTTAAGGTCTTTCATATCCATAACGTCTGTGCGAAGTATAGGTGCAGGAAGATCTGCTCTTGGATCTCTTCCCGGCTTTTCAAGCTCATTTATAATATCTTTAAGAGTCAGTTCTCCAACATCTACCTTTGCAGTTAAATCAGGGTGTTTCTTTATTTCAGCAGATATTCCTTTAATTCCTCCCTTAAGTTCCGATAAATCATAACCTAAGACCTTTAAAATTTCTTCCGCCACCTTGTAAGACTCAGGATGTACACTACTTGAATCAAGAGGATTTTCGCCATCCAGTATACGCATAAAACCTGCACACTGTAAAAATGCCTTAGGTCCAAGTTTAGCAACTTTTAAAAGCTCTTTTCTATTTTTAAATCTTCCATTTTCTTCTCTATATTTCACAATATTTTTGGCTATTGTTCCATTTATACCCGAAACATAGGAAAGAAGAGGTGCTGAGGCTGTATTTAGGTCTACTCCTACCTTATTTACACAATCCTCCACAACTCCGCCAAGCGCTTCTTCAAGCTTCTTTTTGTTCATATCATGCTGATACTGCCCTACACCTATAGCTTTTGGCTCTATCTTTACAAGCTCTGCTAGTGGATCTTGAAGTCTCCTTGCTATGGAAGTCGCACTTCTCTGTCCAACATCAAATTCCGGAAATTCTTCTGTAGCCAGCTTGCTTGCAGAATATACAGATGCTCCCGCCTCATTTACAATTACATAAGAAACAGGAATATGCAGTTCCTTAATCATATCCGATATTATCTTCTCTGACTCTCTGGAGGCAGTACCATTTCCTACAGAAATCAGTGAAATTCCATATTTTTTAACTAAATCTGCTACTATTTTCTTAGTTTCAGCTACCTTATTTTGTGGTTCTGTAGGGTAAACCACTGTTGTATAAAGCACCTTTCCGGTTTCATCAATAACAGCTAGTTTACAGCCTGTTCTAAAAGCAGGATCCCAGCCAAGTACTCTTTTTCCCAAAATAGGTGGTTGCATAAGCAACTGTGTAAGGTTCTTTCCAAATACCTTAATCGCACCATCTTCTGCTGTATCTGTAAGTTCTGCCCTTATTTCATTTTCTATAGACGGAGCAATCAATCTTGTGTAGGCATCAATTACTGTTTCTTTAAGCACTTCTAATGTATTCTTATTATCGCTGATTATAACTTTTCTACATAAGTAGTCTAATATTTCATCTACCGGAGCTTCTATCTTTACTGTTAAAACCTTTTCAGTTTCTCCACGATTAATTGCAAGTATTCTATAACCTGTAATCTTTTTTACCGGCTCACTAAAACTATAATAAGTTTCGTAAACGGATTCCGTTTCTTTATCTTTTGCTTCTGAAACCACATTTCCCTTTTCAAAGGTAATGTTTCTAATAAATTTTCTATAATCTGCGTTGTCCGATACTTCTTCTGCGATAATGTCCATTGCTCCCTTGATTGCAGAACTAGCATCTAAAATTCCTTTTTCCTCATTTATATAAGAAAGAGCCTCTTCCTCCAACAGTTTTTCTGTCTGCTGAAGTAAAATTATGGATGCCAATCCTGAAAGTCCAGCCTCTTTTGCAATAGTAGCCCTAGTTCTCCTTTTTTGCTTATAAGGTCTGTACAAATCCTCAACAGAAACCAGAGTCTCTGCTGCCTCTATCGCAGACTTTAATTCTTCAGTGAGTTTTCCCTGCTCATCTATAAGTCCTATAACCTGAGTCTTTCTATCTTCAAGATTATTCAGATATCTAAGCCTTTCATCCAAATTACGCAGCACCTCATCGTTCAGTGCCCCATGCTGTTCTTTTCTATATCTTGCTATAAAAGGAATGGTATTCCCCTCATCTATAAGTTTTATTACTGCATTTACCTGTTCTACCTTAATCCCCAGCTCTTCTGCAATCTTTTTTGCTATATCCATTGTATTAACCTCTAAAATCTTTACTTCAAATTATAACTGAACTTCAACAAATATGTCATAAATAGCCTTGATTGCAAGTTCAAAATCATCATTATCTACACCAATTATAATATTTAACTCACTAGATCCCTGATCAATCATCCTCACATTAATTCTTGCATGAGCAAGTGCCGCAAATATTCTTCCTGCTGTACCTCTTACCGACTTCATTCCTCTACCAACTACAGCAACAAGAGCTATACCCGACTCTATTTCTATTGAATCCGGTTCTGCAAGTTTATGAATTGCCGAAACTACAAGCTGTTCCTTTGGCTCAAAAGCTTTCTGCTCTACGAAAAGTGTCATTGTATCTATTCCGGATGGCATATGTTCAAAAGAAATATTATTTTCTTCAAATGCTTGAAGTACCTTTCTCCCAAACCCCACCTCAACATTCATCATATCCTTGTCGATGTTGATAGCAGAGAATCCTTTTCTACCTGCAATACCTGTAATAATATATTTAGACTTCTGCCCTGTACTTTCAACTATCCAGCTCCCCGGCTCTTCAGGTGCATTAGTATTTTTTATATTTACAGGAATTCCTGCTATTCTTACCGGAAATATAGAATCTTCATGTAAGACTGATGCCCCCATATAAGATAGCTCTCTTAACTCTTTATAAGTAATTATATCTATCGGCTTAGGATCATAAATAATTCTTGGGTCTGCCACTAAAAATCCGGATACATCTGTCCAGTTTTCATAAACATCAGCTTTTACAGCCCTAGCTACAATAGCCCCTGTTATGTCCGAGCCTCCTCTTGAAAAAGTCTTGATTGTTCCATCAGGCAATGCCCCATAAAATCCCGGTATTACCGCATATTCAATATTTTTTAACTTCTCTCCCAGAATTTCATTTGTCTTTTCAGAATCAAAAATACCATCCTTATTAAAGAATAATACTGTTGCAGCATCAATGAAAGTAAAACCTAGGTATTTAGACATGATGATTCCATTTAAATACTCACCTCTTGATGCAGCATAGTCCTTTCCGGCCTTTTCTTTAAGATTCTTTTCTATTACAGCAAATTCTTCTTCAAGTGAAAGATCAATACCAAGTCCTTCTATAATCTCATTATATCTGGATTTAATATCTGTAAATTCCTCCGAAAAATCTTCATTATTTGCAGACTTTTCCTGACATTTATATAATAAATCTGTTACTTTTATATCTGCATTAAATCTTTTGCCCGGTGCAGAAGGTATTGCATATCTGCGTTCATTTTCTAACTTTATAATATCTCCAACCTTCTTAAACTGTTCCGCATTTGCAAGCGAACTTCCTCCAAATTTAACTACTTTCAACAATTACTTTTCCTCCAAATCATCTCAAATCTAAATAAAATCTAATTCAATAATTAATTATATAGAAAAATTTACTTTTAAAAAGTAAAATATCTGCAAATACCATACCTTATAGCCTAACTCTTAATGATGATATTTGCAAGATGTTTTTAAAAATTTACTATTATTCTATTAATTACATTCAGTCCCTTTACTACATCATCAAATTCATTCTCACTCATAGGTGCTGTAATAAAGGCAAATTCTCCCTTCACTTTTTCAGTCTTTACTTCTTCACACTCTGAAAAACTATTTTTTGCATCCTGCTTATCACTTTCAGGAACTCTTACAAAAAATCTCTGCTTATACTGCCTTATGTCACCAAGCTTAAGTTTGTCTTCTTCCCAAATTGTAGTTATGTGCCTATCCTTATTCTTAACTGCATCTACTATATCTGCTACAACAGCACTTGCTGTAGGCAGCTTTCCTGCTCCTCTTCCATAGAACATAACATCATCAACCATATTTCCTTTTATAAAAATAGCATTGAACACATCATGTACACTATAAAGAGGCTGCTCTCTACCTATAAGTGCAGGCGCTACTCTTGCATACACTGATCCATCTTCTATCTTGCTTTCCCCTATCAGTTTTATTGAGGCATCCAAAGCCTTTGCATAATCCATGTCTTCCTTAGTTATCTTTGTAATCCCCTCTGTCTGTATATCATTATAATCTACCTGCTTACCATAGGCAAGAGAAGTAAGTATAGCTATTTTTCTGCAAGTATCAAAGCCTTCTACATCTGCTGTAGGATTTTTCTCTGCATAACCCATGTCCTGTGCCTCTTTCAAAACAGTAGCATAATCTGAGCCTTCCCTACTCATCTTAGTAAGAATAAAGTTTGTAGTTCCATTAAGTATTCCTTTTATCTCTACAACTTTCTCGGCTGTAAGTGCATGATTTAAAGGTCTGATTACCGGTATTCCTCCTCCTACACTCGCTTCAAAAAGAAAATTCACATTATGCTGTTTTGCAAGCTTAATAAGCCCTGCTCCATATGTTGCCACAAGCTCTTTATTAGAAGTACAGACACTTTTACCTGCCTCAATAGATGCCTTTACAAAATCATAAGCTGGTTTAGTTCCACCCATTGTTTCAACAACTACCGATATTTCACTGTCCTTTAATATATCATTAAAATCATGTGTTATAAGTTTTTCCGCCTTATCACCAGGAAACTCTCTTAAATCGCATATTCTCTTTACCTGTATTTCCTCTCCCGATTTCTCTGCAATACTCTCTTTATTTACATCCAGTACCTCAAAAACTCCCGATCCAACTGTACCATACCCTATTATTCCTACTTTAACCATTTATCACCTCTAATTTATTCTCTTGCTAGTATTTTCATCCTTCTAATACCTTCGATTGCTTCTATACTCGATACCATTTCTGTTACATCTGTAAATCCATCCGACACCTGAAGGCTTAATGACAGCGATGCCAACCCGTTCACAGGTATACTTTGGTGAATGGTTAGGATATTTACTCCATGAAGTGCAACCTCTTTAAGTACCTCTGATAGTAAACCTTGCCTATCTTCCATCTCAAGTAAAAATGAAATTGTCTTTCCTCTTGCATCTTCATAAAAAAAATTAATCTCATCTTTGTACTTATAGAATGAACTTCTGCTTATGCCTACCGCCTCAGCCGCCTCACCAACTGTTGTTACCTTTTTAGTATCAAGCAATTTTTTCGCCTCAACAACTTGCAAAAGAACCTCCGGTAAGGCTCTTTCCGAAACAACATATAACTTATCTTTTTTCATTATTCTACCCATCTCTTACTAGTTATATCTGTAAATTTTTGCTTTTTGTATGCCCTTAGTGGGCATTTGTTCGTAATAGAAAGAATAATACCATGACAGCAGATTAATTTCAAGTGGTAAAGATTATAGTTTTATAGTGTATTTTTTGTATTTAATTATAAAATATAACAACATATTACTAGTCCTATTCAACAAAAAAGTCAGCATAGGAATACCTCCCATACTGACTTTTTATAATTAGTCTTCTTTTTTAATACTCTTCCACTTTAAATATGCATTTATAAAAGGATCGAAATTTCCATCAAGCACTGTCTGTGCATTTCCAATTTCTACATTCGTCCTATGATCTTTTACCATAGTATAAGGCTGCAAAACATAGGAGCGTATCTGACTGCCCCATGCAATATCTTTCTGCTCTCCTCTGATTCCGGCTTCCTTTGCTTCATTTTCCTGCTGTTTTAGCATATAGAGTTTTGCCTTAAGCATCTGCATAGCCTTCGCCTTATTTTGAAACTGAGAACGTTCGTTCTGACAGCTTACAACTATTCCTGAAGGAAAGTGCGTAATTCTAATAGCAGAAGATGTTTTATTGATATGCTGACCTCCCGCACCACTTGAGCGAAATGTATCTATTCTTATATCATCATCTTTAATCTCAATATCTATATCCTCTTCTATATCAGGCATTACATCACAAGATACAAATGAAGTTTGTCTCTTGCCTGCAGCATTAAACGGAGAAATTCGAACCAAACGATGTACTCCATGCTCACTTTTTAAATAACCATAAGCATTAGTACCTGTTATCTCTATTGTACAGGACTTTACTCCAGCCTCTTCTCCTGCAAGATAATCAATAACCTCTGTCTTAAATCCCTTTCTTTCTGCCCATCTGGTATAGGCTCTCATAAGGATACTTGTCCAGTCACAAGCTTCTGTACCACCTGCACCTGCGTGTAAGGTAATAATAGCATTATCTTTATCATAAGCTCCGCTAAGCAGAGTGGAAATTCTAAGAGTATCAAATTCAGTCTTAAATCTTTCTAGCTCATCTTCTATTTCTGAAATCATAGAAGAATCATTTTCTTCCTCTGCCATTTCTATAAGCGCACCTATATCATCATATAAAGTCTGTAATTCATCAAAGCCCTCTATACCATTTTTAAGTCCCGATATTTCTGCCATAGTAGCATTTGCCTTATCTGAATCATCCCAAAATCCCGGCTCTGATATAAGCCTGTTCAACTCTTCAAGCCTCATTTTTTTGCTTGTTAAGTCAAAGTGAATCCCTCACTTCGACTAATGGCTCTGCATAAGAGTTTAATGTAACTTTAAACTGGTCTAACTCTACCACTATCTCACCACCTTTTATTTTAGATTTTATTCCAATTGTTTTACGAGTGATAATTATAGCACAGAGGGGTGGGAGTTGGCAAGGATGAAGAATTTTGTTAAAATTAAGCAGAATATGGAATAAGAAATTAATTATTCCTATTCCACATTTTACTATATCAAATTTTTCAACAAAAATTTTCTAACTTTTAGTTTTTAGAGCTATGTTTTAATGAAAATAAAATAATTGCATCAGCTACCGCTAATATTGAAAGTGGCAAAGCTTTAGCCATTATATACTCTGCAATAAAAGTTGAAAATAAGCATAAATTTATAATATTTATTGCAATCAGTACAAAAATAATTAAACAGAGACATTTACTGAAAACAATTACCTTTTCATTCATCTTCTCATAAAACATATTTTAGGTGTCCTCCGAATAACATTTAATTTCTGGAACATCTATGTCCACATAATATTCTTTTGTCCATAAAACACCATCCCAGTTGCTTTTATGTTCCTGCACTACTTTTACTGCATGTCGATGTGCCCCTTTACAATAATAATAGTCTCTACTTCTTGATTTACTTCCAGGCTCAGGACCAGCTAAAACTATTTTTTCAGAAAAACTTTTAGTACCTGAAATCCTTATATTAAAGGAATTAAAAACATATGCTTTAGCCGCACTTGAAATATCTCCATCCTATTTACCTAAATTTTATCAGAGTAAAAATAAAACTACTATACCAAAAGCGGATCTTTTTAGCTCCGATTCTATATTTATTATTTTGTTTTAGCTTTAACTACTTTACTATATTTCCCAAATACTTTTTTGCCTTTAACTTTATTATAAGCTCTTACTTTTATATAGTAAGTTTTACCTTTTTCAAGTCCCTTTATAATACTGCTGTTATTTACTGATGTTATCTTTCCAGGCTCAAGCATGGCTGAATTAGATGCATATACTATTTCATATCCTTTCGCCCCTTTAACCTTGGCAAAACTTACCTGAATACTCTTATTTAAAGCTTTTACCTTTACCTTAGCTACCTTGATAAGCTTAGAATTTTTATCATTCTTATCTTTAAAATAATTAATTATAAGATTATTATTTTTTGCAAACTCATCAGCAGATGAACCCTTATAAGCAGTAATTTCTGAACCAGCAGCAAAAGCATTTTCTGCAATAATCACATTGGTTGAAAAGATTTTAGCTTTTACAGATGGAAATGCATCTTTTTTTATACTCCCTACCCTATCACCTATACTAACTTCGGAAACTCCACTTTCCATAAAGGCACCTTGACCAACTGATTGAACTCCTGATGGTATAGAAACACTTTTTAATTCTGTACAGTGGGCAAAAGCAAAATCATCTATTTCAGTAATATTCTTGCCAATAGTACATTTTTCAATTCCAGATTCGTAAAATGCCTTAACACCAATTTTATTCACTGAGGCAGGAATTTTAATCTTTTTTAAAGCTTTTGTCATTTTAAAAGCGTAAGACTCAATACTTGTTACTGTATTAGGTATGGATACACTCTGTACACTTTCAAGCTGATGAAAAGCCTTTCTCCCTATTGATGTTACACCCTTTTTTATAACTATCTTATAAATGCTGCTTTTTTTATTATCAAACCACTTATTATAATATTCTGAAGCGTCATCTTCATCATTCCACATATCACCTGTACCTGATATGGTCAATATTCCTATTTTATCTAATGTAGCTGTTACATTATCCCCAACTTTTAGTGGCTCGTCCTCTCTGATATCCGCCTTAACATTTGCAGTAATTAACATAGTTGATGCAAGCGCAAAGGCACAGATCCCCAGCCCTAACTTCGTTACTTTTTTAAGCATAATCTTTCCCTCCAAATAATTTATATTACAATTAATTATGTAATTCGTAATAAATTTTATCAGAAATATACTTCACATTCAAGTCTAAACCGAATATTGTTTTACTCTTGCTTTTACCTCCCTTTAACCCTATACTTATATCACAAAGTTAAAATTAAAGGAGCTTTTTATGTCACTTTCCACACTTGATGATCATATAAAAAAACATTCTTTCAAACGCTGTTATCTGCTTTACGGCGCTGAGCCTTACATGATTAGGTACTATAAAAACGCCTTGAAAACAGCCATTCTTGGCTCTGGCGATGCTATAAACCTAAGCACATTTTCCGGAAAAATAACTGATATAAGCAGTGTTATAGCTGCTATGCAAACTCTTCCTTTTTTTTCAGAATACAGATGCATTGTCATTGAAAACTCCGGACTTTTCTCAGCTGCAAACGAACTTTCATCATATATAGATAAGATACCTGAAACCACAGTAATAATATTTGCAGAAACAGAAGTTGATAAACGAACCAAATTGTATAAAGCCATAACAAAAATCGGGCAGGTTGAAGAATTTAAAATTCAAAATGAAAATGAATTGTCAAAAGCAATTATAAATAAACTTGCATCAAATAACATATCAATAAGTCCTGAACTTGCAAAATATTTTGTAATTCGCATAGGAATGTCTATGGACGAGCTTTTTAGCGAATCCAATAAACTGATTGCCTATGTTTACGAAAAAAAAGTGGCGACTAAGGAAGATATTGATTATGTCTGTCCAAGACAACTTTCTGATAAGATATTTGACTTAATGGATTTTATAGGTAAAAAAGAGCGTGAAAATGCCATGGCTCTTTATTTGGATTTAATAAGTTTACAAGAGTCTCCCATTAAAATCTTATCCTTAATAAATACACACTTTTACCGTCTTCACTGCATTAAACAGTGGATTGATGAGGGAAGAAAAGGAGAAATAGCTAAGCCTCTTAAAATAAATCCTTATTATATGCCAAAATACATAGAGCAAACTCAAAATTTTTCTACGGAAAAACTTAAAGAGGCTGTAAATCAATGCCTCTTTACAGATAATGCTATAAAAACCGGAGAAATGAATGAAGAGATAGCCGTAGAACTTCTTATCATAAGATGCTCTGCTTAACTTTTCTATTTATAGAGATTAACCAGGCTACTACAATGATGATAATCCCAAAAAGGCTTGCCTTTATACCAAATTCAGTACAAAGCACTATGGAAATAGCTACTCCTATATGAAAGAAGATGAGAGATACAAGATAAAACCTGCCTTTTTCTCTCTCTTCTTCTTGCTTAGTTAAATAATAATAAATATATCCTAATACCATCTGCTTTAGGTTATTGGTCGAAAATATAGTGGAACAGTTATACTTTTTAGTACCTGCAAAAGTAAACCACTGTACTGATGAAACGAAGAAAATCGGCCATAAAGCTATAACTATATATACTTCTTTTGGAATAAAGGCAAGCATTATAAATCCTAAGATTAAAATTAAAAAAGTATAGTATTTTAATACAATTACCCCAAGCCTATGTTTAATTACAGCTCCTGATATATTTCCCAAAATAAACAGCATAAGGGCTATAAGCCTTAAACTTACCTCTTTATAATCTCGTCCAAAAATATTTAATATGATTTCTATAAGATTACCTGTCTGAGCAGAGCCAAAGTTACCAGCTCTGCTAAACAAGGCATATCCGCCCATAAACCCACCTGAAATACACATTATGTGATGTAATACTTCTTCCCTTTTCTCTGTCATATTTTCCATCTAAATTCAATCTTCTTTCGCTTTATGCATTGCCCTATCCGGGTAAGCATTTTTTTCAAAATTATAATAATCCTTATGCATAGGATTGGCTTTTCCGTAGTCCTTACTGAATTCAGCAAGCTCCAAATCACCAATCATAAAAGCTCTAAAAGAACCTGCTCCTGCCAAAGGACAGGTGTCAAAATGATACCATTTATCCTTGTATTTGATTAAATTCCAAAAATGGTCGCTACTTCCGCCATCTCTTGTTACCATAATATTTTCAAACCCTGCTCCTGATATAAGAGCCTCGGATACTGCATAGTATGTAAAACAATCACCTGTACGAGTTCTAAAACCATTATATGCTGCCTCAATAGAATTACTTTTATCAGAATAACCTGTATAATTAATTTTTGTGTGGCAAAATTCAAATATCTTATCCAGCTTTTCTAACTCTGTCATATCTTTTTTAGTTATCTCTTCTAAAGTATCTTTCACATATTTTGCTACTTCAGCCACATGACTTTTATCAGACTTTCTTACTATTACCTCTGCTCCTTTTTCAGCCTTATTCCCAGCCTTATCTTCTGACCTGTAAAACACCTTATAAATCCCCTCTTTTTTAGGGTTTACACCGGACGCATCTACCATAAGTGCTGTGCCTCCAGGCTGATTATCTGTAACACTCACCCCTTCTCTATAAGAAAAAGGACTTCCTATGTACATCGTAAGATTTCGTACACCTTTAATTATAGGCGGCTTTGTATCCTCTACTTCTAACTTAAGATCTATATTTTTTTTATTCTTCTTAACTACGGCTACTAGCGGAACCTTATATTTACCTGTCTTTTTTAAAGCCTTCTTTATGTTAAATTTTTCACGATATTCTAACTTAAGCCCTGTCTGCTCTGTTGTTAAAAATTTGCTTGCTGATAAGTCCTTTGTGCCTAACTCTATTTTCAGTTTTCTTTTTACATCCAACACATAAAGCAGGGTAGTCTCTTCTGATTTATTGCCACCCAAGTCCGTAGCAATCAGTTTTATTTTATAAACTCCGGACTTCCCCTTATATTCTGATAGTCCCTCCGCTTTTAGCTTGGTATTTGTGGCATCTTCTATCCTATCCACGAAGTCCTCTTTTTTACATTTTTCACCTGTAGCTATTACCACTTCCTTAGTCAGAATAACAGGAGATTCTGTATCTTCAACAGTAAGTAATGTAGTATTTATCTTTCCATTTACCAAAAACTGTACTGAATACTCCCCAGGCTTATCAAATGGTATATCACTCAAAGAAGTTACCATCTTACAATTTATCAACGGTATGTGGTAATTAAGTAAGGCCTCATAAATCTGTGGATTTTTATAAAAATCTGTCTGCTTTAGCTCATTATCTCCTGCTTCTACTGTAATTCTAGATTTTAGAGGTGTATTTATAAATAAAGAAAATCCGCCTAAAAACATAAGAATTACAAGACTTATAACTGAAATAATCAAGGTTTTTTTTAATTTACTCATAATTTTAGCCAATTACATCAGACATATTGTACTTTCCTGCACCCTTGCCCTTAAGAAACTTCGCTGCACTCATAGCTCCCTTTGCAAAGATGGCTCTTGAGTACGCAGTATGCTTAATTTCAATAACTTCGTCAGTACCTGCAAAAATCACTTCATGCTCACCAACTATGGTACCACCTCTGACTGCTGAAATACCTATTTCTTCCCTATCTCTCTTCTTTCTTACTTCTGTCCTGTTTAAATTATAGGAAATCTCATCAAGTTCATCTCTCATAACATCTGCAAGAGCAAGTGCAGTTCCACTTGGTGCATCTAATTTCTGATTATGATGTTTCTCTACTATTTCTATGTCAAAACCATTGCCATAAAGAGTTTTTGTAACATTTTTAAGAAGTTTAAGCAGCACATTTATACCAAGTGACATATTGGCAGAAACAAGCACTGCCGACTCACTGGCAAGTTTCTCCACCCTTTCAAGCTGACTTTCAGAAAGTCCTGTAGAACAAAGCACAAGAGGAGTATGCGTTTTTTCACAATAATTAAGAAGTCCATCTATTGCAGCTGCCGTAGAAAAGTCTATAATTACATCAGCCTCATCCTTAAACTCCTCAAAACTCTTATATACAGGATATTCATTTTTAACTTCACCTGATGGCTCTATTCCGGCTACTACCATCATTCCCTCATCCAAAGCTATAAGTCCCGATAACATCTGTCCCATTCTGCCATTACATCCATGTAATACAACCTTTACCATAACCTTCTCCTTATCCTCTATATTCAATAGAAACTATCTTATCATCTTCAAAAATTATACTTAATTCCATCCTGCCTTTTTTATAGATATATTCATTTTCTTTTTTCTTCTTTTTTCCATACAGATTTTCGGCATCCTTTCTAGTCTGCCCGATATAAAGTCCCTCTTTTGTCTGCACGCTATCATCCGTAAGCAATATTGATGCTAGTTTAAATGCCCCGTTTTCACTATCCCCATGCGCTGTAAGAGTAAATCCACTATATGTATAAATCTTATCTTCACCTTGCATAGCACAGCTTGGCACTGTAAAAGAATCTGCATCCGATTCAAGCCTATTTACTTTTTCCGTAGGATCTTCCCCTATAAAAAATTCTGTATCCTTTATTTTAAATGAATAACCCTTATCCATATTCTTCTCTACAACAGATGTTATATTAGTTGCAACCGTATTTTTTCCAGACTTGCACCCCATAGCTAAGGGTACTATTCCTACACAGAGCAAAAACATTGATAAACATTTGACAATCTTAAAACCTCGGCATATTTCTTTTTTCACTTCCAGCCTCCCTTACACTTACTTCACCGGTAAATAATGCTTCTATTTTACCATCTTCATATTTTACCAGTAATCTTGCCTCATCGTCAACTCCCAGAACCCTTGCCTTCTTAGAGCCCTCCGGTGTAATCACAAAAATTTCCTTATTTAATAAGGTCTGATACTTTTTATAACTTTCCATAAAACTATGTTCTGGTAGTTTTTCATAATATTTAAAATAATTTTTTACTATAGCTGCCGTTAGTTTACTCATAACTCCCTTTGGCGGCTCGTCATCATCATACACAAAACCTGCAATCTCCCTAAGTTCCTCCGGAAAATTCTCCTCTAAAGGTTTCGTAATATTTATCCCAATTCCAACCACAGCATAAGAAAGTCTGCCGTTTTCTACATCCGTAACTGCCTCAGTAAGTATTCCACATATTTTTTTACTACCCAGATAAACATCATTTACCCACTTTACACCCGTATCCTTACCTGTCACCTCTCTGACAGCTTCAACCACTGCTACTGCTGCTATTGTAGTAAGCAGCATAGCCTCTCTAAAATCCATATTCGGTCTTAGCAACATACTTAAATATATTCCATTTTTAGGTGAAAAAAAGTTCCGTCCCAGCCTTCCTCTGCCGGCAGTCTGCCTCTTAGCTATCAAAACTCTTCCTTCATCTACTCCCTCTGCAGCAATGTCCTTCAATAAAGCATTAGTAGATGTAACCTCATCCCTTACCTCAGCCTCAATCTTAATCTTCCCCTTATAACCATTTTCCTCATCAATCAATTCGTCCATAACACTCTTTGTAGAAAACACATCTCCACTATCCATTAATTCATACCCCTTGTTACTCACCGAACTTATCTCATATCCCTCTTCCTTAAGAGCCTTGATATGTTTCCATACTGCCGCCCTGCTAATCCCCAAAACTTTCGCAAGCCTTTCCCCCGAAATAGCCTTCCCCCTATTCTCCTCAAGCAAACCTAAAATCTTATCCGCAGTTTTCATAACAAACTCCACCTTACTTCCATCTTATTCACAATATATGAAAATCCTACTTTCTCTCTCTTCCATCAATAAGCAAGCCTTTACTTCGTCCACTCTAACATAAGTTAAATTCACTTAACTATTATACACCAAACAGCCCCGTTTGTAAGCGTGCTCGGAA
>NZ_JBQMXS010000028.1:0-23651 GCF_052173895.1 Catonella sp. | reverse complement strand
AATATGGAGGCTGATATAATTAAGACAGCTAAGGAGAGCCTTGCGGCAGAAGATGCATCTATAATTGAAAACGGCCTTAAGCAGGTTTCCGGAATGACAGGAATGCTTGGAAATTAAAATTAATTTGATTCTAAATTTATTTATATGGTGAGTTAAAGCACTTTGCACTTTGCAAGGTGCTTTAATCTTAGGCAGATGGGAGAAACTATGGAGCTTAAGATAAGAAATCTATCAAAAATGATAGATAATAAACATATTATTGATGGACTCAACCTTTATTTAAAATCAGGTGATGTGTTGGCATTACAAGGGAGAAATGGCTGTGGTAAGACCAGTTTATTAAAAATAGTTGCAGGAATTGATAAGGATTTTGATGGAGAGGTTGAGGTTGATAAAAATTTAACAATTGGTTATGTGCCTCAAGAAATAATTTTATTTGAACAATTAAGTATAAAAGATAATTTAAAGGCTTTTTGCAATGGGGAAAATGCTAAGGTTGATTATCAAAGAATTGAACTTTTTGCCGAAGAATTGGGAATATATACTTTGCTCAAGAAAAAGACAGGTAAACTTTCAGGTGGGCAGAAGAGGCTGGTAAACTTTATTATAGGATTTTCAAACAATCCCAACCTTATCTTGTTAGATGAGGTGATTGAAGGGATGGACAAAGAAACTGTAGGCAAGGTTATAAAACTTATAAATGATATAAAGAAAGATAAGATTATTATTGTTACCTCACATCAAGAAGAATTTATAAATGAAGTTTGTAATTTGTGGGGAAAAATGATTGATGGAAAACTGGAGCTTAGTTATGAGCATTAAAAATATAATCAAATTATTATTAATTCAATTAAAGCTTGATTGTATAAGATTAAAAGCAGTTTCATTTTCATTCTTTTTAGTAATTCTAATATGTTTTATGTTTATCTTTGTCTGGAGAAAATCAACTGCGATAAAGCCGGATATAATTATATGCAATGAAGAAAGAGGTATGTTTGCAGGCCTTGTGATTAATTCAATATTAAATGATAGAATAACGGAGATTGTTAATTTTGTGCAAGAAGACTATGAAATAGGAAGAGAAGAAGTAGATAGGGGAAGGGCTTTGCTTTTATTGCATATAAAAAAGGATACAATTAATACCTTATATCAAGGGAAAAAGGCAGAAATAGACATTTATGCAAAGAATGAGAATAATGATTTTGCAAGGCTTATAATAAGCTATGTCAGGGGATTTACAGATATAATTAATGTTTCGCAAAATGCTGGGCTTTATTATATGGAAGTTTTATCTGAAAATGGAAAAAACGATGAGGAGAGGTTTGCCAAATTTTCAGAACTTCAGAGAGATTATATGAAACTGATTTTATTAAGAAACAGTATTTTCGTAGGAAGTGACGATATAATGGGGATTAGCAAGGAAGAAGTAAAATTTGGATATAATCTTCTGATTGCAATTATTCTAGTAGGGTTAAGCATTGAAAAGATGTTTCACAGCATTTTGTTTTGCAAGATGTTAAAGCAGAGGCTTTTGATGTCGGGAATACTTAATGTTGAATTATATATTACATTCATTATAGAATTGATTTTTATGAATCTGTTTATTTGGATTATTTTGATTAATATAGGCAGGTTTATAGGGATAGGTGGTTAAATGTATAGCTTAATCAGAATAAAAAATGAACTTTTAAGTAAATCTGTTTTTGTGCTTATATTACTTTCACTTTTGTTTATATTTGTATTCAATATTTTTGATAAAAGTATATCAGCTCCCAGCAAATTTAAAATAAAAATATCAGATGATGATAAAAGCATGATTTCTAGAAAGGAAATGGAAAGTCTTTCAGAACTCGATAACATAGTGGCTGTTTCGGAAGATGCGGATATTGAATATATTATAAAAAAGGATTTTGGAAAAAATTTTTTACTAGGGAATTTTGATGGACTGATTCAAGTAAAAAGAAATAATTTTAAAGTTGGAGTAGGACTTATAAATGACAGAATTGCGACAAAGTTAGTAAGTGATTATATCTATTTTAATTTATATGATAGGGTAAAGATTGAAGAGGAGATTGATTTTGAAGAATATGAAAAGAGTTTGGTAAAGACTAAGTTTGCCAATCAGATTTTAGATATAAATGTAAATGATAGGAAAATAGCTGAGAGCATTAATAAAGGGATTGATTATTCTTCATATATAATATTGGCCTTTCTTATGGTAATAAGTTTACAGCTAGGAAATATAGGCTTTTTATACATAAAAACTATAAGAAATAAAGGAGTTTTAAATAGGATAATGCTTTCAGGAGTTAAGGAGAGAGTGATACAGGGAACAGAAATTATGCTTGCAATATTAAAATACTTGATTTTTCTTTTTCCTATGTTTTTTTTCATGGAAATAAAACTTAAACAATATGTGGTTGTGGCCTTTTTCTTTTTCATTAATTTATTGGCATCATATTTTTTGGAAAAATTGTCAAAAACCGAAGAGGCATTTAAGTTTATTACAAATAGCCTTATGATATTATTTCTTTTTATTGGAATGATGATTTATTTTTATTTTTAAAATATCTTGAATCTTTTATAAGATAGTATTATAATAATTAATTGAGATTTTAACGCTAAACTGAATATTTTAGCTTATTCTCAAAAATTATATACAGGAGGGAAAGATGAAGAAAACATCAATTAAGACACTTATTGCAGTTTGTTTTGTGGGAATGCTTATTATTTCAAATCTTATTATGCTACTCATAAATCAAGGCTCAATAAGAAGATTTTTTAGAGAACAGGTTTATGATGACATGGGAGTGATTCTTGAGCAGACTGCACTTCATGTAGAGTCTGAATTGGAGTCGGTTGAAAAGTCGTTAAATGAACTTTCTAGAAATTCTATGCTTACCAATGATACAATACCTTGGGCAGATAAGGTGGCATTTTTTGAAAAAAGGGCAGAAGAACTTGGGTTTACTCTGTTTTTTTATACTGATGCTAAGGGAATGTGCAAAAATCTTACCACAAGTGCAGATAGCTTTGATGTTTCAGATAATGAATATTTCAAACAGGCAATACAGGGAAGGGTATATACTTCAAAGATTAGAACTGATGCACTTGATGGTTCAAAAATAGTTATTGTTGCAGCTCCTCTGTATAGAAACGGAAAGATAGATGGTGTATTTGCAGGGTGTAAGTCAACCCGATTTTTAAGTGATGTTTGTGCTAAATTTAAGTGGCAGGATTCAGGTATTTTAGCAGTATATGATGAAGAGACTACATTGATAGGGCATACAAATAAGGGACTTGTGGATTCAGGACTTAATGTAATGGAAAAAGCAAGTGATCCTGATTATAAAGAGGTATCGGAATTTTTTGCAAATGAAGTTAAGACTAAAACATCAGGAGTGGGAGAATACTGTTTTGCAGGTAATGACAAGCTTGCAGGTTTTTATAATATAACTGATAGAGGAATAACGGTATTAGCATCTATAAATGCGAAGGAAGTATTTTCTTCAGTAACCAATCTGACAGTATTTCTTATAGTAATTGCACTTGTTGTAATGGTTATAGGTACTATTTTTGCATTCTTCATTGCATCTATGATATCAAAACCTATTAATTCACTTAAGGAAGATATTACTGAGATTTCAGAGTATAATTTAAGTGCCAAGCCTAAGAATGATTATTCGAAGAGAAGAGATGAGGTTGGTGATATTTATAGGGCAACTCAGGATTTAAAAATTAAATTTGTAGAGATAGTGGATAAAATGAAATCTTCTTCTCAGGAATTGAACGTATCTTGTCAGAGTTTCTTTGACAAATCAGAGAAGGTAAGCCGTTCTAGTGATGAAATAGCAAAGACATTGGAAGAAATAGCACATGGAGTGACTTCTCAGGCAGAAGATACTCAGGTTGGTGTTATTCAAGTGCAGAATTTAAGCAATTTGATTGAACAAAATGATTCTAATCTTAAGATACTGGGTGAAGCGGCAGGAAATGCTGAGGTACTGAAAAATGAAGGAATTGTCACTATGAAGGAATTGCTTAAGTCTACAGAAAGTAACAAGGCAATATCGAATGACATTAAGAAAGCTATAGACAATACTCAGAGCAGTGTAGATGAAATAAAGATTGCCGGAGAAATGATTCGCTCTATAGCAGAACAGACCAATCTCCTTGCCCTTAATGCCGCAATTGAGGCAGCAAGAGCAGGTGAGGCAGGTAAGGGATTTGCAGTAGTTGCAGAAGAAATAAGAAAGCTTGCAGAAAATTCCAGTAAGTTTACAGAAAATATCAATCAATCAGTTAATGAACTTTTAAATAGGACAGCTTATGCCGTAGAAAAAATAAATGATTCTACGGAGATAGTAGATAATCAGTCGCATAATGTTGATGAGGTAAGGGATCGTTTTAGTGGAATTTCAAACGCAATTACTGAACTGAAGGCAGCTATGGATGAAATTATTACTTCTAATAAACAGATTGATGATTCGCAGAAAAAGTTATATACTATTATGGAAAATGTATCTGCACTTTCAGAAGAAAATTCGGCAGCTACGCAGGAAATATCGGCATCGACACAGGAACAGGCATCAACTTTTGAGGAAGTTAAGGATGAGAGTCAGGTTCTTATGGAACTCTCAAGAGAGCTTGATGAGATTATACAGAGATTTAAATTATAAGTTAATTGTATAAAATTTTGAAAAAGGTAGCAGAACCTATTATAAGGTTTGCTACCTTTTTTATTGTTTTAATAGGAAGATTATTTAAAATTATCTATTAAAAAATAAATTATTTTAGAATTTTAATAATTAATTTAAAATAGTGATAAAACTATTGCAAAAATATCAGAAATTTATTAAAATGTAACTATAATAAGAATGATGAAAATTCATAATAAGTAGTTAAAAATATTTATAATTATATAATATTTTAACAATTATATAATTATGAAATAATGAATTTTCTGCATTAATAACTAAAAATTTAATTTTTGGAGGAGAAAAAATGAGAAAATTATCAATTAAGACATTAATTACGGTTTGCTTTGCAGGAATACTCATTGTTTCAAGTTTGCTCATGCTTTTTGTAACGCAGGGTATGGTAAAAAAATATTTTAGAAAACAGGTGCATGATGATATGAAAGTCATAGTTGCACAGGTGGCAAGCAACATAAATATGGAACTTAAACTGGTTGAGAGTTCTGTAACTGAACTTTCTCAAAATGCTCTTTTAGCTGATAGGTACTCACTTTGGAGTGAAAAAACAGATTTTTTTGGAAACAGGGCAAAGGAGCTTGGATTTAAAAACTTTTTTTATACTGATAATGTCGGAAAGGCAACTAGCATAACTCCTGAAGCTGAAGTTTTCGATGTTGCTGAAATGGAATATTTTAAGCAGGCATTAACGGGCAAGCTATACATATCTGAAATAACTAATGATACAAAGGATGGCTCAAAAGTTATAGTAATTACAGCCCCATACTATAGATATGGTCAGATAGAAGGTGTATTTGGAGCAGTGAAAAGCATGGACTTTATGAACAAACTCTGTGCAGAATTTGAATGGCAGTCATCAGGTATTCTTTCTGTATTTGATAATAATACCCGATTAATCGCTCATACTAACAGCGAGTTAGTAGAAGAAGGACTTAATGTAATGGATAAGGCAGCAGATACTGCTTATGATGGTTTTGTAGATTTTTTTAATAATGAAGTAAAGCAGAATGATTCCGGAGTGGGAGAGTATAAGTTTTCAGGCAATAAAAAATTAGCAGGTTATTATAATCTTAAGAGCAGAGGGCTTACCTTGATTACATCTATAGATGAGGATGAAGTATATGCTCCTAGTGTGGAACTTACGGTATTATTGCTTGTTATTTCTATAATTATACTTGTCATTGGCATTGCAGCAGTATTTTTCATTGCCTCACTCATTGCGAAGGCGATAAAGTCCTTGAAGGAAGACATTACAAAGTTAGCAGAATATAATTTGAGAGCTGAGCCTAAGAATGATTATTCGAACAAAAAAAATGAAATTGGAGATATTTACAGGGCAACTCAAGAACTTAAGGCGAATTTTGTAGAGATTATTGAGAAGATGATTAATTCTTCAAAGGAACTGAATTTGTCTTGTCAGAGTTTCTTTGATAAATCAGATAAAATCAGTGAATCTACAGAACAGATTGCAAAAACTTTGGAAACTGTAGCACATAGTGTAAGTTCACAGGCAGAAGATACTCAAGTTGGTGTGGTTCAGGTGGAATATTTGAGTGAGATGATTGATAAAAATGATTCCAATCTTAAAATATTGAAAGATGCTTCGGGAAATGCAGAAGAGCTAAAGAATGAGGGAATGATTACAATGTTAGAGCTTTTAAAGTCTACTGAAAGCAATAAAGTTATATCAGGAGAGATAAAGGAGGCTATTGACAATACCCAGATAAGTGTTGATGAAATAAAGTCAGCAGGTGAGATGATTCGTTCTATAGCAGAGCAGACCAATCTTCTTGCACTGAATGCTGCTATAGAGGCAGCTAGGGCAGGTGAGGCAGGTAAGGGATTTGCAGTTGTTGCAGAAGAAATAAGAAAGCTGGCAGAAAATTCAAGTAAGTTTACAGAGAATATTAATCAGTCTGTAAACGAATTGCTAAAGCGAACAGCGTATGCTGTAGACAAAATAAATGAATCTGCCGAAATAGTAGTTAATCAGGCAAATAATGTTGACGAAGTGGAAGTCCGTTTTAAGGGAATTTCAGATGCAATTACTAAGCTAAAATTGGCTATGGATGAAATTATTATTTCAAACAAACAGATTGGCGAGGCACAAGGAAAATTATACGATATTATGCAGAATACTTCAGCATTATCAAAAGAAAATTCAGCTGCTACGGATGAAATCTCTGCATCTACTGAGGAACAGGCCAGAACATTTGAAGAGGTAAAGAATGAAAGTCATGCCCTTATGGAACTCTCCATGGAACTTGATGAGGTTATTAAAAAATTTAAGTTATAAGACTTGCAATTACAACGAAATTCTGTTAAAATACTTGCTAGTGTGTTTTGTGTTTAGATAATCTAAAATTTCCATTGGAGATAGAGGAGGTGCTGTAATGGCAAAGTGTGATGTTTGTGGAAAAGGTGTTAGCTTTGGTATAGCTGTGAGCCATTCCCACAGAAGAAACAACAGATCATGGAAGGCTAATGTAAGAACTGTTAGAGTTAAAACTCCAGGCGGAGCTAAGACTATGCATGTTTGTGCTGCTTGCCTTCGTAGTGGCAGTGTAGAGCGCGCATAATTAAATAATGATAAAAGAGGCTGTTACCGGAGTAGTGACAGCTTTTTTTATGCAATTATAGAATTAAAAAAAATGGTTAGGAGAGTTGATATGGAACAGTACAAGAAAGAGTTTATTGACTTTATGGTTGAATCGGAGGTTCTTAAATTTGGTGATTTTACGCTTAAAAGTGGAAGAAAATCACCATTTTTTATGAATGCCGGAGCCTATGTTACCGGTGGGCAGCTAAGAAAACTTGGTAAGTTCTATGCAATGGCAATACATGAGGCTTATGGTGATGATTTTGATATACTTTTCGGGCCGGCTTATAAGGGGATTCCATTATCTGTAGCTACAGTAGCAGCATTTGATGAACTTTATGGAAAGGAAATAAGATATTCGTCAAATCGAAAAGAAATTAAGGATCATGGTGATACAGGAATATTGCTTGGAAGTAAGATGAAATCTGGTGATAAGGTAGTTATTATTGAGGATGTTACAACATCAGGTAAGTCTATTGAAGAAACCTATCCTATAATAAAGTCAATGGGTGATGTAAATGTAGTAGGAATGATGGTTTCTCTTGACAGAGGCGAAAAGGGTAAGGGAGAAATAAGTGCCCTTAATGAAGTAGCAGAAACCTACGGATTTCCTACCGGAGCAATAGTTACCATGAAAGAGGTAATAGAATATTTATATAATAGAGAAGTTAAGGGGAAAATTGTCATTAATGATGAGCTTAAATTAAGAATCGATGAATACTATAATCAATATGGAGCAAAATAAATGGTAGAAATTAGGGAATACAAGGGACATATTAGAAATCATAAGGCACTTTGTAAAGAATTGGGGCTTGCTGAGAATTTGGGTAGGGAAGAAAGAGAAAATCTTATTTTAATAAAAGCTTACGAAAAGTGGGGAATGGAGATGTTAAATCATCTTTATGGAATGTTTGCTTTTGCCATAGTTGATGGGGATAAAATTATTTTGGTAAGAGATCATTTTGGTGCAAAGCCATTTTATTATTATAAGACTGCTGATGAAAGATTGATTTATGGTACACAGATTAGAAAAATAATGGAAGATACTGCTTTTGTAAAGGAGTTTAATCTACCATTGTTACAGATATATTTAAGCCTTACTTATACGCCTGGGGATGAGACATTTTTTAAGGGTGTAAAGAAATTAATGCCGGGTCATTTTCTTGTTTGGGAAAATGGAAAAATGAACATTTCCAGATATTATAAGTATGAAATGGATATAGATAATACTAAGACGATTGAAGAATTTTCTGAAGAAATACATAGTATGGTAACTCAGATTTTCACTGAGATAAAGGATGAGGGTGAAGAGGCAGCATCATTTTTGTCCGGTGGAGTGGATTCATCTTATGTACTTGCTATGTCTGATGCAAAGATTTCAGCTTCATGTGGATATGAGGATGAGAGGTTTGATGAGTCCTATCTAGCAAAAGAGACATCAAAAATATTAAATAGGGAAAATATGACAAGTATTATTTCTCCTGAGGAATATTTTGATATAGTACCTTTTGTTATGGAAAATATGGAACAGCCACTTGCAGATGCATCAGCTATTGCGTTTGCCCTTGGATGTAAGGCAGTAGCAAAGAAAACAAAGCTTTGTTACTCCGGTGAAGGAGCAGATGAATTTTTTGGCGGATACAATATGTATAGAAATGCCGAAAGATATGGAGATAATCTGAAAGATTTTTATGTTGGAAATACCAATATAATGAAGGAAGATGAAAAAAAGGCTATTTTGAAAGTTTATGATGAAAATAATCTTCCTATAAATTATGTAAAAGATTTGTATGAGGAAATGGAAGGCTTGGATCCTTTAAGCAAGATGTCTTTGGTTGACATAAGTGTATGGCTTGAAGGGGATATTTATCTCAATGTGGATAAAATGAGTACAGCAGCAGGTCTAGAGATAAGGATGCCTTTGACTGATAGAAGGATTTTTGATATTGCAAGAAAAATGCCGCCTCAGTTTAAGGTAAATGAAACACAAAATAAGGTTGCTTTCCGTAATGCAGCAGTGAAAGTCTTGCCTGAAGACATTGCGTACAGAAAGAAACTTGGTTTCATAGTTCCAATCAGAATTTGGTTAGCTGATGAACGCTATAATAAAGATGTAGTCAGATTATTTAACAGTGAGATTGCAGAAAAATTCTTTGATGTTAAGGCTATTAATGCAATTTTTGAGGACTATATTGGTGGAAATTCTGATAATTGGCGTAAAATTTGGACAATATATACATTTTTACTTTGGTATTCTGTGTATTTTGCACAAAAATAACTGGTAAATTGCTGGGTTTAAACTTTGTGTGAATTGTACAAAAAATCAGATAATTTTTCTATTCAGATACTCTCTGAAATATCTTTACAAATGATATTTTAGGGAGTATTATTTTTTTAGGGAAACATAAGACTTAAATCTGATGATAGAGTTCTTAATTTTTATTTATTATTTTATAAAATCAAATTAATTCAATTTTTTAATGTTTGGGAGGTATTTATGCTTGTGGCCTTTTGGAGCAGTGCAGAGATACGAACAGGAGTTACTACTAACACTGCACTGATTTCTCATTTTTATGCTCAAAGATATAAGAAAAAAGTAGCACTATTCGAAAATCATGTTCCGGGAAGACATGGATTAGAAGACATTTTAATTGGTAAAAAACAGTTGTCCTTTCTATTTGAAGAACCAATATATTACAACAGGAATAATAATATAAATTATTTTTATGGATTAATGAAGGCTGGACTTCCAGTTAATGGATTAAGTAATGCAGCTCTAAGAATGGCAAATGGCAGACTGCATTATTTTCCACAAAATTCATTAAACCATGATTTATTTGATTATGAAATGAATAAGATAATTGACAGATTATTGGATGAACTGGATGAAAGGTATGAAGTGGTATTTTCAGATTTAAAAAGAACACATACTATGACAACTAAGAAGATTATAGAAAGAGCAGATCTTTTATTTATCAACTTACCACAGGATGACATTGATATTAAGGGTATTTTAAATGAATATTCTTTAGATAAAAATAAAGTTTATTTTATTGTAAGTAGGTATAAAAGTGCAGCTGATACAAAATTTGAAGAATTAATGTCTGAGTATGGAATTACTGAAGAGAGAATATCATATATTCCTTATTATGAATCGTTGACAGGAATATGTAAAAATGGCAATTTAGCAAGTTTCTTAATAAAAAATCTTTGGTCTACAAGAAAAGAAAAAAGTTATGAATTGATTTCACAGTTGAGAAAACTTACCACATATATAAGAGATGTAGCAGAGACACAAGAGGAAAAGGAGCTGAGTATATGATAAGCAGCTTTGATGAACTTTTAATAGCTGTAAAAGGAGATTTTACACAGTTATTAAGGGTTAATTTGAATATTGGACCATTTTTGATAAAGGAAAAAATGGCAAGAATAGAAAGAAGGGAAGAATTAAGAGAGGCATTAAGAACCTGTGGTTCAGGAAATGAATCATCAAAGATATTTGTTAAAAATTATATTATTTCACTTCTTGCAGAAAAATATAAAATATCTGAAGAAAATATTGGATTGTTTTTAATAGAAGATGCTGAATATAAGTTTAAGCTCATGCTAGAAAAAAGTATAACAAAATATGGAAAACTTGGACTTGAGAAACTAATTGATACATATTTTTCAGAAGTGGTAACAAGGCCTGAAAAAAGAGATATAGACGAAAAAGAATTAAATAGAGCCTTTGCCAAATTTAGAAATCATCAAGTTTCTTTTCCTGAGAAAATGGAAATTTTATGTCAGAAAATTTATGAAAATTACAAGGGCAATGGAATTATAGATGTTCTATTACCATTAGTAATAGATGGAATTTCCGGAGGGGTTTCTAATTATAATGGAAGTTTTTATGTTTGGATGATGTATAAAGGAAACACAATAAGTTTATCATTTTTAAAATTTAGTGGAGAGTCTGAAATTAAGCGGATATGCAGGAATTTATGCAAAAGTTATGGAATTGGCCAGTTATCTGAAAGAAGAGGGTATGTTGTAACAGAACTTGCAGATGGCTCTAGAGCCTCTATATCCAGACCTCCATTTTGTGAAAGCTGGAGTTTTTTTATAAGAAAGTTCAGAATGGAAAATATTTTGGAACTTGAAGACATAATAATAGGAGAGGGAGCAGCTAATATAATTAAGCTGTTAAAATATTTAGTAATTGGTGAAAGACTGATAGCGATTACCGGCGAACAGGGTTCAGGAAAAACTACTCTTTTGGCATCAATGGTTAAATTTATTCCTGATTGGATGAACATAAGAGTTGCAGAGATGTCTTTTGAATTACATCTGCGTTCAAGGTTTCCGGGGAGAAATATAGTCAGCTTTAAGGAAACTGATGGAATAGGAATACAAGAGGGGCTCGATTTTACAAAAAAAACAGATGGAAATGTAACTATATTGGGAGAAGTAGCAACTATGCAAGCCGTACTTTTTTTGGTACAGATTGCACAAAATGCATCATCGTTTACTTTATTTACTCATCATGCTAAGGATACAAATGCCCTTGTGCATTATATTAGAAATTCTCTTCTTATGCAGGGAAACTTTAGAAATGAAAAGGTAGCACTTATGCAGGCAGTAAATTCAGTAAGAATAAACATACATGTTAAAAAGAATTCTTTTGGAAAAAGATATATTGAAAAAATAAGTGAGATTGTGCCTTGTGAAAATGAGCAGGGGTTTATTGAGAAGATTATTGCCTACAATATGCGTGGAGAATATATTCTAAAGGATGAATTAAGTAGAGAAACTGAGGAGGCTATTTATGAAAGGTTGCCTGAAAATGAAGGGATGAAGTTTATCAAATATGTTAGGCAGTGGCAGAAGGTAAAAGATGGAAAGATGGTTATATAGTATTTATAAGATTTTATGTTTAAGTGGTATAGGAAGGATAGCTATTGGGAAAACAGAATATGAAGTTGGGAGATACCTGCCTTTTGATGATTTTGGATTGGGAGTCAATACAGTTAAGTTGCTAATGGCTAACTTATTAAAGTCTATATTGATATTTGTGATAGCTTTGGTAATTGCAGGGTTTGATAATAAGTATTTTATAGTGGCATTAGTTCTTGGAATAGCAATGTATAAAGATAGTTTTGCAAAGTGGAAAAGGAAACAGGAAAAGAATCTTCTAAAACAATTATCGATGTATTTGAATGAGCTGAGGAGAGAATATTATCGTTTTGGAGATGTGGAGGAAGCTTTTTTGGCAGCTTTTTCTGCTGCAGGCGAAGAACTTAAACTACACCTTGGATTGATTGAAGAGGAACTGGATGGAAATGGTATTCCGGAAAATTATAAAGTGGCAAGTCCTAATAGGTTTCTATTTATCTTCATAGCAATCTGCCAATGTGGAATAAAGTATGGAGATGCTGATAATGTATTTATATCTAATATAGATGAACTACAGAAAAATATTGATTCTGACTTATTAAAATGGGAAAGAGAAGATTTTATTTTTAGTACAGTATTTTTTGCGATAAGTTTTGCAATAATAACAATGCCGATAATGGAGAGATGGGCAGTATCACAGGTAGGGGATTTAGTAGATTTTTACAATGGCTTTAGGGGGAGTTTGACTAGGATTTTATGTATAGTTATTACGATGCTTTTCATTATATTTTTTGAAAAAATGCAAGAAATTAGAGAAGATGGAATAGAGCCTATTTTATCAATGATAATGGAAAATAAGCTTATAAATAAGGCATTGAAATGGCTATTTGAACATAGGAAGATGGAAAATGGAAAGGTGGCTAAAATTTTTAATGAGAATTTTCCGGAAAAGTCATATCAGCATTTTATACTAATGCGATGTTTCTGTTTTTTCTTTAGTTTTGGGCTCATAACTATATGGGCAGGATATTGGAAATTGTCTTATTTTATGATAATTCCAATAATATTTATTTCGTTTTTACTGAGTTATATTCCGTATACAGGCTTGATTATAGATGGGATGTTTTATGAAGCTGTGCTTGAAGAGGAGATAGGACAGGTACGACTTATGACAATTTCTCTTGCTAGTGTTATAGGAATGACAGTTGAAGAAATTTTGCTATGGACTGAAAATTTTACGCTTATTCTTAAAGAAAGTGTAGCATCTTGTATAGATGAGCTGGATGTTAATGAGCATAAGGCATTAGACGGCTTAAGGAGTCGTTGGCAAAAAACTAGTTTTATAAATGTAATTGATGATTTGATAGCTAGTGACAAAATAGGTATAAGTGAGGCATTTAAGGATTTGATGTCTAGAAAAGACTATTATACTGCAAAAAGACGGCAGGATCAGGAACTCATAGTGAGAAAAAAAGAGGCTATAATTTCCACATTTTTATATCTTCCGTTTATGATGACTGTTGGAGCATATATGATAGTACCATTTTTAGTTATAAGTATAAAAAATCTTTTGGATGTAACAGTAAAATTAACTTAATTTCAATGATGTGGAGTGAATTTTGAAAGGAGAGATAGTATGAGTAATGGATTAAAAGGATTGACACTGGCAGCAGGAGTGATTATTACCTGTATAGTTATAAGTATTGCATTTTTTGTAACGAGGGAGGCTAAAGACATAGCAGCACAAGGAATAAATCAAATGGGTGAGTACACAACGGAGATGGGAAATGGAGGAATTGAATTTTATAATGGCTTGACATTATCAGGAAATGAAGTGATAAGAACTGCAAAAAGATTAAAAAGTAAGACAGATATTTATATAGTTACCAATGAGACAAAGGGGAGTTCTCCTGAAGGTGTTAAGGTTGAAAATTCAAATTGGCTTACAAACAATGTTTATCAATATGGGAATTTTATTGGAAAGGTAAAATATAAAGATGATGGTAGCGTGGATAGGCTTACCTTTATCCAACAAGTTCAATAGGTAAGATTATGATTAGAATATTAGAATTGTTGAAAAAAACGGCTGCTCTATTTATATTTACAGTAGCAATAAGTCAGATTTTTCTATACGAAATGTATAGTGGAAATTTGGAGAAAATTATTAAGATGGAGCTGGTATGGAGGTTTTTGGTAAATTTTGGAGCATAATAATAGGTTTTATATTGATATTCATATGTCCGATATATCTTATCCAAATAAGGATAAAATCACTTATAGATATTGAAACAATCAATCTTACAGATAGGTTTTTAGATAAAGTTAAGTACACTGGATATATTGACAAGATGGAACTGGATAATTTTTATGTTAATCTTTCTAAGATTGGTGAAGATAAGGAAGTGAGACTTTTACATAGAAAAAGGGCAGTAAGACCAATTTTTCATAATGGAGATATAATTGATAGTCGTGAGTTCTATATAGAAGTATCAGATGCAGAAATAAAGAGTTTGTTAAAGAATAATTCTAAATATAAGTTTAAGATTGGTGATGAAGTATGCTGTACAATACATGATAAAGGTAAAATGCTAAATATGTTTCCACAAAAAACAATAGAGTTGGGAGGAATGGTAGAAAACGAGTATATCCAAAATTAGTTCACTAGTTTCTGTATTTGTAATGGTTATTGTCTTAATAGGAAGTTTAAAAATATGGTCATTACATATATTTTTTGAAGAAGGTATAGTTGCAGAAAATAAGATGATGGAATTAGCAGGTGCAGGAGTAAGTGATGTACAGGACGATTTTAGGACTGCAAGATATAATGTTAAACATAAATATTCAGAAGATCATTTGAAAAAAGAGTTATTCGGCTCTAATATTTCGATATCAAGAAATGAAAGTAAGATGTTTTGGTCAGAGTATATTAATAAAATAAAAGAAGACCGGCTTTTTCTTAAACAAAGGAAAGACATAATGTTTAATGGAAATTTGAAAGAAATTTATAAGCTTAAGTCTGAGAATAAGGAAAGAATATATTATTTTTTGTATAAAAATATATATCACAATACATATTTTTGCAGCCATATGCCTGAAAGTAAAAGTTTGGCAAAAATATATTCTTCAATTGAAGAGTGTGCATTATCAGGAGGAATGCCATGCAAAAAATGTGTACTGGGTCTTGAATGATTGGGAGGTAGATTTGGAAAATTCTTTGAAAATGTTGACTATTTCAGCAGGAATTTTTATAACTTGTGTGGTTATAAGCTTTAGTCTTTTAGTAATGCATGAGGGGAGGGCTTTAGGAAATATTTTTTTGAAGAATATTAATGAAAAAGAAAAGGATTATAGAGAATATAATTTGGCTAAATATGATTCTGAAATATTGACTGGAGCAGAAGTTATAAATATTACAAGAAAGCATCAAACTGATATAGAGGTTAGGGTAATTAATAATAGAGGTAGTAGAATATTTTCAAAATATAATGAATTTAGTATTGCTGCCAATATACCTGAGAATAGCTTTTATATAGAACCTTATGATGATTATATAGGTCATGTTGGAAGAAATGAAAATGGTAAAATTATTAGATTGAAATTTGAAATAAAAAGGGGATAATATGAGAAGCTTTAGTTTTAGAAAAATAGTTTTTATTAGTATGGTTATGGTATTTGTTTTTCTTATTTCAGCAGTGGACAAGAATATGGTATCTGCCGGGGAAAGCTGTAACGCTGAACAAGCAGTTGATTATATTGCTGAAAGGATAAATTTGGGCATACTTGAAGATAATAGTTTTGAAGGGAAAAAACGGGGAATAATAAGATTTGGAATTAATGGTGTGGAAAATTTAACATCCCCTGAAGAAAAAGTTACAGTAGAAAAATTATCTGCTATCTGTTGCTCAATAATGATGAAGCAGGGAGAAGTATGGGATTGGGATATTAAAAAGATTGAGGAGGGAAATTATAAACAGGATAATAGATATGATATTGGTGATCCTCCTGAATATCCCTATAAAGAGGTTGTGGAAAATGATATGATTTTTACCGCTACCAACATAAAAAAGTATAACAGGATAAATGATTTGGATGAAGTTGATGAAAAATATAGAGTATGTACCATACTGACATTATGTAACGGGATAATTATAGGTAAATCTTTAGGTAAATATTCTCAAAAAAGGAATATAGAACCTAAAAGAGAAGTTAGTTTATCTGAGATTAAGGCAGCAATAGACAGGACTTACAATAGCGAAAAAAGATATTTAATAAGTCTTGATGGACAGCTTATAAGGACAAAAAATCTTCCGGTAAATGCATCTGAGTATAAATATATACTTGACTCATTTCCAAATTCATTTTATGAAACAAGGTTTGATTATGAAAACTATCCTTCCACATATCGTACAGAACATCAAGATTATGAAAAACCAAAGTTTGCATTTGCAAAATATATGGATTATAGCATTTATGATGGTAACATATATGATAGGGCTGAGGTAGTGAGGAGGTTACAGGATTGTAGATTTAATGTTGATTATAGGACGATTGATAAAAAATGGGTGGATGAATTGGTAGACATTTATTCTTGCATGCGTGAAGAGGCGGAAGAAATAAAGAATATAAGAAAAGAAATAAATCAATATGTAAAATTTGTTAAGAAGAATAAGGTAATTATAGAAGCAGAGCCTTCGGCAACAGATGCAAGTGCAATATATTGTTTATCTGAGGGGGTTATGGCTCATACTTATATGAAATTTCGAATAGTATCTTGTAAGAATTTCAAAAAAAATTTTGATAAGATAATTTATGGAAGTCAAATGCTTGATAGTGCTTGGGGAATAGCAAAAAATTATAAAGATTTTGTGAAAATAGGTAAGTGGATTGAAGGCGTTTATGCTGTAAATTATCCTGAAATATTACATAATGAATTAAATTTTGAAGATTATCCTTGGAAATGGGCTAAATTGAGCTATATTGATAATTCGAGGAGGAATATTAGAAAGAAAAAGATATTAAAACAGTTTAAGATAACTAAAAAAGATAAGCTATGGTATGACCCTAAAGATACATATGTATTCTATGGCTGGAAATAATGATGAAACAGGTTAAGATGACTTGTCTGACAGTTATTGTATTTATATGTCTGATTTTTATTGTTAGTTTATCAGAAGTTAAGTCAGCATATAATTTGATTGTAGATAATAATAACGGTGATATTTCATGGGAATCTAAAGAAGCTGCGGCGGTTACAGGTATCAGATGGCAGACTAAGGGGTACTATCTATCTTTAGAACCGTCTGATAAGCTGGGGTATCCCCTTACACGAAAAAGTCCGATGATAACCTTGTATAGGAATGATATAACTGTAAAAGTTATGACAGTAGAAAAGCATAATGGGATTTATACTGTAAATAATACGGTGGATGGTAAATATATTAAAAGTCAGATGTTATCCAATAAGGCATTTTACAAAAAACTGATTGAAAACTATCAAAAAGGTAATAAAACCCTTTACTTGGATGCGTTCTTTGAAACCTATGAAGTTGTAACAGCTGAAGAAATTAGAAGAGCAGTGATTTCTGCTTATAATAAAAAGAAGAAAAAGGATTTTCTGAAACCAAATGGAAAATATGTTTATTTGAATAACTCGAAATATGATTATGATAAGAAAAAAGACATTGTAAAAAAGATTAGGCATGATAATTTGACGAATATCGATAAAATAAGGAATGCAGAAGCGTGGAGACCGATTACTAAAAAGCAATGGCATAATAAAGATTATTATAATCATGATTTTCAGTATGAAATATATTCTAATGTACGAGTAAAATATGTAGATAAAAGCGGAAAACTGCTAAAAGAAGTTAGAACTGCTAGTGGAAGTGTTGAGAATCCTCATAATAAATTTAATAGTAATGAAGCATATTTTGCATCTAAAATTACCGTTGACTTGCCGACAGAATTAGAAGCAAAGAAAAAGGGTAAATACATTAAGTATAGATTGGTAGCAAGTGAGTTTTATGAAACGGGTGATGCGAAAAAATCTATTAATAAAAAGTTTGGTAAAGGGGCAGATAAGCAGAAAATAGTTTTAGGAGATGATGAAGCTTTAGTTGTCGGTACATATGAAAAAACACATATTAAAGTTAAGGATTACACAGATGAGATTTATAACGAACTACCTGAGCCGGAGCCTATAGGGGTAATTGGCTCCGGAACACTTGAAAATTCACCTTTTGATATTGTAGATGGAATTCCGACAGATGAATATTATTATAAAAATGTTGTTACTGAAGAATACTTACTTAAATATAGATTTAAAAATAAAAATGGAGAGAAACTGTACAAGGTAAGAAGTTATATAACATGGCATCTAAGTTGGGTTTCAGGTAAGGGGAAAAATGCAGTATTGCATAAAGCAGTTAGAAGGAGAGATTATTTAACACAAGTAAAGAGAAAGTACTCATACTGGTATATTGATAATTTAGAAGTATATACACTGGATGGAGCAATTTTACATAATAAAGCATTGCCTGATACTGGAATTAAGATGATTCCAAATGGGTATATTAGACCTAAAATAGAATATATGGCAGATATATCAGAAATTGCACATTTAAAACCCCCACCGGAAAGTCTTAAGATAATAAATTTAGGGGCAAGACATGTAAATGGCTCAAGTATACCACCCTATGATCCACAAAATGAAATTGAAACTGTAGTTGGAGATGTTTTAGTAAAAAATGACAGTCTGTCTATTGATGGTAAAGTTATTATGGATGGAAAAGAAGTTAGGAAAGAAACTACTGTTCCAATTAAGCCAACTGCAAAAGGTAAAAAAACGGAAAAGAAGGTATTGTATGAATTTGGAAATAAAATTGAGAGCACTACACAGAATAATCTTTATGATAGCAGCGGTCAGGTAATGTATGTCTTGACTAATAGTATAAACCCAGAAGGTGATAATAATCTTGAATTTGATATAGAAGGAGTAAATCAAGTTATAGTTCATACACCTGTAATCTGTGATTATAATATCTTGGATGCAAAAAAATGGTGTCAGCTTATAAATCCAGATAAATCTCTGTATCAGCTTGTACTGGAAAAGGGATTTGATGTTGAAATTTTAACCATAGGCAGTCATTTAGATATAAAAGGTTATGGAAAGAGGGAATATGGAAAATATGTGCAAAAAAAAGAAATAATATTTCCTTTTGATGTGTTGGTTGGAGGTAATCTCCATGCTGCAAATGAACCAATAGAAGTATCCGGTAATACACATTTTCGCTTGCCGATGACCGTAGATGAAGGAAAGTATGTAATTCTGATAAGGACTTTTGCAATAAACTGTTTGAATGAACAGGACGAAGAATACTATGCCAATCTTTCCAGAGAAAATTATGTTGCTGAGAATAGGATAGGGGTTGAAGTTAGTGGACGGCTCATAGATTTTACTCTTAAAGATGTCAAAAATACCAAGATGTGGGAAAATGATAATGGAAGTTTTGCTATTGGAAATGGTATCAGACTTAATAAACTTCCTCTAGTTGAGGGGGACAATCCAAAGTTTAAAAATGAAGGTGCTTTTAAGAAAGGGTATGCCGTTAGGTATGAACTGACTACCATAGGGAACTATTATAATGAAATATATGGGATAATGATGGATTTTGATTTTTATGTGATAAATAGTGTGACAGGAGAAAGAAAACCGGTAGATGTTTATTATGAAGAAGTTTCTGAAAAAGAAGATAGGATCCTAGGATTAATTAGAATCGGTAGTAAAAAAGATAAGAACAATATTCATTATATAAAAAATGGTGACAAAAAGATAGGATTGTTTAGGTATGATAGGGCAATGCTCCCAAGGCAACTTTTAGCAATAGGAAGTAATAGGTATATTCAAAGATGGGGAGGTGAGTACTCTTTGCCTGAACGCATATATGTATGTGAGAAAGGCTTTAATTTGGAAGATTACCTGAAAAAGCATATGTCAATTCAATTTGATGAAAACTTTTGGATTAAAAGTGGTCAGCTGGTTGTGACAACGGACATTTCCACATTGAAGGGAGGAACAAAGATTTTAAGCTATATAAATGAAAAAAATGAGGCAGATGGGTATTTTAATAATTGGAAGTATGAAACTGCCGGAAGGAGAAAGTATACAGCAGGAGTTGGAGAACTAAAATTTATTGATGGAGATTTGTTTGTGTATGATTTATCGAAAAAAATATGGCAGGAGAGAAGGGCAGAAGTAAAAAAGGTATATTAAAAGCATTGACAAAATAGGAGCTAAAAGCTATCATCTTTATATTATCTGATAATTTGGAGAGGTCTATGCAGAAGATAGGATTTATAGGTTTTGGACTTATTGGCGGTTCACTTGCAAAAATATGGAAAAAAAAGCATCCTGAGTATGTATTTGTGGCATATAATTATAAGTTAGTAGAAGATGAAGAATTGCTGCTGGCAAAGGAAGATGGTATCCTTAGTGAGATAGTTAAGGATTTAAGAGAGTTTTCAGATGTTGATTTAGTTTTGCTTTCAGCTCCTGTAATGTCAAATATTGAGTATTTAAAGCAGTTAAAAACCATTATAAAAAAAGAGTGTATAATTACGGATGTTGGGAGTGTTAAGGGAAGTATAGCTGAGGAGGCTGTTAATCAAGGACTTACAGGACAGTTTATAGGTGGTCATCCTATGGCCGGTTCTGAAAAGATAGGATATAAAAATGCAAGTATTAGTCTTTTTGAAAATGCATATTATATATTAACACCGTTTGAAGATACAAAACAAGATAAATTAGATAAGCTTAGGAGTTTAGTGGAAGAAACTAAGGCTGTTCCGATAGTAATAGATGCCTTAAAACATGACAGCATAACTGCAGCAATAAGTCATGTGCCTCATGTAGTTGCATCTTCTCTAGTAGGTGTGGTAGCTAAGTCAGATGATAAGAATGGGCTTTTAGCAATGCTTGCGGCAGGGGGATTTAGGGATATAACGAGGATAGCCTCTTCATCACCTGCAATGTGGAGGGATATATGTCTTTCAAATAAAAAGAGTATTTCTGAATTTTTAGATAAATATATTGAAGAATTAGAAGTAGTAAAAGAGTTGATTTCAGTGGAAAATGAAGATAAGCTGTATGAGTTTTTTGATAGTAATAAGGATTATAGGGATTCATTGCCACTTAGGAAAAGCAATATGGCTATCTCGCATGAAATACTTTTATATGTTCCTGATGAGCCTGGTTCAATTGCAATTATGGCATCTATTCTTGCAGCAAAGGGAATAAGTATAAAAAATATGGGAATAGCACATAATAGGGAATATTCAGATGGTGTATTAAGAATAGAGTTTTATGATAATAACTCTAAGGAATTAGCACTGATAGCTATAAAAGAAAGAAATTATAAGATTTTTGATTAAAGAGGGAGGCCAATCTTATGTCCAAACTTTTATTTATATATAATCCTAATTCAGGTAAAGGAAATATTAGAAAAGAAGTTTCATTTATCTTGGAAAGTTTTTCTTCAAAAGGCTTTGATATTAGGGTATTTCCTACAGCTAAGGGTGGGGATGCCTCAGATATGGCAAGACTGGAAGCGCATAATTATGATTTATTAGTATGTGCCGGAGGAGATGGAACTTTTAATGAGGTTGCTAAAGGTCTTATGGAGGCTGAAAAAAATGGTGATAACATACCTGTTGTAGGCTATATTCCAGTGGGAACAGTGAATGATTTTGCAACCAGTATTGAGATACCTAAGGAAGTGGAAGAAGCGGTTGATGTGATATTAACCGGAACTGAAAGAGCAGTGGACATTGGTTCTTTTTGTGTAGGAAAGCAGGGAGATTTATATAGCTATTTTACCTATGTTGCTGCTTTTGGGGCATTTACAGAGGTATCTTATGAGACATCACAGGATGTAAAAAATGTAATAGGAAAGGCGGCTTATTTTTTGGAGGGAGTGAAAAGCTTACAGAAAATAAGATCTTATCATCTTAAAATATCGTATGATGGAAATGTTATTGAGGATGATTTTATTTTTGGGATGGTAGCAAATTCAAAATCAGTAGGTGGATTTAAGGGTATAACAGGGCCGGAGGTTTATTTGGATGATGGAGAATTTGATGCGATTTTTGTAAAAACGCCTAAAAATCCATTAGATTTGCAAAATATAATTAATTCATTTATTCTTATGGATATGAAGTCAGAGAATATCTGTCATTTTCATTCCGGAGACATTGTGATAGAAACAGATGAAGATTTGCAGTGGACTCTTGATGGTGAAGACGGTGGAGCACATAAAAATATTCATATTCATAACTATAAACAGGCATTGAAGGTGAAGGTGAGGTAAGTTATGGAAAGTAATAATGACTTTCTTACACTTACAATATGAAAATAGAAAAATATATCTGATAGAGCGAGGACGTTGTAATATATGAAAACCAGTGATTTTTTTTATGAACTACCAGAAGAGCTCATTGCACAAGATCCTTTAGAAGATAGGACAGCATCTAGGCTTTTAGTATTAGACCGGAATTCAGGTGAAATAAAGCATAGAGTATTTAGTGATGTGATTGATTATCTTAATGAAGGTGATTGTTTGGTAATTAATAATACAAGGGTAATTCCTGCAAGACTTATAGGAGTTAAAGAGGATACAGGAGCAAAGGTAGAAGTTTTGCTTTTGAAAAGGTTGCAAAATGATATTTGGGAGACTTTAGTAAAGCCCGGTAAGAAACTAAGACCTGGAGCTAAGGTGGTATTTGGAGATGGCAGACTTAAGGCTGAGATTCTTGAAATTGCAGAAGAGGGCAATAGACTGGTGAAATTTTATTATGAGGGTATTTTTGAAGAAATATTAGATTCGCTTGGAGAAATGCCTTTACCTCCATATATTACTCATAAATTGGAAGATAAAGAAATGTATCAGACCGTTTATGCAAAATTCAACGGTTCGGCAGCAGCACCTACTGCAGGATTGCATTTTACAAAAGAACTTCTTGATAAAATAGAGAAAAAAGGTATAAAGATTGTAGGAATAACTCTTCATGTGGGTTTAGGAACTTTTAGACCTGTAAAAGTAGAAGATGTGAATAATCATCATATGCATACTGAATGGTATGAAGTAAATAGGGAAGCAGCAGAAATAATTAATGATACAAAAAGGAATGGAGGAAGGATTATCTGTGTAGGTACTACAAGTTGTAGAACTATCGAATCCGTAGCAGATGAAAATGGATTGATGTCTGCAAAGACAGGTGAAACAGATATTTTTATTTATCCGGGATATAAGTTTAAGATCATGGATGGGCTGATAACGAATTTCCATCTTCCTGAGTCAACACTTGTAATGCTAGTATCTGCATTTGCAGGAAAAGAAAAGGTACTTTCTGCTTATGAGACAGCAGTAGGTGAGAGGTATAGATTTTTTTCTTTTGGAGATGCTATG
>NZ_JBQMXS010000027.1:0-24084 GCF_052173895.1 Catonella sp. | reverse complement strand
ACAGGATGAAAAATTAGAACAAAAACAGTCAATAATACCTTATAACGATACCCCTTTAACGATTCTACCGTTAAAAGGTGAGTAGTCACCCCCCCTATCGTTGACTACGATTTGACTACTAATGACTACTACATTTTGCCCAGATTTGCCTTATTTTGCAGATTAGTCAAAATATATGTAGGTTCACACTGTTTTTACAGACTTGGCAAAACCTTGCAAATTAGGGCAATTAACTGCATTTTAGGAGGAAAATTTTAATGACTAGAGTACTTTTCATCTGCCATGGCAATATTTGTCGCTCAACCATGGCTCATTTCGTTTTTCAAGATCTTGTAAACAAAGCAGATCTTAGCGACAGCTTTTTTATAGACTCAAAAGCTACTAGTACAGAGGCTATTGGAGAATCTACTCACTATGGTACGGTGAAGAAACTTAGAGAAGTCGGAGTTCCTGTATTGCCGCATATATCTACGCAGATAACCAAGAAAGATTATAGAAACTTTGACTATATTATCGCAATGGACGAAAACAATATTAAAAATCTTGATAGAATTTTAAATGGTGATCCTAAGAAGAAAATCAGGAAGTTGCTTTCTTTTGCAGGCAAATCAGGAGATATAGCAGACCCATGGTATACAGGTGATTTTGATGTGACTTATAGGGATGTGCTTGAAGGCTGTATGGGACTTCTTAATAAATTGTCTGAGAATAATAATAGATAGCGAGGGAGTTTTGTGATATAATTGTGAGAAAAAGTAGGAGGCAAGTGAATGGTTTCGTTGCTGTTGGTGGTGATTTATTTGATTTTTATTAGCCTAGGACTACCGGATTCTCTGCTTGGTTCAGGCTGGCCACAGATGCAGAAGGCGTTTTTAGTGCCATCATCTTATGCCGGATATGTATCTATGACTATATCTTTTATGACAATTATTTCAGCTCTATTAAGTCCTAAAATGATTAGAAGATTTCATACAAAGTGGATTACAATAGTTTCTATTGCGTTGACAATAGTCGGACTTTTGGGTTTTTCAATATGTGGGGAATACTGGATGCTGTTTGTGTTTGCAATACCGTATGGACTTGGAGCAGGAGCAATAGATGCATCGGTAAATCACTATGTCGCAAATAATTTTTCGGGTTCAGTAATGAATTTTTTGCATTGTTTTTATGGAGTAGGAGCAGTAATCAGTCCGTACATCATGGCGCTTGCACTTAAATATGCAAGGTGGAATGAAGGCTATAGATGGACATCTTACATTCAAGTATTGATTTTACTGGTTTGTATAATTTCACTTCCATTGTGGAAAACAAATGGAAAGGCAGAGGAAGAAGACCATAGTAAGAGTGTGGGTATAAGAGAGGCTCTTAAGTTGCCGGCGGTAATATGCACACTTGTTGCATTTTATGCTTACTGTGCAGGGGAGGCTACCTGTTTCCTTTGGACACCGAGTTATTTTGCAGGTACAAAGGAAGGACTTAGTGCAGAGACAATTGCGTCTTTTGGTTCTTTGATTTTTGGTGGGCTGATGTTTGGAAGGCTGATTTCTGGTTTTATTTCAAATAAATTAGGTGACAGAAAACTTATTCGTATCGGAATTTTTATTGAGTTAATTGGAATCATTATGGTTTTTTTGTCGGTAGAAAACTATATAGTTGCTGCGATAGCTTTTATTATAATTGGTACCGGTATGGGGCCTGTGTACCCCGCCATTCAGCATATGGCACCTTCTAATTTTGGAAAGAGGTACAGTGCAGCAGTAATAGGACTTCAGATGGCAGCAGCTTATATTGGAAGTACATTCATGCCTATGGTATTTGGATTGATACAGCAAAAGATAGGAATAGGTATAATGCCATTTTATCTAGTTTTATTTGCAGTTTTAAATTTTTCTATGCTTGAACTTGCTTATTATATTTTAAAGAGAGGAGCAGAAGTCTAATATGAGAATAGAGCATATAGCCATGTATGTGAATGATATTGAAGGTGCAAAGGAATTTTTTATAAAATATCTTGACGGAAAGGCTAATGACATTTATTATAATAAAAAAACTGGCTTTAGGTCATATTTCATAAACTTTGAGGATGGGGCAAGGCTTGAGATTATGAATAAACCTAATATGGAAGATATGAGTAAGGGAGTTAATAGAACTGGATATATTCATTTGGCATTTTCTGTTGGAAGTAAAGAAAAGGTAGATGAGCTTACAATGAGGTTTCATGAAGATGGGTATGAAGTTTTGAGTGGTCCTAGGATTACAGGAGATGGTTATTATGAAAGCTGTATTGTGGGAATAGAGGGGAATCAGATTGAAATTACGGTTTGATATGAAAATAAACCTTTATATTCATTAGCAGTAGGATAGAATTTTAAATTTTAATTTCACTAGGAGTTCTTAATAATCAAGGAACAAGGAGGCAAAGATGAGCATAAGAGTAGGAATATTGGGATATGGGAATCTTTCTAAGGGAGTAGAAAGCGCCATAGCACAGAATCCGGATATGGAATTGGTTGCTGTATTTACAAGGAGAGATCCTGATAGTATTAAAACCTATAGTGGAGTACAGGTTCTTGGTACAACAGAACTTATGAAGTATAAGGATAAGATTGATGTGCTGGTGCTTGGCGGAGGAAGTGCAACAGATCTTCCTGAGCAGACTCCGGAGTATGTAAAGTATTTTAATGTGGTAGATAGTTTTGATACACATGCAAGGATACCTGAACATTTTGCAAATGTTGATAAGGCAGCTAAAGCAGCAGGTAAGGTAGGAATTATTTCAGTAGGCTGGGATCCGGGTATGTTTTCTTTGCTTAGAATGATTTCTACATCAGTGTTGCCTGAAGGAGAAAATTATACATTTTGGGGTAAGGGTGTAAGTCAGGGACATTCTGATGCCATCAGAAGGATAGATGGTGTAAAAGATGCAAGACAGTATACCATTCCTGTAGAAGAAGCGATGAATCGTGTGAGAAGTGGTGAGAATCCATCTCTTTTAGTTAGGGATAAGCATACAAGAGAGTGCTTTGTAGTAGTGGAAGAGGGAGCAGATAAGGCAGCTATTGAGAGTGAAATTATTAATATGCCTAATTATTTTGCAGATTACTATACTACTGTACATTTTATTTCTGAAGAGGAAATGAAGAGAGAGCACTCAGGGCTACCACATGGTGGATTTGTAGTTAGAAGTGGTGTAACAGGTTTTAGTAAAGAACATAAGCACATAGTTGAGTACAGCCTTAAGCTGGATTCAAATCCTGAGTTTACAGGCTCTGTGATAACAGCTTATGTAAGAGCAGCGTATAAGCTTGCAGCAGAAGGTGTGAGTGGTTGTAAGACGGTATTTGATATTGCACCTGCTTATCTTAGTGCCTTAAGTGCAGAAGAATTAAGGAAGACACTGCTTTAATAACAAACTCCTGTCAATGTAAAGTTTTCTACATTGACAGGAGTTTGTTTTGTTTAATAGGAAATGTAATCTTGTATAAAGTAGCTAGGTGCATACTTTTAGTAAGTTTAGTCAAGTATGGCGTTATTCATCAAATATTCACACCAAGAACTATAATTTGAACTATTTAAATGGAGTCCATCTGAGGAACATTCACGACTCAGATATCCTTCAGCATCGGCAAAAGCTGAAAATACATTTAAATATACAAGTTTATCACCATCACATTTAGATTTTAATAGAGCATTTCTTTCAAGTACCCTTTCATTGTTATAATGATAAGGGTCGTTTATTTCTTTATTTTTAGTAACGCCCAGTATAGACTGGATGTAAATTCTTGCATCGGGTTGTATCTCTCTGATTTTCGCAATAGCATCAAAAAATTCAGATTCAAATTCCGTTAAAGGTACTTGAGCAGCGTCATTTACTCCTATCATGATATAAATTTTTTTGTAATGGCGAAGAAAGAGAGTCCTTTCTAAAGTAAGTCCGGTTTCTTCATCTAGGGCAGGGTACATAAAAAATGAATTTACACTTATGCCGGTCTTTGCAAAATAAGATGAGTTAGTAAAGTTGCCAAATGCTCTAAGTCCTACTGTACGGCTATCTCCCAAAAAGAGTGCATCATCAAAATAAGAAATATCGACAGTACCAAGTTCAAGATTTTTGTCTTCATTTTGAGTAGGTTTATCAGAGGAAGAGGAGATGTTTTTTGATGAAACAATGGTATCTGTAGTTTCTTTTTTTTGTGATTTTTGTAAAACTATTTCTCTATTATTTATTTTTGCAGTTTCCATAATTAGTTGATAGGCTTTAATTGAGATAATTGCTCCCAATTCAATTACTATAGCAATTATTAGTGCGATTAGTATAAATTTAATTTTCTTTTTCATATCTATTTTTTAGAATTTTCAATTAGCTCCTTACTATATTCCGGATCTGCTCCGGTTTGGCTTTCATGGTACATAGTTGCTTGATTTCTTCCGTTTTTCTTAGAAGTATATAGGGCAATATCTGCTTTTTCCACTTCTTTGTTGAGAGATAGTCCGGTTTCTATAGGTGTAATTCCTACACTGAGAGTGAGGTGAAGTCTTTTGCCTGTCTCTGATTCGTCAAGCTCGGCAGACAGGGATTTGATTTGTGAGAGAGGGTCTTTGATTGTAGAGAAGAATATTCCTATAAACTCATCTCCGCCCCATCTTGCTATAAATCCATCTTTACCGATGAAGTTTGTGAGTTTTTCAGCTAAGAATGAAAGAGCCTCATCTCCGGCAGCGTGCCCCAAGGTATCGTTTATAGTCTTGAAAAAGTCTATATCAATTAGGAAAAGATGTCCTCCTTCAAGGAGTTGCTGCTTTGAAAAATATTCAAATCTTGCCATAAATGATTTGCGATTCATAATTTTTGTGAGTTCATCCATTGTAGCAAGAGATACTATACGGTTGCGATACTGAGAGATTGTATTAATTATAACAGCAATCATAAGTAAAAGCAAAAGGGCAAGCAAACCGAGCTGTAAAAATAGCTGATTTCTATTTGCAAGCATTATGGTTTCACCACTTCCATACACTATAAGATACCAGTTAAAAGCTTTAATATACCGTAGTTCACAGAATTGCTTATTTATATCAAATATATCATTCTGACCTATCCATTTCACAGTGAATGCACCTTCAACAGGCATAAGTTGAGTGTTATCAATATCACCAAAAAGTCCGTCTTTGGCAAAGATATTTGAACCTTCCGGCAGGGAATATTCTTTGGAAATAAGAACATTACCATCCAAATCTGTAAAAGCTATACCAACATTATAGTAACTTCCAAGCTCTAAAATGCTATTTTCCATCATTGCAAGGTTGATGCTTATGCCTATGGTTCCAAGAGTCTTTTTTGAACTATCTGTAAGTTTGTATATGATGAGCAGTGTTGCATCACCGGAGCTTGCTTTGAAAGGGTTTAGTGTGAATTGGTATTGAAGGTTTGAGGACATAAAGTCGTAAAGCCATCTGTCATCAGCATTATAATTTGACATTTTAATACTTACACCATCTTGATAGTAGATAGTACCTGTCTCCTTCGATGCATAAAATACAAAATTATAATTATTTTCTTTATAAGAGGTTTTGAGATAGTCATAAAGTTTTTTTGTATATTCAGGGTCACCGGCATGAGTGTTTTCTTTCTTTGCCCAGTCCACAACAAAAGAATTTTCTGCCATTGTCTTTGCAGTTTTTACTGATGAGGCCATGCCTGTATCAAGTTCTCTCATTATATTTATGGCAGTCATATCTGTGGTATGCTCTACATATGCACTGGTGTTTTTAAAACTTGATATTGCGAACATGAGAGCACTGGCAGCAAAAGCTACAATAATGACAAGACAGATAAGTGCAATCTGCCTAGAGGATTTAAATTTAGTATTATCCATGTATTTACCCCTTGTATGGTATAGTATAACTATATTTTGCCATGATTTATCGGGATTGTAAACAAAAAAGTGTGTATATCTCTCGGAGAGAATTTCACTTAATAAGAAATTTAAAGCATTTTTTATTCAAAAAGAAAGGCACTGAGCCACAAATGACCCAGCGCCTTCATAATCATAATTTATTCCTGAAAAATAGCTCCTGTTGGGCAAGATTCCTCGCAAGCGCCACAATCTACACAAGCAGAACCATCTACTTCATAATGCTCAGCACCTTCTGAAATACATTCTACAGGACAGACAGAAGCGCAAGCGCCACAGCTGATACACTCATCATTAATTACATGTGCCATTGGTAGTTACCTCCTTAAATATTAATATACTTCGAAAACAGTATACATAGTTTAAAGAAGTTTTACAAGTGAATTTTACTAAATTAGGCAACAATTTACTAAAAAATCAGTCAATTTAGAAAATGAGTATTATTTTCAAATGAAAGCCAAAGCTAGGTGACTATTATTTAATTTGTCCATATTTTTTAAGTATGGTTTTAATTCTTTCAGTTGGACTTAAAAGCTCACTAATTGAAGAATCATGGTTAAGTTTATCTATTATAAGAGCGACATACTTACTCATGTCGGCACTTATGTAGTATGGACGAGAGAGAAGTTCAGGAGTCTGATATACAAGGTTGGTTGTAATAACCTTGTGGATGAGTCCGTCTTCATAAGCTTGGTCAAATTTTTCAAGTCCATTAGTAAAGAGGCCAAAAGTAGACGCTACAAAGATACGTCCGGCATTTCTTTTCTTAAGTTCTGTTGCCACATCAAGCATACTTTCACCTGAAGAAATCATATCATCTACGATGATTACATCTTTTCCGTCAAGTTTTCTACCAAGATATTCATGAGCTACAATAGGGTTTTTACCATTTACTATAGTAGCATAATCACGACGCTTGTAGAACATACCTACATCTACTCCGAGTACGCCTGCAAAATATACAGCTCTATTCATAGCACCTTCATCCGGACTTATTATCATCATGTTATCAGCGTTCATCTTTACATCAGGCACATTTTTAAGTATACCCTTAATGAACTGGTAAGTAGGCATAATAGTATCAAAGTTGTTAAGAGGGATTGCATTCTGCACTCTTGGGTCATGTGCATCAAAAGTGATTATACTATCCACACCCATGTGTATAAGTTCCTGAAGAGCAACTGCACAATCAAGGGATTCTCTGCCGGAACGCTTATGCTGGCGACCTTCATAGAGGAAAGGCATGATTACAGTGATTCTATGTGCTTTGCCGGCACAAGCCATTATCACTCTTTTTAAATCCTGATAATGGTCATCAGGTGACATATGGTTTTCATAACCGTTCATATTGTAAGTAATGCTATAATTACATACATCTACAAGAATGTAGAGATCCAAGCCTCTTACGGTGCTGGTAATAGTACATTTTGCCTCTCCACTTCCAAAACGAGGACACTTTGCCTCGACATGATAGGATTTTCTCTGATAACCGGAAAAAGCAAGTGTAGAGGTGTGTTCATTATTTCTACCATCTCTCCAGCTAACTATGTAATCTTCAACAGCGCTGCCTAATTTAGAGCAGCCTTTCAGTGAAATGATACCAAGAGGTCCCACAGGAATAGTCTCGATATAATCTTCTTTTGGCATTGTTCTTCTCCTTATCTTGAAGGTAATTTGTATTTATGATTATCACCCTTAGGTGAATAACCCTTGTCAAAATGTCCTTATGTCTTCCCCGGTTAGCTTTAAGAATTTGTAATGTTTTGCAAGTCTTGAAAATATACGGTCGCCATAATTTGCTTTTATTTGAGCAGGATTCCAGTTCGAGGATAATATTGTAGGTCTGTTATACAATATCCTTTCGTTTATGCAGTCAAAAAGTCTTGAAATAGTAAACGCATTGGCAACTTCAGTTCCTATATCATCAATAACCAGTAAATCACAAGTAAAGATAGGATCGGTAGAAGGTATTATTTTCCCATCTTCTGTATCATTATAGTGAAAGGTATTATCCTCGAATATTTTGACAAATTTGAAAGCAGTTAAAAATACAACTGAATAACCGTTTTTTATAAGCGAATTTGTAAGACAGGAGGCGAGGAAAGTTTTTCCAACTCCAACTCCACCATATATTACAAAACTATGTGCATTATTATCAAAATCATCAGCCATGTTTTTCAAATTTGCCAATGCATTAAGAGCATTTCCTCTTGAACTAAGCTTAGTATTTTTGTCAAAGTCATCATCAGGGTAATAAGTTTCAACAAATCGGCTGAAGTTTGCGTCTTCATCTGCCATCATATAAATACCGGATTGAGAATAGGCTAATTTTGATACTATAGCTTTAAAACATTCACACTTAGCTCCGTCTATAAAACCGGTATCTTTGCAAACAGGGCAGTTATATATATGGTTTAAGTAGTCTTTTGGAAAACCATTTTGGACGAGAAGTTCCTGTTTTTTTACATTAAACCTTGTTATTTTTTTATCAATATTTTCCTTGGCCACAAGATAATCATTATGTGTAAGGAATAAAGCATCTTTAGCAAGATTTGTAAAATCGGTTATTATTTCATCTTCCAGTTTTTTAATCTCAGGTACTTTATTAAAAACTTCGTCAGTATGCCGTTGTCGAAGTTCTGCTGTTTTATAGCGTATGTTATCATACTCACGCATTACAGCCTCGTATTCAGAATTAGTAAGTCCCATAAAACCACCTTAATATTATAAAAGATTTGCCAAAATATTCAAGTAAAAATGATTAAAAAAATACAAGTTCATATTAAAATTTCTTACGAATAGTAGTAATTATTTGAATAATTTGGGTTAAATTATGCTTTTCTCAAGTAATTTATTTGTAAGGTCTTCCATTTTTTCGTTGCTGTATTCTCTTTGCACAAAATTATTAAAACGGTTATAAACAGGCTTAGGATTTGAGCTGTTTACAACTTTGAGATTCTGTTTTGCAGCATAATGTGCCTTATCTCCATTTTTCACATCATCAAGATTGGCCAGTCCACTTTTAAACCAATTCTTAAGTATGCTGTCAGCATATTTAAAATCAGGTTTTGAAAGCTGAATAAGAGTCCTGCTACAGGCCTCAGCCACCATTTCAGCAGACATATTATATGTATGAAACCATTTAGTAATATACTGTTTTTCAGAAGTTCCGGGAAGGCGTGAAAGACCAAAAGATTTCATAACAGTAGCATTTTCGGTATTGAATATTTCTGCCTCAGACTTAGCAGCATCTACAGTGAGTATATCTTTGTCTGCCCAAGCCAGAGCAACATTTTCTATATAATTAAAGCGATTAATTCCTTTAGTTATACAACAGTACTCATAAAGGTAAATGATTAGTTCGGTTGTAAACTTAAGTTTTTCGTTTAATTCACAAATAAAATCTATCTCGGAACTTGATAGTGGTCTGCCGGCAAGTTCTCCTGCCTTGTAGAGAACTTGAGTAAGATCTAATTCAGTTATACTATTTGGAGAGGCATGAGTGAAGATGGACTCGTCTTCATCAAAGTTATCAGTTATAGAGGTCTCAGCTTGAATATCAGATGATACTGTAGAGCTGTCATCCGGAACATCAGATATGCGTATGGCTGTTATAGTGTTTTCGTTAGTTCTGGTAACTTTAAAAAGTCCTTGTTTTTCCCAGTAATTTATGGAACGGATTATATCCTTTTCACTATCCTCAAGAAAGTCACAGGCAGAACTTATAGAAAAGCTTTTGTGATTTTGAGAATAGTACATAAGATATAGGTAGAACCTAATATGTGATGCATTTGATTCATTTATAAAATGTTCTATAAAAGCATTTGAAATTACAGTAACTCCTGTACTAATAACCATGCTTAAGTTTATTTCTGACATGATATCCCTCCTAGTCTGCTGTTACAAGGAGTATATCACAAGATTATTAAAAATAAAATAGAGGGCAAAATTGAGGGGATATAGTTAAAAAATGTGGATAATGTGGATAAGTTTGTGGATTGCTATAAATAATATAAGTTTTAGAGTGGGAAAATATGTGGATAAAAATGTGAAAAAAAGAGATAAAAATCCACAGTAAAAAAATAATAAAAAAATTTTTACTGTGGATATTGTGGATAAAATTTATTTTAGCATATTTTCTCCTACTTTTAGTATATCTCCGGCTCCCATAGTTATCAACAGGTCATCAGGTTTACAGATGTGGATAAGAAAATTTTCTATTTCTTCAAAAGTTTTGAAAAAATATGCCTCATGTCCATTTTTAGACATAATTTCTCTTATATTATCAGAAGAGATGTTTCCTGGATTTTCTTCTCTTGCTGCATAGATTTCTGCAAATACAACTATATCAGCGTGGGAAAGTACATCTGCAAATTCATTAAGAAAAGTTTTAGTCCTTGAATAGAGATGTGGCTGGAAGGCAACAATTAGGCGATTATGCTTAACTCGTTTTGCAGCCTCAAGAGTAGCCTTGATTTCAGTAGGATGATGAGCATAGTCATCTACTATTGTGTATCCGTCTCTTTTTCCTTTGTATTGAAAACGGCGTTCAGTTCCGGTGTATTTTTTAATACCCTGCCGTATTTTATCGAGGGCAATACCGTCTTTATAAATTTCTGAAGGTTCAAGGCTTGCAGCAATTACAGCCAGTGAATTGGATACATTATGTTCTCCGGTAACAGATAGTTCTATAAGTCCCTTGTTTTCGCCCTTTGCAATAAGTTCGTAGCTAGCACAGCCAAAATCATTATAGCTGATATTTTTAGCTGTATAATCAGGTTCTTTTCCGTTTACAGCTCTTAGACCGTAAGTTACTACTCTTATACCAGTATTTTTTACAAGATTTTCTATATCGTCTATTTCATTGTTGATAACAAGTAGTCCGTTTGTCGGTAGCAGGTTTATAAACTTAGTGAAAGAAAGTCTTTCATTTTCAAGTGTGCCAAAAAAGTCCAAATGTTCAGCCTCGATATTTAAAATAATGGCTGTAGTTGGCGTAAAACTTAAGAAACTGTTGGCATATTCGCAGGCCTCCATAATGAAGTTTTCAGACTTACCTAGACGCATATTGCCCTGAATACCACTAAGTATACCTCCAACAGATATGGTAGGGTCAAGTTCTGCCTCAAGATACACATAAGAAAGCATTGAGGTAGTAGTAGTCTTGCCATGAGTACCGGCAACTGCAACTGCATTTTTATAGTGGCTCATAATCTGTCCAAGGCATGAGGCACGATCTAACATAGGTATTCCTAATTCCTTTGCTCTTATAAACTCAGGATTATCCTCATGAATTGCTGCGGTATATATTACTAGCCCTGTATCCGGTGAAATATTGTCTGATTCTTGTGAATAGAAGATCTTTATTCCAAGCTCTTCAAGTCTTTTTGTAACAGTAGACTCATGTAGGTCAGAGCCTGTAACTTTGAAACCCTTATCAAGAAACAGTTCTGCAATACCGCTCATACTTATACCACCGATTCCAATAAAATGGACGGGACGGGAGTTATTTTGTAAGTCTAATTTATACATAAATGTACCTCTTTTTATATTTTTGACACTTATACCATTATATCATAAATGAGATTTAATGGCAAAAAAACATGAATAGATGCATAATGGTAAACTTTATAAACCATAGTTATTAAATGACCATATAGTCATTTTAATGAACATAAAAAGCCAAAACACCTATAAAAATAACTAAAAAATTCTTTTAAAACGCTTAATTAATGCATATTTAAGACAATAGTAATTTTTGTTCAAATATGTTATAATAAAGTTCAAAATTAGAGTAGGTTGATGGGATGGGTAGTAGTTTGATTAGTGTAGCTCTAGTTTAAAACTTTTAAATCAGCAGTGGCAGATTGTATTTCTGTCCGGATGACACAAACGGGGAGGTCGCAGTATGAATATTACAGATATTAGAATCAGAAAAGTTGCTAAGGAAGGTAAGTTAAAAGCAGTTGCATCTATCACAATTGATGGTGAGTTCGTTGTTCATGATATTAAGATTATTGATGGTGATAAAGGTCTTTTCATAGCAATGCCTAGCAGAAAGACAAATGATGGTGAGTATCATGATATTGCTCATCCAATCAACTCAGAGACAAGGGATAGACTTCAGAAGTCAATTGTCACAGAGTACGAAAATGGAAACTGGATGGAATTTCCGGTAAAAGAAGAGGCAGTATAAAATTTATTAAGACAGAGTACTGATTTGGGAGGTTTTACGACCTCCTTTTTTTAATGCAAAAAAATATATTCTGGTGTATAATTAGTTTGAATTTATTATATGAATTTAGAAAGAAGGGAATTTATGTATATAGTAGCAGGTTTAGGAAATCCCGACAGGAAGTATGCAGGGACAAGACACAATATAGGATTTGATGTGATTACTTACTTATCAGATAAATATAATATTTCTCTTTCCAAAGCTGGCTTTAAATCTAAGCTCGGACAGGGATTTATTGAAGGAGAAAAGGTTCTCCTTATGAAGCCTCAAACCTATATGAACCTTTCCGGAGAGGCAGTAGGAGAGGCAGTAAATTTTTATAAGCTGGACGCTGCAAGTGAGCTTATAATCGTGCAGGATGATATAGACCTGCCTCCGGGTAATATAAGAATAAGGGCTAAGGGCAGTGCAGGAGGGCATAATGGAATTAAGAGTATTATTTCGCATCTTGGCAGTAATGAATTTATTAGGATTAAGGTTGGAGTAGGAGGTAAGCCTGAGGGCGGAGATCTTGCCTGTCATGTGCTTTCTGGTTTTGACAGAGATACGGAACCACTTATAAGAAAGGTTATAGAAGTGGCAGGGGCAGCAGTCATAACTATAATGAAAGACGGAGCAGAGGCTGCTATGAATAAGTACAATGGAATGAAGATAGAAGTTTAAGGAGATAAGATGAACTTATTAACGGAGCCAACACTAGAACTGAAAGAGATAAGTGGGGCAATTACTTGTATAAATAATAAAAGCATCCCGATACTTCTTACAGGGTGTCTGGATGCAGAAAAGAGTAATATAATAGAAACACTATCAAATGCAACGTCAAAAAGACATAGGGTAATCATTACATATGATGAAATAAGGGCTAGGGAAATCCAGTCTGATATGAAACTTTATGATAAGAAGGCTTTGATTTATCCGGCAAAGGATATAATGTTTTTTACTGCAGATGTACATGGTAATGCAATTGTGAGTGGAAGGCTTGAGGTGCTTAAGAGGCTTATTGAAAATGAAGCATCAACAATAGTTTTAAGCTTGGAGGCAGGACTTGACAGGGTGCTGCCACTTTCTTATATAAAAGAGAAGATTATTGAACTTAAATTAGGTGACAGCTTTGACATTTCAGACCTATCAAAGAGGCTGGTAGCACTTGGTTATGAGAAAACTTCTCAGGTTTCAGGTAAGGGGCAGTTTGCAGTAAGGGGAGATATATTTGATATTTTTCCGTTAACGGAAGAAACCCCTTTTAGACTGGAGTTTTGGGGAGATGAGATTGATACGATTAGGGCGTTTGATGTAGAAAGTCAGCGGTCTATAGAAAATGTGGAAGAACTCGTAGTCTATCCTGCTACAGAAATTATCTTAGATGAAGATAGAAAAATTAGGGGGCTTAAGAAACTTGGCAAAGAAAAGGAGGAAGTTTATAAAAGGCTTAGGGCTGAAATGAAGACGGAGGAAGCTGCAAGGCTGGATAGAAGTATTGAAGAATTTAAGGATAATTTGGAGATATATGGTGGTTCTTTCGGTATAGATAGCTACATAAACTATTTTTTTGAGAATACAGAGAGTTTTTTTGATTATTTTAATGAAGAAGATATTTTTTTCATAGATGAGCCTATAAGAATAGAAGAAAAGGGTAAGGCTGTTTCGTTTGAATGGCGTGAGAGCATGACAAACAGACTTGAGAAAGGATATATACTTTCCGAACAGGCTGATACAATCTGGGATTATAAGACCATACTTGCAAAACTGGAGAGTAGATGTACGGTACTGCTTTCCCTTATCGAAACTAGAACCGGTGATATGGAGATAATAAAGAGGTTTGATATTACTGCACGAAATATAAATCCATATAACAATAGTTTTGAAAGCCTTGTTAAAGATTTGTCAAAGTATAAAAAAGAGGGCTATAGGGTTGTGGTTGTCAGTTCGTCTACACATAGGGGCAAGAGGCTCTCTGAGGATTTAAGGGAAAGTGATATTGTGGCAGCCTTTCTTGATGTGGACAAGAGAGAGCAATTAAGTGGTGAGATTGTAATAGTAAAGGGGAATCTTAGAAGGGGATTTGAATATCCTCAAATAAAGTTTGCAGTTATTTCTGAAAGTGATATTTTTGGAGCAGAGAAGAGAAGGATAAATAAAAAGAAGAAAAAGATAGATGGTGCCTCAATTTCAAGCTTTTCAGAACTTCATGAGGGTGATTATGTAATTCATGAATCACATGGAATAGGAATTTATAGGGGAATTGAACAGTCTACTGTTGGAGGGGTTACCAGAGATTATGTAAAAGTAGAGTATGGTAATGAGGTCAGTGTGTTTGTACCTACTACTGAACTTGATATTTTGCAGAAATACTCAAGTAAAGATGGGGCAAAGCCTAAGATAGATAGGGTAGGCAGTCAAAAATGGAAGAATACGAAGTCAAGGGTGAGGCAGTCTATTAGTGAAATTGCTAAGGATTTGGTGGAACTCTATGCAAAGAGGAGGGAGGAACAGGGTTTTGCTTATGGGAAAGATACGGTATGGCAGCAGGAATTTGAAGAAATGTTTCCTTATGAGGAAACGGAAGACCAGCTAAATGCTATAAGAGATGTCAAGGCGGACATGGAGAGCATGAAGATTATGGATAGGCTGGTTTGTGGAGATGTGGGTTTTGGCAAAACGGAAGTGGCAATTAGGGCGGCATTTAAGGCGGTATCTGAGGGAAAACAGGTAGTAATGCTTGTGCCTACTACCATACTTGCAGGACAGCATTATTCAACATTTTCCAAAAGAATGCAAAACTTTCCTGTAACAGTTGAGTTTCTTTCGAGGTTTAAGTCGGCAGCAGAAACAAAAAAGATAAAAGAAAGGCTGAAGGCAGGGCTGATTGACATAATTATAGGCACGCATAAGGTGCTTTCATCAGAAATTAAATATAAAGATCTGGGGTTACTTATTATAGATGAGGAACAGCGATTTGGAGTAAGCCATAAGGAAAAGATAAAAAAGCTAAGAGAAAACATAGATGTACTTACGCTGTCTGCTACTCCTATTCCAAGGACATTACACATGAGCCTTGTGGGAATAAGAGATATGTCGGTGCTTGAAGAGCCTCCGATAGATAGAATACCGATACAGACCTATGTACTAGAGCATGATGATGAGATTATGAGGGAGGCGATAAACAGGGAACTGGCTAGAAATGGTCAGGTTTACTATGTGTACAACAGGGTAAACGGCATAGATGAGAGGGCTGCTAAGCTTGCAGAGATGATTCCTCATGCAAGAGTTTCATTTGCTCATGGGCAGATGAGTGAGAGGGAACTTGAACGGATAATGTTCGACTTCATAAATGGTGAGATAGATGTATTGGTGTCTACTACAATTATAGAAACGGGGCTTGATATATCCAATGTAAATACTATTATCATTGATGATGCTGATAAAATGGGACTTTCACAGCTTTATCAGCTTAGAGGACGAGTGGGCAGAAGTGCAAGGACTTCATTTGCCTTTCTTATGTATAGGCGTGACAAGATGCTCAAAGAAATAGCCGAAAAACGACTTGCAGCTATAAAGGAGTTCACTGACCTTGGCTCAGGATTTAAAATAGCAATGAAAGACCTTGAGATAAGGGGAGCAGGTAATCTGCTTGGAAAGAGCCAGTCAGGCCACATGGAGGCCGTAGGATATGACCTTTACTGCAAAATGTTAAATGAAGAGGTAAAAAGGCTTAAAGGTGAGGCAGTGTCCACCGATGAGTTTGATACGGTTATAAGCATAGATGCCTCAGCTTTTATTCCTTCAGGTTATATAAGAAACGAGGTAGCAAGGCTTGAAATGTATAAGAGAATAGCTACCGTATTTACAGAAGAAGACTTGTCGGAGCTTAAAGATGAGTTAATAGACAGGTATGGAGAAATGCCGCCTGAAGTAAATAATCTTATAGATATTTCACTTATAAGGCATCTTGCACATGGAGCAGGTGTGACAAGAGTCGACTGTAAAGGAGAAACTGTTAAAATTATACTGTATAGTGCAATAAAACTTGATATAGATAAGGTAGGGGAATTTATAGAGAATAATACAGGACAGGTTAAAATGCGAACAGGTAAAGAAACCTACTTTGAATATAAGTTTGGAGATGGACTGCGTAAGACTAAGATGGAAGAAAAGTTGAGGGTGCTTATGGGAGTTGTTGCAGAATTAGTAGCTTGCAGGCAGAAAGATGAAGTGAAGGAGGGAGAATGATAAAAAAATATTTGATGAAACCTTTGGTATTTTTGATAATGTTTTTCGGTGTTGTAACGGTTATTTTTTACTTAGAACAAAGGATTGCTATCAATTTCGGAGAAGAGAAACGAAAAGAGGTAAAAATAGAAAGCTTACAAAATCCGTTGAAAATAATTAGTGCAGATATCCCTATAATTAAAATAGGTGATGAGACGGTATATTATCCTGAACTTGAATTTTATCTGCTGGCTACTAAGAAAGATTATGAAATTCTGCTTGGAAAAGATGTATGGAGTGTGACCAGAAATGGAAGAAGTATAGAAGAGTTATTAAAAACTGATATAATAGAAGAAATTGCACGAATTAAAATATTGGTAAATGAGGCGAACAAAGAGGGATACAGCCTTACTAAGGCTGAGGAGGAAGAGATAAGAAAGACAGCAAAGGCGCAGATTAAAGGCATTGATCCTTTGCTTAAAGCTAAGTATTATTTAGATGAAAGCTTGATAACGGATATATATATGGAAAATTTTTTGGCTACAAAATTTTTTAGAGAATATTCTAAAAAGAAAGGAGTTGAGGGGGAAAAAGCCAAACTTTTATTCAATTTGGCTTATAACAATTGGGAAAGTAGATATACTGCAGAAATATATTGGGAAAACATAGATAGGATTAATATTGATGGCTTATAAGTTTAAAGTTTGTCAAACTTAGTCTAAATATGCTTGAAATCAAGTATTTTCATTCAAAATTACTTGACAAATCGTTATAATAAGTTTATAAGTATTCTGTAAAGATATTGTTATGAGCGGGGGCGTACTCGCAATAGAAAATTATAGGAGGATTTATTCCATGAATAAGGCAGAACTTGTATCAGCTATCGCTGAAAAAACTGAGTTGAAAAAGGTTGACGCAGAGAAGGCTGTTAAGGCTTTTGTAGATGTTGTTACCGAGGAATTAAAGAAGGGCGAGAAGATTCAGTTAGTAGGATTTGGTACATTTGAAGTATCAGAGAGAGCTGAAAGAGAAGGAAGAAACCCAGTTACCGGTGAAACAATTAAAATTTCTGCATCAAAGGCAGCTAAGTTTAAGGCTGGTAAGGCACTTAAGGATGCTATAAACGAGTAATTAAATTGTAAACATAAGACGAGGGGCTGTCTGTGAAGATGGTCTCTCTTTTATTATATAAAATAGGAGAATTATGAGATTAGATAAATACATTAAGGTATCACGCCTTATAAAAAGGCGTACAGTAGCTAAGTCAGCCTGTGATGCAGGTAGAGTCTTTGTGAATGAAAAGCAGGCAAAGGCCGGGACTGAAATAAAAATCGGTGACATAATAACCATAGGTTTTGGCGACAAACAGCTTAAAGTAAGGGTTACAGAGATTGCAGAAACTGTGAAAAAGGACGAGGCAAAAGAGATGTATGAGTTTGTGGAATAATGCATCTGTTTCAAAATTATAAAAAATTCAAATTATATTGAAAAAGTTAATAATAATTACAAAGAGATTGGCGAGTGGCCAGTCTTTTTAATTTTAAAATTTACAATATATTATAGCTAAAAATTGATATATATACCTAATTGAATTTAATATAGGATATTAAAAAAATGAAAACTTTACAAGAAATAACCTATAATAGGACTTGTATTTATTAAATTTTGCTTAAATAATGATGATATTAGTTTACAAGATGACTTGTATATGTTAACATAAAACATAAATTAAAGTAAATAAAAGTTGATATTTACTTTAACAAAAAGTAAACAATTTAATGAAAAAAGGAGATTGTTATGAAACAAAAAATGTTAAGGACAGCTGCGGCTATCCTTATGGCAGCTGTAACGCTGACAAGTAATCCGGTTGGAGGGTTATTTAAAACCGAAAAAGTGATTGCTGCTGAGAAAAAAGTAAAGTTTCCAAAGGAAAAATTAAACAAAACTTCTGTTACCTTGAAAAAAGGAAAGAAAATAAAGCTGAAAGTTAAAAATCTTTCCAAAAAGGCAAAAGTAAAGTGGGTTTCAAGCAATAAATTGATTGTTACTGTGAGTAGAGGTAATGTAAAGGCTAAGAAGGTAGGTAAGGCAAAGATTACAGCCATTATAACTGAAAAAGGAAAAAAGAAATTAAAGCTTAGCTGTAAAGTTACTGTTAAAAACTTAACAAAAAAGAAGAAAATAGTAAAAGAGAAGGTAACGAGTGCAGTTGTTTCTAATCAGGCAGAGCTTGATAAAGTATTAAAGAATAATTATCTTGAAGAATTAAAAATAAAAAGTGATGCAGAAACTTCCTTTGATATACCTGAGGGAAATTATGAGAAAGTAAAACTTCAGGTTGAAACTCCAAAGGCAGATGTTGTAAACTCCGGAAAGTTTGCATCTATCCTTATTAATGAAATAAAAAATGACACTTGGTATGAAAAGGTTAGTGGCAATAAAATTGAAATAAAAGCAAAAGAAGGAAGGATTGTAGTTGCTTCTGAGGCTGTTCTTAATGAGGCTGTTGTGGCAGAAGGCAGCGAGAGAGTAAAGGTTGAAGTTGAAGGAAAACTTACCAATCTTTTAGTTAAGGCTGAAACAAAGCTTGATGTAAATGTAAAAGGAAAGCTTGATAGTTTAGACCTTGCCAATAAGTCGGAAGTGAATCTGACTTCTGAAGGAATTGTAAGTAAGGTAAATGTTCAGGCAGAATCTAAACTGAATATCAAAGGAAAACAAGAAAAAATTGAACTGGAAGTAAAGAAGGAGGCAAAGGGAAGCTCTATTACTACAGAGGTTCCGGTTGACTTAAAAACTTCTGCGAAGGTTTCGGTTACTCTTGAAAAGGGAGCGGAAGGAAGTAAGATTGAAGCTCTTGAAAAAGAAGCAGAGGTAAAGCTTGAGAATAATACCAAAGAGAAAGTGGAAGTAAAAACACCGGAAGGAACAAAAGAGATTGAAAGCAGTAATAACCAGCCGGCTCCAATTTTAGGGGGGTATTATGGTGGAAGCGTTCCTAGTGAAACACCTAATAGTCCAAGCGTTTCTGGTGAAACACCAAATAGTCAAAACGTTCCTTTAAGAGATAGAGGACCTCTTATGGGTGCTTATTATAGAACCTGGCATGACGTGGCATCTACAGGAGATGATGGAAAACCACATGGCGGACTTAACAAGATGTCTGAAATACCGGCAGAAGTAGACCTTGCGTTTGTATTTACTGACTGGACTGCAAAAGGCAGTATTTTTTGGACTACATTAAAAGATACCTATGTACCTAAATTAAAGAAACAGGGAACTAGAGTTATCCGCACTATTGGAATAAGAGAACTTACCAGTGAGCGTGGTGTGCTTTATGACAATAATCATGAGTTGATTCCTACAGCAGGACAAAGTGAGGAAGCTTTATCTGCAAGGTATGCGGAATATGCAAAAATTATTTTTGATGAATATGTAAACAAGCATAATTTAGATGGTCTTGATATTGACCTTGAACAGCATGATGAGCCGAAGAATGCGGCTAAAAGGAGGGCTGGACAAGGAGAAGATACAAAATGCCACAAGCAGTCTGATGAAATAGAAGAAGATAAATTTCTTCAGGCTATAGGTATTGTAAAGGAATTGAGAAAGATAGCAGGAAATGATGGACATGGAGTAGGCAAACTTCTGATTCTTGATACTACAATTCCGGCTGAAATGTCCAGGATATTCCAAGAAACAGCAACTTTATGGGATTATATTCTGGTTCAGAAATATGGTCAGCATCTTGCAGAGAAGAAAGATAGCGAAGAAGATAACTATGGTCAGTTAAACTGGAAGCATTTTGGACGTTATGGAGTTAAACCGGAGCATTTTATGTACGGTTTCAGTTTCTATGAAGAAGATGGAGATAAGAATAATAATGTTTGGGCAGATACTGTTTCCTTAAAAGGAACCGGAGAAACAAAAGAAAACGATTCTCCATTAGATCCTAAAAATAAGAATAAGCTTGAATGGAAATGGCATCTTGCTAATAAAGTGTTAGAAACAAGAAATCCGGGAACACCGGAAGATTCCAATGCTTACCGTCACGCAAAGTGGCAGCCAAAGGAAGGAATGAAAGGCGGTATTTTCTCCTATGCAGTTGATAGGGACGGAGTAGAAGAAGGTATTGATGCTACGAAAGAAAAGTGTGGAAGGCGTAATGAAAATGATCCACTTTCTATTTCTGAACAGTCTGACTACTATGGAAAATGGGGAAATAATACAAAGCATTTTCATACAGAGTACAGCTGGACAAAGGCTTTGAAGAAAATTATGCTTGAGGATGAGGATTATAAGGGAATTACAGAAGCTGAAATTCCGGATGCTGCCCTTAGAAATACCATAATCAAGCAGATTAGGAAAAACTGGAAAGGCAATATTGGGAGATTTGGAGGAGAACTCATCCTTGATGATCCTGCCATTGCAAGCTTAGATGGACTGAATAAATTTAAGAGACTTAAAAAGCTTACCCTTAAGAATTTGCCAAATATTAAAGAATTAACAAAGGATATGTTACCTGAGTCTTTGAAGCCAAATTATGTGAATGCACCTTATGAGCAGACAGAAGAAATCTTAGTTTTAGAAAATCTGTCCGGTCTTGAGAAACTTGATTTAAGTGGCTTTGATTTAGAGCATCTTCCTGTTAAAAACGCAGCTGCATTTACTAACTTAAAGAGTTTTGATGTTTCTAAGAATAAGATTGATTTTTCCGCCGGAGAAGATAAGACTGCGCTTGAGGCTCTTTATGCATTAGTTAAAGATAAAGAAGGACACACATTTGAATTTGGTTCACAGAAACCTCAGGGTTATATGCCAAAGGTGTATACGGTAGATAAAATTAAAGAACCAAATGAAGATGAAAAAATTCCTGTAGGAAGTCTTTTTGCCTTTGGTGTTGGAACAGCAAATGGGGAAGTGGTTGCAGAGAATGATTTTGAGGCATATAAAGCTAAAACAGTACTTGAGCCTGCAAAGACTTTTATTGACCAGAGTTACACATGGGAAGCTTTTAAAACTTTTGAAAATGCTGACAATCAGATTGGACAGGTTTCATTTACAAACGAAGATGCAAAAGACAAGGTAGAGATTCTTGACCATTCCTCTGCAAATGTGACAGCCACACAGCAGAATGGAATCAGTAGAAAGGCGCAGGAAACATATTTCCTTACCTATAGTAAATATTATCAGAATATGAAGCATTATGATGAAAAAGGAAATTATACAGGAGAGGGTGCCGGATACCGTAAGCTTCATACTTGTAAGATAGTGGTTGGAGAAGAACTTGAGAAACTTACTAACTTTGCTTTGAATGCAAAAGTGATAGGGATGTCTTTTACAAATGGACCAGAATATAGGCCAACATACATTATTAAAAATCTTTTCAACGGCAAGATGGCTGAAGAGAAGAATAAAGTGATGTTAGGTGGTTCTTGGAGTTCAGCAAGTTATTGGCTGGCATTTGATATTGGAAAAGAAAAAGAAATTTCTTCTTGGATTGTAGATACTCGTTATGATAACGATGGTAACGGTAGTATAATGCAAACTATTAAAAAAGGAGAACTATACTATTTTGAAGGCGTAGAAAAACCTACAGATGAAGAGATGAAGGATGATTCTAAATGGACAAAAGCTGATGAATATAATAATCCTGCGTTAGATGGAGTATATTCTAAGACGTTTAATTCTCCTATCCGTGCAAGATATTGGAAATATCAGATAAAAGATCAGGGAGGAATAATTTGTATTTCTGAAATCCAGTTACAAGGGAAAGGCAGTGGAAATTAAAACAAGTATTAATTAAAGAATTTTTGCTGTAAATAATCTATAAAACAAAGTCACAGACAATATAAAAATGTTGCCTGTGACTTTATCTAATTATGTAATTATTCAGTCTTATAATAAATTTATTGAGATGTAACGTAAGCTTATTTATTTTGGCATTCAAGATGGGGAAAGAATCAAGAAATTTCTGTTTGACATAGTTGCTAAAATGTAATATAATAATAATTACGCATGTCTAACAGGCGTAAAAATTATGCACAAGTAAGTGCAAGGTATTAAAAATAAGAAAATAGGAGGTGAAAATTAATGCCAACTTTTAATCAGCTCGTAAGAAAGGGTAGACAGACAGCTGCTAAGAAGTCTAACTCTCCTGCACTCCAGAGATCAGTTAACTCCTTAAGAAAGACTACTGTTGAGCATTCTTCTCCACAGAAGAGAGGTGTGTGTACAGCAGTTAGAACAGCTACACCTAAGAAACCTAACTCAGCGCTTAGAAAGATTGCCAGAGTGCGTCTTTCAAACGGTATTGAGGTAACAAGCTATATCCCTGGTGAAGGACACAATCTTCAGGAGCATAGTGTTGTTCTTATCCGTGGTGGAAGAGTAAAGGATCTTCCAGGTACAAGATATCATATTGTTCGTGGTACCCTTGATACAGCAGGTGTTGCTAAGAGACGTCAGGCTCGTAGTAAATACGGTGCTAAGAGACCAAAGGATGCTAAATAATCAGATTAGCAGAAACAATCGAACAAGGATTTTAGGATTAAAAGTGCGGGATTAAGATTTGCCCAGCACGGACACTAATAATGATAGTGAGTACCTAAGAATCTGTAATCAGAATTCTATGTTAGGAGGGAAGAATCGTGCCACGTAAAGGACATATAGTAAAAAGAGATGTGCTTGCAGATCCAATTTACGATAGCAAACTTGTTACTAAATTAGTTAACAATATCATGCTTGACGGTAAAAAGGGAGTAGCACAGAAAATAGTATATGGCGCTTTTGCTCGTGTTGAAGAGAAGAGCGGCAAGAAAGCAGTAGATGCTTTTGAAGAGGCTATGAACAATATCATGCCTGTACTTGAGGTTAAGGCTCGTCGTATCGGCGGTGCTACTTATCAGGTACCTGTAGAGGTAAGACCGGAAAGAAGACAGGCGTTAGCACTCAGATGGCTTACTACATTTTCTCGCGCTAGAAGTGAGAAAACACAGGAAGAAAGACTTGCTAACGAAATATTAGATGCAATCAACAATACTGGTTCAGCGGTTAAGAGAAAAGAGGATATGCACAAGATGGCTGAGGCTAACAAGGCATTCGCTCATTATCGCTGGTAATTGGAGGAAAAATCGTTGGCTAAAAGAGAATATCCACTTGAGAGAACCAGAAATATCGGTATTATGGCTCATATCGATGCAGGTAAGACCACTCTTACAGAGCGTATCTTATTCTATACTGGTGTAAATTATAAAATTGGTGATACCCATGAAGGTACTGCTACTATGGACTGGATGGAGCAGGAGCAGGAAAGAGGTATAACCATTACTTCCGCAGCTACAACCTGTCATTGGACTCTTGAAAAAGAGGGTAAGCCAATGCCGGGAGCAGAGGAACATCGTATCAACATCATTGATACACCTGGACACGTAGACTTCACTGTTGAGGTTGAGCGTTCACTTCGTGTACTTGATGGTGCTGTAGGTGTATTCTGTGCAAAGGGCGGAGTTGAGCCACAGTCTGAAAATGTATGGAGACAGGCTGATCAGTATAATGTACCTCGTATGGCTTATATCAATAAGATGGACATACTTGGTGCTAACTTCTACGGAGCGGTAGACCAGATTAGGACTAAGCTCGGCAAGAACCCTGTACTTCTTCAACTTCCAATTGGAAAAGAAGATACTTTCGTAGGTGTTGTTGACTTGTTTGAAATGAAGGCTTACA
>NZ_JBQMXS010000026.1:0-24271 GCF_052173895.1 Catonella sp. | reverse complement strand
AACCTTATTGTAATTTTACCATTCATTTATAGAAAAGTAAAGAAAAGCCGACCCTTATTAAAATTTTCTAATGGGGCTGGCCAATTTTATATTAGTTTTCCATCTTCATTTCATCAATACATTCCTTTATATACTAATGGTATTACTATTTTGCCTTTTTTATCTATATAACCATATTTACCATTTTTCTTTACTAAGGCTATGCCATTTTTAAACTCATATGCCTCATCATACTTCATTTGTATAATTTCTTTGCCAGCTTTATCTATATAACCATATTTCTTTCCTTTTTTTACTGCAGCCTTGCCCTCACTAAAATCATCAGCCCTGTCATATTTTAACTTAGTTATTTTCTTGCCTTTTTTATTTATATATCCATACTTGCCTTCATCTCCAACAGCGGCTAAACCCTCATGAAATTCTCCTGCTTCTTCATATTCCAAAGGTATTACTTTTTTGCCTTTTTTATTTATATAGCCATAATGCCATCCCATTAATCCGCTTCCCACTGCCGCCATGCCTTCACTGAACTTTTTTATATTAGCATAGCCCTCACTTATCTTTTTCCCCTTAGTATTTATATAGTAATAGTCAGGCCAGATATGGACAATAGCTAAGCCATCTTTAAAATCCTCTGCGTAATCATACTCAAACGGAGTTATAACCTTGCCTTTCTCGTCTATATATCCATATCTGTTTTCCAGTCCATATTTACTCAAATTGTCATTTACTAAAGCTACTCCGTTATTAAAATCATGCACATAACCTTTCCCCTTAAATATAAATGGAGTTTTTTCTATTTCATCGCCTTTATAATTGACATATACCTTTTTTCCTTCCCTTTCAGCTTTAGCCTGTCCATCCACAAACTCGCCTATATTATCATATTTTATTGGTATTACTTCCTTCCCTTCCCTATCTATGCAGCCGTACAGATCATCGTCTCTTACCAGAGTCAGTCCATTTTCCAAATCTTCTACATAATTATATTTTAGTTCTAAAACATCTTTGCCATTCTTATCTATATAAAATTTTTTATTGTCTATCACAGCTACAGCTAAGCCCTCATAAAACTTTCCTATCAAATCATACTTTACTTCGAGTATAATCTTATTATTTTCATCAATCATTCCCACTTTTGCATCATCTGAGTTATTTTCTCCTATGAGAATACGCCCCTCTCCAAGGCTCTCACCCAGCACATATCCTTTTCCTGCCTTTACTTCATATTGTAAAATTAAATTGCAGAGCATCAGGATTACTAAAAAAATATTTAATTTTCTCTTCATCATATTTCTCCCTCATAAATAAATCTTATTTTCTTTCGATATATCCATATTTGATTGGTATTACCGCCTTGCCTTTTTTGTCTATAAATCCGCTTTTGCCACCTTTCATTACTAAAGCCAGACCCTCCTTAAAATCATAAGCATAATCATATTTAAGCGGTATAATCAGCTTTCCTTTTTTATCTATAAATCCGCAAGAATCAGAATAGTCTCCATATTTTTCTACCATTGCCATTCCTTCACTAAACGAGTTGGCTTCATTATATGATGAATCTATAACTTTTTTTCCTTTTTTATTTATAAAACACATCCTGTCATCTCTGATAGGGGCTAAGCCTTCTTTAAAATCTCCGGCACTATAATATGCCCATTTGGTTATCAGCTTTCCCTTTTTATCTATATACCCGTCAGCTCTCGCTCTTGCGTTTTCCAAATCATAATTTACTGCTGCCAGTCCTTCACTGAAAGAACTTGCCTCATTATACTTTAGCGGTATTGCAACTTTACCTTTTTTGTTAATAAATCCGAATGCCCCTTTCTTTTTAACCAGAGCCAGACCCTCTTTAAAATCCTCCGCCAAATCATAACCTTTAATCGATATTATTACATTTCCCTCTTTATCTATATATTTATACTGTCCATACTTTATCTTAACTCTGGCTAAGCCATCACTAAAAGCGCTGGCCTCCTCATATTCTTTCAGTTTAATTACTGTTTTACCTTCTTTATTTATATAAAAAACTTCATCGCCATATTCCAGTTTTGCAATGCCTTCATGAAAATCATCTGCAAAATCACATTCCACAAACGGAATAATCAGCTTTCCTTCTTTATCTATATATCCCCATTTACCATCTTTTTCAACAGCTGCCAGACCTTCTCTAAATCTCCCTGCCCAGTCATACTCAAACGGAATCACTATTTTTCCCTTTTTATCCATAAAGCCATGTTTTGCATATATATAATATTCACTGTTTCTTATACGGACAAGACCTTCAGAAAAACGGTTGTCATCAAAAAAATACATATTTCCAGCTTTTGTTTCTATAGATAAGAACAGGGCAGATACAAGCATTACTGTCAAGAAAAGACATATGCTTCTGCTTCTTACAAATCTATTTATCTTTTTCATATTGTCCCCTTACTAATTTAATATTTTTTATAGTGTACGATTTATACACACTTTACATACATACGAACTATTCGATAAATTACATAAAAATAACCTAAAAGCATAAACTCTTAGGTTATCATTAACTTTTTAATTACAGCTCAATTGCAAGACCTGAATCCTTATCAAATATATGCATCTTTGAAAGGTCAAGAGCAAACTTAACAGCATCTCCTACTCTTGCTGTTGTACGAGGATTTACTCTTGCTGTAAATTCTACATCACCAACAGGGAAGTAAAGGAATACTTCTGCACCAAGAAGCTCATATACTTTGATTGTAGCATCAAAAGTAGTATCAGGTGAGTTGTTGATAAATACTTCTTCATCATGTATATCTTCAGGACGGATACCGAACTCAACAGTCTTTCCATCATAACCACCATTAAGAAGATTTTTAGCCTTCTCTTTAGGAAGCTTAATCTTAAATCCTGCAAATTCAAGAGTTGCACCCTCTCCATCCTTCTTCACTAATGCATCTATAAAGTTCATCTCAGGAGAACCAATGAAACCTGCAACAAACTTATTAACAGGATGCTCATAAAGGTTCTGAGGAGTATCTACCTGCTGTATATATCCATCTTTCATAACTACGATTCTTGTTCCGAGTGTCATAGCCTCAGTCTGATCGTGTGTTACATAGATGATGGTTGTCTCAAGTCTCTGATGAAGTTTACTAATCTCAATACGCATCTGTACACGAAGCTTAGCATCAAGGTTTGAAAGAGGCTCATCCATAAGGAATACCTTAGGGTTACGAACTATAGCACGACCCATAGCTACACGCTGTCTCTGTCCACCTGAAAGAGCTGCAGGCTTACGATCAAGAAGTTTCTCAAGATCAAGGATTCTAGCTGCATCATTAACAAGTCTGTTTATTTCTTCCTTTGGAGTCTTTCTAAGCTTAAGACCGAATGCCATGTTGTCAAATACTGACATATGTGGGTAAAGAGCATAGTTCTGGAATACCATTGCAATATCTCTATCCTTAGGCTCAACATCATTGACCCTCTTATCACCAATCAAAAGATCACCGCCTGAAATTTCCTCAAGACCGGCAATCATACGAAGTGTAGTAGACTTACCACAACCTGAAGGTCCTACGAAAATAATAAATTCTTTGTCTGCGATTTCAAGGTTAAATTCCTTAACTGCCTCAAAACCATTTGGATACTTTTTGGTAACATTTCTTAAAGATAAACTTGCCATAACAGCCTCCCTTTTAATACATTTTCTTTTTAGATTTTAATCTATGCAAGATAATAATAACACTACAAAATCTATGTATAAATAATACACTATTGCTGCAAACTAAACTATTCTTTTTTTACACAAAATAAAGAGATGTTTTTTGTTACTTTTGTCATAAAAACGTTTAAAGTATACAAAATACAGAAAACTTGCACAATTTTTGTCGTATTTATTGGGCAATATTTACTTTACAGCACTGTCATGTTTGTATTCAATAAATCCCTCTCCAAATGCCTCCCTTACATCACTCACTATAATCAAAGCCTTTGGATCTGTGACCACAGCTATCTCCTTAAGTTTTACAATTTCCTTTTTGCCAACTACGCAAAAAAGCATACTCTTATCTTTATTAGTGTACATTCCTCTCGCAGATATAGCCGTAACTCCTCTGTCCATCTCACTCATAATAAGCTTTGCTATCTTTTCGTACTCATCTGAAATTATATAAACTAATTTTGCAAATTTCACACCCTCTAACATAGTATCAGAAATCTTGGTAAGCACATAAATGGTTAAAATACCATACATAGCATTTCTGAATCCAAGTACAAAGGCACCTAAAACTACTATTAACCCATCCACTCCAAAAAGGATGCTAGGGACTGAATAATGCTTTAAAAACTTATGCAAAATTGCACTCACCATATCGGTACCACCACTGGTTGAATTAGTGAGGAAAATAAGTCCTATTCCCACACCATCTAAAAGACCTCCAACGGCTATTGCCAACAGATAATCTCCCCCACATATGTCATAAGTAGGAATAACATAGAGCCATACTGCAAAAGTTACTGCACCAAGAAATGTCTTTGCCACAAAATCTTTCCCTAGCACAATTAGAGCTATAATGAATACCGGAATATTTAATACTGCATTACTAAACCATACCGGAATATCAAGCCCAAAACCTTCTGCAAAATATTTTATTACTATTGCAAAGCCTCCAAAACCTCCCATAACCATCTTCATCGGCTCGTAAATCAGCTTAACCGGAGCCGACATACAAAGTGTGCCTACAAAGATTAAGACTATATCAAAAAGCCTCCTGTACTTTGAATTTTGTAATTTTGTAATTGTTTGAATCATTTTAATAACAACCTCTCTGTTTATTTTATTATTTTTCTGAGGATAGTATTTGAGATAAAACATCCTTATTTACAACTGTTCCATTATCAAACCTTTCGCCTTTAATTGTTATAAATTTAACATCCTCAGTCTTCACCTCTTTCAGCTTTTTTAATAAATTTACATAAGCCTTCTTCTTAACATCTGTGTATTTGTTATTATAAATAGCATTTACAAAGTCTACCTTGGCTTTGTCGTTTCCATGTATAACTGAAGTTACAAAATCTTGTAAAAATGTAGACTCACCTTTTGCATTGAAATAAAATATTTTATCTGCATCCTCTGCCTTTAAAAAGAGATAGTGTGACATTCCCAGCTCAAAATAATTCTCAAGCATAAACATTCCTGCCTTCAGCCCCTGCTTATTTTTGCTATATTTATACAGGTGTGAAAGTCTCAAAACCTGTGGCAGGTCTGCTATAGAAGAGGACAATTCTTTGTATAGTTCATTTGACACTTCAAGCATTAAATCTCCTGTAAAATTATAAAAGCCTATTTTATTTTCCTGCTTATCAAAATTGACAAAATATGCAGAACTTATCAAGTTTGCATCCCTTTTGTCACCAATAAAAATTATTCCACGCAATACCTCTTCCTCTTCAACATTCGGAAGTTCCTTAGTTAAAATCCCTGTTTTACCATCTTTTTCTATTTTAAGCGTACTTTTTATTAGATTATAAGACTTATTATCTGCATCTTTAAACTTTACAATATATAGAGCTAACACAGCTATCACTGCCAACATTACTATTATTGTTGTAAATATAAATACCTTTATTACCTTTTTAACCATCATCTCCTCTTTTGGCTAACTCCTATGGATGATTTCTGTTCAAGATTTTTTCCTCTGTTTTTCATTACTGTTATCTCATCCAGTCCAAATTCCTGCATTCTTCCCTCATTATTTATCAATACATTTACATTTGGCATGTAATGCAGTTCTGCCTCTCTGGTAGTTTCATTCCTTATAATCGAAAAGGTTGAGCCTTTAGAAGAGGAAATAATCTCCGAATCATATGGCAGTATAATTCTTCCTGCCGAAAACTCATCTTTTAGCCCTAAATAATGGATTACCGAATTATATTCCTTAATTGCTGTTCCACTTGAGGTATATAGAGAATACTGCAATATATTATCTTCTCCAATATAGGTAGTTCCTGCTGTAACAAAAAATGTCATTAACGAACTTCCATCTGTTATAGTTTTCTTTATAACCTGTCTTACTGCACCTCCCTGAATTGTAATTATCATTTCTCCAGACTTAACCTTTGTTTCTCTTAAAGGATATGTGAGGTAACTTACTCCATCAATCGTTATAGGACGGATTGACTCTTTTGTCTCCACTCCATTTTCTAGCACAGTATCAACACTTACAATTGCACTACCTGTAACATCCACATTTAATTTATAATCCCTAAGCCCCATAGAATTAATATTATTTCCATAACTATCTGTCGCCTTAATAAGCAAATAATAACTGTCTTTATTCATATTGACCCAAGCAGAACTTCCAAAATCTTTAATTTCATCACCATTTTTAAGCCGTACTGTATCTTTGTCCATTACTGTCTCATAATATATCGAACCATTTGTTGTACTAAAATTACATTTATAAATCCCTTTTAATTCTGCTGTTGTAATAATAGCCGGTGGCGCAATCACAACATTCTTTTCATCTTTAATCTCACTGCCATCTTTATTCTTATAGCTTATCTTAATCGCCCCTGAAGTTCCTATCGGACTAGGAGTATTAGGAAGTGATGCAGGAAAAAGCAAACTTACCTTTCCAGATTCTGAAACAGGAATTTTATTTCCATTCCATTCTACATTAAATCTGTCATTTGCTATATCCTCTCTAGCAGTAATCTCCTTACCATTTCCGTCAAAAATTTTAAAATACGCAGTTGCAAAATATACTCCATTCTTTTGAGTTGTATCTGTCATGGTTGCATTTGATGATATTTCAATTTTTGTCGGATTTGATTTATCAACAGTTTGAGCAGGCTTATTATTTTCTTCTTTTTTAGTTTCTTCCTTTTTTGAATCCTCTTTTACCGTTTCCTCCTGTTTAGGCTCTGTAATGTTTATTTTAATGACATCGCTTACTACATCATCTGCTGCCTTTTTCTTTTTCTTTGCTGAACTCCTCACATACAAAACTCCTGCCTTATCTCCGGCAGTAAATTCCCCTTTTCCATTAATCTCCCCAAGTTTTGTCTTCTTGGTACAGTCCTCATCTGCAAACAATTGATAAAAGACCTTATAGGTCGATTTTATCTTGCTATTTACCTCAAGTGCCTCATCTGTAGGAAGAATTTTCGAACTAAATTTATGAGTACTGCCAATCTCTAAACTTACTTCATTAGTATTCTTCTTTTCATTTACCAGACTAATCTCACCTGCCTCAGTTTCAACTGTCATCCTGCATTTAAGGCTATATTTTTTTCTTTTATATATACAATTAAAACTTATAGTTGCCTTACCATTTGCCTTAGCCGTACATATGCCGTTTTTACTAACTTTAACTTTTTTAGGATTATCAGACTTCCATGTCCCCTTTATTCCTTTTTTTACTCCATTAATATTATATTTTAACTTAACTCCTTCTTCACCAACATAAATTGTCTTCGTTGAAACAGGTTTCTTAGAAATATAAAGATAGCTTTTAACTGCTGCGTAAACATTTAAATCAAATATTGATGACATACATACTACTACAGTCAAAATAACTGAAAATATTTTATTCTTCATTTTATTTTCCTCCTATAAATTCCTTAATTAAGCAAAAAATTATGCCAATACTACTACTTAGTATAGCACAATTTAAAACTATTTACACTATTATATAAAATAGTGTACAATTACTTATATGATACACCTAAAACTAAGGAGCATTATCATGAATAAAACAGTATTAATAACCGGTTCCAGCCGAGGAATAGGAAGAGCCCTCGCCTTATATTTTGCAAAAGAGGGTTATAAAATTGCCCTAAATTCAAGAAAATCAAGCACTGAACTTGAGAAAACCAAGAATGAACTTCTTTCTTATAATGTTCCTGTACTCTCAATGCTCGGAGATGTAGGTAATTATGAATTTTGCAAAAATTTTATATCCGAAACAAAAAAAATCTTAGGTTCTGTAGATATCCTAATAAATAACGCAGGCATTTCCCACATTGGACTTTTTTCCGAAATGACTCCTAATGAGTGGAACGAAGTTATAAGTTCAAACCTGACTTCCGTCTACAACCTTTCCTCTTTGGTCATTCCTGATATGGTATATAAAAAATCCGGAAAAATCCTTAACATCTCCTCTGTTTGGGGAAATGTAGGTGCTTCTATGGAAGTTGCCTATTCTGCCAGCAAAGGTGGAATGAACTCGCTCACCAAAGCCCTCGCTAAAGAGCTTGCTCCAAGCGGTATTCAGGTAAACGCAATAGCCTGTGGAGCTATAGCAACAGAAATGAATAGTTTCCTAGATGAAGAAGAGCTTAACTGCCTTATAGATGAAATTCCATCATCAAGACTTGGTAAGCCTGATGAAGTAGCCAAACTCGCCTTCGATCTTTGTAACGAAAATACTTATCTCACCGGTCAAATTATCGGCTTAGACGGCGGATGGTGTTAAAATCTTTATTTTAATTTTTTATTATTTAGGTCATAATAAAACATATACTGTTGCATTACTGCTGAGTATCCCTTGTATCTCTCAAACGGAAAACCATTTTCGTAGTGCGATGCAAGTATTTGTTTTACATGAGTATCTATCGGAAATGCATCAAGCTGATGCAAACCGAATACACAGATGCAGTCTGCTACCTTTTTACCTATCCCAAGTTCCTTCATAAGCAGTTTTTTCGTTTCTTCGTAAGGAAGTCCTATCAGACTTTCAGGAACAAACTCTCCGGTAGCTGTTTTAACTGCCATTTTATGTATATACTCATCTCTATATCCTAAACCGTATGAGTGTAATTCTTCTACAGATACATTACTTAAAATCTCCGGTGACGGGAAACTTCCATCCTCAGTTAAATCACAAAGTTTTGCTATACTGTTTTTTATCCGAGGTATATTGTTGTTTTGAGAAATCATAAACGAAATTATCATTTCCCATAAATCCTGCCTTAATATCCTGATTCCAAACCCATAGGCTACAGCAGATTTTAAATACTCATCCTTCTCATCTACCAATGCCTTAATAGCAGAATAATCTGTTCCTAAGTCAAAGTAATCATACCAAACCGACTTAAATTCATCTTCACTGCAATGGAAAGTAAACTCTCCATCTTTTTCTTCTACTAAAGTAGTATATTCTCTAAACCAAACTCTATAAACACCTTCTGATTCTTCCTTCATTCTAAAAATCTGACCCGAATCAGCTATCTGCTCAAGATTCAAATCAGTTAAATATATTTTAAATATCTCACTCATAGGTTCTCCTACTTCTCGCTATCTATCACCTGTTTGAACTTAGCCTTAATCCTTACTAAGGCATTGTCTATGGACTTCGGACTTCTTTCTAACAAATCTGCAATTTTCTTATAATCTTTACCTGAAAGATATAAATCCAGTACCTCTTCTTCAAGTTTTGAAAGAGATTTGCTAAGTTTTTCCAGTAAAAACATAGTATTTTCTTTATCAATAACAAAACCCTCAGGCTCAAAAAAGCTGCTGGCACGAAGATTATTTATAAGTTTTATTTCCTCACTATCTTCACTTGCATATAGAGAAACATAGGTATTAAGCGGTAGATTTTTGCCTGCCTGTCCTGCCTTTATAGCATTATACATCCTACGCTCACATACTAGATTGGCAAAGGTCGAAAAACTTGCATTTTTACTACCGTCAAAATCTCTTACTGCTACAAAAAGCCCTATCATGCCCTCTTGAATAAGGTCTTCTCTGTCGCCGCCAAGTAGATATAATGTCTTTGCCTTACCTCTTACCAAATTTTTATACTTATTTAAGAGATAATTTTCTGCCTCCTTATCTCCCTCTTTTGCCCTTTTACACAGCTCTTCATCTGAAAATTTTTCAAAATCCATACAACGTCCATTTCCTTATTTTTGCATCATCCTCTGCCTTACAATCTCATAAGAAAGCACCCCTGCTGCCACCGAGGCATTTAAGGAGTCAATCTGTCCAAACATTGGTATCTTCACTACAAAATCACATTTTTCTTTAACAAGCCTGCTGACCCCACTTCCTTCTGAGCCGATTACTAAGCCTATTGCCCCTGTAAGATTGCAATTATACATTATATCTCCCGACATATCTGCACAGGCAAACCAAATTCCTTTTTCCTTAAGTTCTTCTATGGTACGGCTTATATTGGTAACTTTTGCAACCGGAGTGTAGTTAATTGCTCCGGCTGATGTTCTTGCCACAGTAGCAGTAAGCCCTACTGCATGTCTTTTAGGAATAATTACACCATGCGCCCCAGCCTGATTCGCCGTTCTTATAATTGCTCCAAGATTATGTGGGTCTTCTATATCATCAAGAACTATAATAAAAGGAGGTTCTCCTTTTTCTTTTGCAGCATTTAAAATATCTTCAACCTCAGCATAGTTATAGGCTGCTGCCATGGCCACAGCCCCCTGATGTTTATCACCCTCAGCATATTTATTTAACCTGTCCCTGCTTACAAAATTAATGATAATATTCATCTTTTTAGCCGTTCTTATAATAGACTGCAAAGTACCATCAGGATTCCCCTCCTGTACATATAGCCTGTCTATATCTCTTCCCGACCTTAAAGCCTCTAATACAGCATTTCTTCCATATATTATAAGGCTCTCCTCTTCATTTTCCGAAAATTTATCTCCCATATTGCTCCCTTCTCATTTAATTTTATCTCCTACGCCAACCTTTACTAACTCCAAAAGTCTTGCATTTCTTCCTGCAAGATACAAAAAACCTACAAGTGCCTCAAATCCCGTAGCCACTCTATAATCTATGATACTTGCATTTTTGGCAGAAGTATATGATTTTGCATTTCTACCACGTTTGTAAACAGTTTCTTCTTCCTCTGTCAAAAATGGCAATATTTTTTCCATAGCCTCCCTTTGTGCCAAAGCCTTCACCAAAGAACTTGCTTTATGATGAAGTTTATTTACCGGAGCATTTCCTTTCTCCACGATTATAGTTCGAACTATTATTTCATAAACTGCATCGCCTATGTAAGCTAGTGTAAGAGGTGAAAAACTTCTCAAATCCTTACTTTCAATTCCAAAAAACTTATCTATACTGTTTGTCGAAAGTTCTGATAAAGCTATATTCTCTTCCACTTAACTCCCTCTCTGGTGTCTTCTAAGACTATACCTTTTGATATAAGTATTTCTCTTATTTCATCAGCCCTTGCAAAATTCTTAGCCTTTCTTGACTCGGTTCTTTCTTTAATAAGTGCCTCTATTTCCTCATCTAAGATTTCTTTTTCCTTAACTACCTTAACTCCAAGTACATCCGATAAAAGCACGATAAGCTTCCTTACCTCTTTAACCAGTTCTTTAGAGCTGTCTGCACTTATCTCAGAATTAGCAAGCTTCACGAGGTTAAATACTGCCGATACTGCATCTGCTGTATTAAAGTCCGCTTCCATAGCTGATTCAAAATCCGCCTTATATGCCAATGCCTTGGCATACACTTCTTTTTCAGTCTCTGATAACTCCTTATCTTTTGCATTTTCAAGTAAGAAATCTAAGTTTGATACAGCATTTATAATTCTTTCAAGTCCTGTTTTTGCCGCTTCCATCAACTCATGACTAAAATTTATAGGTCCTCTGTAATGTGCACCAAGCATGAAAAATCTTAGCACACCAAGGTCATACTCCTTGCTCACATCTCTGATGGTTATAAAGTTACCAAGAGACTTGCTCATCTTCTCATTATTTATCCTAAGATAACCATTATGCATCCAGTATCTTGCAAAATCTTTTCCGTTAGCCGCCTCACTCTGTGCTATCTCGTTTTCATGATGTGGGAAAATAAGGTCTTCTCCCCCCGCATGGATGTCTATCTGTTCACCAAGGTATTTTTTACTCATAACTGAGCATTCTATATGCCATCCGGGTCTTCCCTCTCCCCAAGGAGATAACCAAAAAGGCTCACCCTCTTTTTTAGGCTTCCAAAGCACAAAATCAAGGGGATCTTCCTTTTCATCATTTACCGCAATTCTTGCTCCCGCCTCAAGGTCATCAATATTTTTATTCGAAAGTTTTCCATAGCCGTCAAAACTTCTGGTTTTAAAATACACACTTCCATTTTTAGCATAGGCATGACCTCTTTTTATAAGCTCCTCTATCATTTTAATCATGCCCTCAATTTCTTCAGTCGCCTTTGGATTCTTGGTAGCAGGAAGAACATTTAAACCATCCATGTCCTTCTTTGCCTCTTCAATGTACTTCTCTGATATTTCTACGGCTGTTACACCCTCTTCATTTGCTCTTTTTATTATTTTATCATCCACATCTGTAAAATTAGATACATAATTAACTTCATAACCCTTATACTCAAAATATCTTCGAACAGTATCAAATATAATTATAGGTCTTGCATTCCCTATATGCATGAAATTATACACTGTCGGACCGCATACATACATTTTGACTTTACCTTCCTCTAAAGGTATAAATTCCTCTTCTTTATTTGTAAGTGTATTATGTATTTTCATTATTCTGCCCCTTCTTCAATTCTTCAAAACTCTTTGTTAATTTTTCTATCTTCTTTCTTAACTTCCTATTTTCTTCCCTTAATTCATCTATATCTCTTGATACAGGGTCAGGAAGATGAACCTGATCAAGATCTATCTGCTCACATTTAATATTGTTGCGTTTTACAATTCTACCGGGTACTCCTACAACTGTAGAATTAGGTGGAATATCTTTAAGTACCACACTACCTGCTCCAATCTTTGTGTTATTCCCAATAGTAATATTTCCTAAAACCTTTGCTCCGGCACTTATCATAACATTATTTTCTATGGTAGGATGTCTTTTGCCGGTTTGTTTTCCTGTACCGCCAAGAGTTACCCCCTGATATATGGTACAGTTATCTCCTATTATTGCTGTTTCTCCGATAATAACTCCTATGCCATGGTCAATAAAAAAGTTATTACCTATTGTTGCTCCCGGATGTATATCTATTCCCATCTTATCCGCACCTTTTTGCATTATCTTTCTTGCAAGAAGATAATGCCCTTTTAAGTACAGTCTATGAGCGATGCGATATCTAAGCATTATCCTAAAACCCGGATAGAGTAAGACTTCAAGCTTTGATTTAATAGCAGGGTCTCTCTGAAGTATAGCCGCCGACTCCTCTTTTAAAAATTTAATAAATCCCATCCTTAGTGACAACCTCCACAGCCACCGCAACTTCCACAGCCACCCATCATATAATCATCTTCGTTTATCATTTCCTTAAGAAGACATACTGCCTGCGCCTTCATCCCCTCGCCACTTCCTGTAAAACCAAGTCCCTCTTCTGTAGTAGCCTTGATATTTACCTGACTCTCTTCTATGCAGAGAGCTTTTGCTATATTTTTTACCATTTCAGGTATGTATGATGCGAGTTTAGGCTTTTCAGCCATAATGGTAGCATCTATGTTCTCTATCACATACAACTTATCTTCAATTATTTTTCTAACTGCCACCAAGAGCTTTATACTGTCAATATCTTTGTATCTCTCATCAGTATCAGGAAAATGCCTACCAATATCTCCTTCTGCAACTGCTCCTAAAAGAGCATCCATTACAGCATGGGTTAATACATCTGCATCTGAATGTCCTAAAAGTCCCTTTTCATAAGGAATATTAACTCCTCCAAGGATTAATTTTCTTCCTTCCACCATTCGGTGAACATCATATCCACTTCCTATTCTCATCTATTCAACCATTCCTCTTTCTTTCCAGTAACTAATCCACTCATTTAACGACAAAGGCTCATAATCTGAATACATACAAAAGCAATTTATCATATTGCATGGGATGTCTTTTTTACTCCCATCTTTGTTAATTACATTATACTCTCTTGTAATTTTAACAAATTGTTCCATAAGCCTCTGGTCATGGGTATCATGCACATGTCCATAAACCATATAAGTCTTAGGTTCGCCCTCTTTAGTACGCCTGTACTGACCATTGTAACACATAACCGGATAATGGCAAAGTATAATTCTTCTATCATTATCTGAAATTTCTGTATATTCTTTAATCCATTCAAAACGGCTTTTATCAAAATCGGTTTTTTTGATGAGTTTATAGTCATGGTTTCCTATTATAAGGCTGATTTTCCCATTCAGTTTTTTTAGAACCTCATTTGTTTCTTCTGCCTTTCCAAAAGATAAATCTCCAAGTATAAATACCTCATCCCTTCTATTTACCTTTCGATTCCATCTGCCTATAATGTAGTCATGCATCTCTTCAATACTGCCAAAACCTCTATTATCCATTTCTGTATTTAATTTCTCATGAAAAAAATGTAAATCTGAAATATAATACTTCAAATCTCTTCCCCCTGTTAGTACCCAAACATTCCACTTAAAGAGTCATCATTTTCTATCCAATCATTTACAATCACTACTCTAAATTTATCCTTATCATCCCTTATGTAGACTCTTTCAACTCCTGCATTGATTATTACTCTTTTACACATAGAACAGCTATTTGCATTTGCTACATAGCTGCCATCTTTAGTCTCAATACCTACCAAATATATGTCACTGCCAATAAGTTCTTCTCGGGAGGCACTTATTATAGCATTTTGCTCTGCGTGTACACTGCGACACAGTTCATATCGTTCCCCTCTTGGAACTTTTAATTTTTCACGCATACAAAAACCTAAGTCTGAACAGTTTTTTCTTCCTCTCGGTGCTCCTGTATATCCTGTCGCAATAACCTCATCGTTTTTTACTATAACCGCTCCGTAATGTCTTCTAAGGCAGGTACTTCTCTGCGACACTACTTCTGCTATATCAAGATAATAGTTTATCTTATCCCTTCTTTCCATAAAACCCTCCTTTTGGTGAGATAAACTTCCCTTCCGAAAAATTTGTATTCCTCGGAGAGTTTTTGTTTAATTAGAAAATTGGTGAGAATTTTCTAAATTAAATAAAAAAAATGCCTGATTACATCTCTGTAACTCAGACATCTTATACCTAGCGAAGGAGGGACTTGAACCCCCGACACCACGGGTATGAACCGTGTGCTCTAGCCAGCTGAGCTACTTCGCCATATCAGCCTCAAGATTTCTCTCAAAACGACAATAGACATTATAATGGATGAAAATTAATTTGTCAATAGCAAATTATTTTTTTTAGTTTTCTTGCAATTCTTGCTATACATACTGCTAATATGTTATAATAATTATTTACTATAGGTATTTTATTATGGGAGGGATGAAGTTATGTTAAATGATAAAAGCATAAGAAAGCTATTATTGTATCCTCTCTTTGCTATTTTATCACTTCATTTAATACGAATTTTATTTATAGATAATAAGGTTTCCTTTGTTACCAGCAGTTCAATAGACGTGTTCATTATTTTTATTTTTGGAATTTCTATAAAATATATAGGCAAAAATAAAAAATATTATAAGATTTATCTAGCTGCCATTATTTCTGATGCTTTATCAAGCTTTTTATACGCCCTGCCTTCAGGGCTTATAAGTCATGTTACAGATGTAATTTATCTTATTCCTAACGCCCTATATGTTGGATGTCTTATAGTATTTGTGTTTACTTCTTTAAAAAATTGGAATAAGTATCAGTTCTTTTCTGATATGTTTATAATATCAATTATAGGATTTATCATAATATGGTCTTTATTTATTAGTGGCAATCGCAAATTAGAAAACTTAGGCTACAGCAATTGGGTTATTATGGTCTATGTGTTCTTAGACTTTTTCATACTCAGCGTCTGTGCCTTGTTATTGCTGTCTACCGGCTTTAAAAACATTCATAAAAAGCTTATATTCCCACTGATTGCCATCCTTATCTATTCTCTTTCAGACTATATTTTTGCCTATAACATACTTATGGAACTGCCATTGAACAGGAGTTTGCTTGACTTTTTCTACAAGCTTTCTTCCTTATTATTTACAATAGGTGCCGTATACGAGTCCAATCACCCTGAGAATACAATTCCTTTTGACGACACTAAATTATCCAAAAACTTGAAAACTCCTAAAAAAACCTTCATCTTCCTAGGAATAATCATATCTTTCCTTTTCATAGAAGGTTTTATAACAATAAAAATCCTTCAAATCATAGTTTTCAGTTGTATTGTGTATTGGGGATGTACTGCAACAATACGCTTTCAGGAAGTAAATAAAACCCTTCTTATGGCAGAGCAGGCAAATAGAACAAAACTCGAAGAACTGGTTGAAGAACGTACGAGAGATCTCACCCTTTCATATAAAAAGCTTGAGGAAATCTCAAATACTGACAGTCTTACAGGCCTTAACAGTTATAAGTATTTTTCTACTTTTATTGATGAAATGACAAAATATGAACAGCCTTTTGTATTTATGTGTATAGATATCAATAGATTTAAATTTATCAACGATTCTTACGGACATGATGTAGGCGATAAAGTTCTTCAAACTTTAGCAAACAAACTTAGAACTATATGCCCTGATAACGGACAGCTTTTCCGTATTGGTGGTGACGAATTCATACTTATTCTAAAGGGATATATTCCTTTAGACACCATATCCACATTTGCAGAAAAGATACTGAACCTATTCAATGCCCCTTTATCTATCGAGCCATATATGCTTAAATTAAAGGCCAGCATAGGTATTTCTCTTTATCCGGATGATTCAAACGATAAGGAAGAATTGATAAGATATGCTGATATAGCAAAATATAGCATTAAAAATAGCATAAATAATAACCGGTATTCATTTTTTAAAAAGTCAATGCTTGAGTTTTTTAGTAAACGGCAAGAAATAGAACTTATGTACAAAAACGCAAACCTCGAACAGGAGTTTATTTTGTACTTTCAGCCTCAATTTTCTATTAAAGATAAAACACTTATCGGAATGGAGGCTCTAATACGATGGATTCATCCGACAAAGGGGCTTATATCTCCTATGCACTTTATACCTGTAATAGAAGATACCGGAGATATTATTGCACTTGGTAAGCTTGTTATGCACAAATCTTTTGCACAGATTAAAGAGTGGAATGAAAAATATAATACTAATCTCAGAATCAGCATAAATGTTTCTCCTAAACAGATAGAAGATGATAACTTTATGGAATGGTTTAAATCTCAGATGGAAACCTCCGGCATAAGAACAGAGTGGATAGACTTAGAACTTACAGAAAGTAGCTATATGCATTTTAATGACGAAAACAAGCATATTTTTAATGAATTGTCAGATTTGGGAATAAAGACTTCCATAGACGATTTCGGTACAGGATACTCTTCTCTCAGTTATATCAAAACTCTTAACTTTGACCGTTTGAAAATAGCTAAAGAGCTAATTGATAATATTGAAAATGATGAAAACTCTCAGCTTATAATCAAGGCTATAATAATGATGTCGGACGGATTAAAATTGAAAACCATTGCTGAGGGTGTTGAAGATGAAAATCAACTCAGCCTTTTGAAAAAACTTGGCTGTGATGAAATACAGGGGTATATATGGGGCAGGCCTGTACCGGCCAATGAGTTTGAAGAAAAATATATAATCAATTCAAATTAGAAAGGATATACAATGTCATTTGACGGATGCGTAGTGGCAGGAATAACATACGAACTTAAAAACTGTCTAACAGGTGGATATATTACTAAGATTGCACAGCCTGAAAAAGATGCTCTTGTGCTTACTGTAAAAAACAACAGAACTCAGTACAAACTTTTTCTGTCTGCCAATGCCTCCCTGCCTCTTGCCTATATTACAAGCGAAAACAGAAAATCTCCTATGACTGCACCTAACTTCTGTATGTTGCTTAGAAAACATCTTGGAAATGCTAAGATTTTGGAAGTTTATCAGCCTGAATTTGAAAGAATTATTCGCTTAAAAACCGAGCATTTAGATGAAATGGGAGATTTATCTGTAAAACATCTTGTAATAGAGCTTATGGGAAAATACAGTAACATCATACTTCTTGATAATGAAGAACGAGTTATTGACAGCATCAAACATATATCAATGTTAGTAAGTTCCGTAAGAGAAATTTTACCCGGAAAAAATTACTTTGTACCTCCACAAGAAGGTAGAATTAATCCACTTAAAGCAGATATTAATTACTTTACCAATGTGATTGCAGTAAAGCCAAGCTCCATAGGAAAATCTATTTATACCTCACTTACAGGCTTTTCCCCACAGCTTGCCAATGAAATCTGCCTTCTCTCCGGCTTAGATGCAGACCAATCCACTGCCTCGCTTAGTGAGGCAGATATAAACTCGCTCTTCAAAAATTTTTTAATTTTTATAAATTATATAAAAAGTGATAAATTCAGCCCTATCATTTATTATAACAAAAATGAGACTCCAAAAGCTTTTTCAGTTTTTAATCTTCATATTTATGATAATTTAGAACACAAAGCTTTTTCGGATATTTCTTCTCTGCTTGAAGAGTTTTATAATTCTAAGGATAAGTCTGATAGAATAAGACAAAAATCAACAGACCTTAGAAAGCTTATTACAAATGCAATTTCAAGAACTTCAAATAAATTGGATATTTTTGCAAAACAGCTTAGGGATACTGCAAACAGAGATAAATACAGGATATATGGAGAACTAATTACAACCTACGGTTATCAAGCTAAAGAAGGTGATAAAGTCCTTATCTGTACAGACTATTATTCCGGTAAGGAAGTTAGTATAAATCTTGATACATCCATCCCTGTAATGGCAAATGCAAAAAAATATTTTGATAAATATGCAAGACAAAAACGCACCTATGAGGCTGTATTAATACAGCAGGAAGAGGCCAATCTGGAATTAAATCATTTAGATTCAATAAAAATATCACTTGATATGGCAGAAAACGAAGATGACCTCGCAGAAATCAGAAAAGAACTTGAAAATGCAGGATATGCCAAAAAGACTGCATTAAGTAGTAAAAAGGGCAAAGCTAAGGAGGCTAAGGGAATTCCTCTTCATTTTGTTTCAAGTGACGGTTTTGATATTTTTGTTGGCAAAAATAATATTCAAAATGATTACCTTACTTTTAAGCTAGCCACAAACAGTGATTGGTGGTTTCATGCCAAGAAATGTGCAGGCTCTCATGTCATACTAATAACAAATGGCAGAGAAGTTCCTGATAGAACATTTGAAGAGGCCGGTAAACTAGCCGTACACTATTCTTCTGTCAATACCTCTTCTCTACCTACAGGTGACGGAACAAAACATGAGGTAGACTATGTTCAGAAAAAAGAAGTCAAAAAGCCAAATGGAGCAAAGCCAGGCTTTGTAGTATACTACACAAATTATTCACTTACTGCTGATTCTGATATTTCAGGAATCAGGCAGATATAGGAGGACGTTATGATAATTGCAGATATGCACACCCATTCAGCCTTTTCAGGGGACTCTGAAGTTCCCATAGAAACCCAGCTTGAAAAGGCTATCGCTCTTGGACTTAAGCATTATTGCCTTACCGAGCATGAAGACCTTTACTATCCTGAAACTGTTGATGACAGTGGAAATTCCATCAATATTTTTAAACTTGATCTTCCTGATTATTTAAATAAAATTAATAAGCTTAAAACAGCCTATAAAAATAAGATAAATATTTTAACAGGAATAGAACTTGGCTTATGTGAAAGAGCCCTCCCTGAATACAAAAAACTCATAAATGAGCACAATTTTGATTTTGTAATTGCCTCTGTCCACCTGATAGATGGCTTTGATCCATACTATCCCGAATTTTGGCTCTACCATGACAGAAAGGCTGCTATCACAAGATATTTTGAAATCATGCTTGAAATGATAACTAAATTTACTGATTTTGATGCCCTTGGCCATCTTGACTATATCTTTAGGTATATAAGAGATGAAGCAGGCAATCCTACAGATGGACATTATTCATACAGAGAATATGCTGACCTCATTGACCCAATATTGATGAAAATAATAGAGCTTGACAAGGCTTTAGAAATAAATAGTGCCGGCTATAAATATGGACTTGAATCACCTAACCCTCGTAGTAAAGTAATAAAACGCTATAAAAAACTTGGGGGCAAAAAAATAACCATAGGCTCAGACGGTCATCAACCTGAACATCTTGCCTATGATTTTGATAAATGTGAAACTCTTTTAAAAGAACTGGAATTTGACGGGTATTATATCTACGAAAACAGAAAGCCTATTAAAATCAACTTCTAATTATCTGTCCACCACAGACTACTTCTCCTGCCTCATTATAGACAACTAGGGTTTGACCCGGGGCAGAAGCTCGCTGTGGTTCTAAAAATTCTACTACTATATTCTCACCCTCAAAGGAAAGTCTACATTTCCCACCCTTATGATTATATCTTATTTTCGCCATATATTCCTTATGTACATTCTCTATTTCTTCCCTTGTTTCAGCCATAAAATTAATTTTTTCCGCTAAAACTCTTGTACTAAACAGCCCATCATTATCCGAAAGCACCACCTCATCACTCTCCGGTCTTATTTCTTTTACAAACATAGGCTTGCCAAAAGCCATACCAAGCCCCTTTCTCTGCCCTACTGTATAATGCACAATTCCTCTATGTTCACCCAACACCTTACCATCTACATCTACAAACTTCCCTCTTTTTGCTACAATTCCATATTCTTTTTCAAGATAACCTGCATAATCTCCATCAGGTATAAAGCATATTTCCATACTATCCGGCTTTTTTGCAATCTCTATTCCTGCATCAATAGCAATTTTCCTCACCTCATCTTTTTCATAACTTCCAAGAGGAAGTAGAGTCCTTTTAAGCTGCTCCTGTGTGAGATTGCAGAGAGCATATGTCTGATCCTTTGTTGCCGACTGAGAATTTACAATAGTATATCTTCCATTAGGAAGTTTCCTTATATTTGCATAGTGCCCCGTTGCCACAAAGTCCGCACCGAAATACTTTGCGCCCTCAAAAAGTGCTTCCCACTTCACCATCCTATTACATAGAGTACAAGGGTTAGGTGTCTGTCCATTCTTATATGCATCAGCAAAATAATCCATCACATTTTCTTTAAATTTGTCTTTTACATCTACTATTTTATATGGTATCCCCAAAGCATTTGCAACCTTTATTGCATCTTCTTTATCCCTTGCTCCAAGACAGTTACTGGTTGAAGCATCGACATCACCTTTATTCCATATATCCATAGTGACTCCGTACACCTCATAACCTGCTTTTTTAAGCAGATAAGCTACTACTGAAGAGTCTACACCTCCCGACAGGCCAACAGCTACTTTATTCGACATTTCTCACCTTTTCTGATTTTCACATATATTTTATATTGTGTGCAATCTTTTATTTTTTATTACAACTCATATTTCTTCCAGACATATTTTCTTCCAGTAAGTTCTTACCATCTCTTGCAAGTTCAGATATCATTAAGCTGTCTACTGCCTGATTAATGCTGTCTGCAATCCTCTTCCATACAAACTTAGTCACACAGGTATCTGAACCTTCGCAAAGCGAGCCGTCTATTTCTGCACAGTCCACAGGGTTTAAATCCCCCTCCAAAGCTCTTAATACCTCTCCTACTGATATTTCCTCAGCAGGTCTTGCAAGCACATAACCTCCCTGCGCCCCTCTTAAGCTATTTACTATTCCTGCTTTTTTAAGCATCGCTATTAGTCTTTCCAAATAATTCTCAGAAATAAACTGTCTTGCTGCTATACTGCTTACTGATGCAGCCTCATCATGCATGGCTATGTCAAGTACCGCCTTAAGGCCGTACCTCCCCTTAGTTGAAATCTTCATTTTAGTCTCCTACACAAAAATAAATAAAGCTATATTTCTTATAAAGCCTGATTTTAGAAATTTATTTTTAATTATACTGATTTTCCTTCCAAAAAATCCCATATCCTTAAGTTTTGCAAACTCTTTTACAATCTTTAAGTCAGCATCAGAAAGATTATCTCCAAAATACTTCAAAAATTCCTCACCCTGCTCTATATTTTGGTTAATCCTCTGCCTTATTTCATCTATTTTACTAAGCCTCGCTCTTACATAAGAGTTAAAGCTCTCTCCACCAACTACATTGTTTTCATGCTGCCTGTAATACTCTGTAAATCCATCCACATAGCCAATTTCGCCAAGTCCTGCTGCAATCAGCCCAAACCACCAGTCATGCATTTTGGCCTTTTTATATGGTATCAAACCTTTTTTCTCCGCCGCAAGTTCAACCTCCAAAAGAGCCTTGTTAATCATAATCGTACCGCCAATAAACTTATTTTCCATAAGCAAATAATTAAGCGAAATTTTTGTCCTATCCACTTTTTCCGCCTCAAAATACGAAGAAGCTGTTATTGTTAAATTTTTATCAGTAATAGCTGCATCTGAAAATACCAGTGCAGGTCTTCCCCTTTCTATCTCCTTTATCTTAACAAGTGAACGGCTGAGTTTATCTTTTACCCATACATCATCTTGGTCTGAAAAGCAAAAATACTCTGCTACAGAAAAAAATCCTACCGCCTCCTTTATACCGTTAAAGAAATTACCGGCAGCTCCAAAATTTTTTTTATTTTTTTGAAAATATATCTTATCAGGATATTTTTCCACATAGTCAGCCACTATTTCTTCTGTACCATCTTTCGAGCCATCATCAAATACAAAGAGTTTCCACTCAGAATAATCCTGAGTAAGTATAGAATCTATCTGCTCTCTAATGTATTTTTCTCCATTATAAGTTCCCATTATTATAGCTATCATTTAAAATAATCCTTATTCATGCAGAATTTTTGTACCAAATTCTTTGGCAGTTTATCATATTTTTTACCAAGTTTATACCCGATTAGCTTTGCTGCACTGTGAAATACAAGCTTTGGTATCAAGTAAAATTTGCCCACCTTTATCAAATGAAATGCTGTATCTTTAACCAATCTGCTGCCCTCTTTATATGAGGAAACCTTTTCAAATACTTCTTTGTACTCCCTATGAGATGCCCCTAAGTCAAAATTCCTATGAAACTGCTGCCCCATTGTATATTCGTGGTAATGCACCACTCTCGCATCGGCTTTATACACTACCTTATATCCCATCTCCATAACCTTAGCCGCCATCAGCATATCTTCATTAAATACGGTACGCTTTACAAAGCCTCCTGCCTCATTGTACACTTTCTTCCTATAAGCCGCACATACATCTGAATTAAACCAAGCCTTTATCCCCATAGTTTTTATATCTTCTTTTGATTTAACCTTATCCTTATTTGGATAATTAAATTCTCTTGTATATCTTTCTATTTCCCCTGCCTTCTCGTCTGTTTCCTGTCTGGCATAGGCTATTGCAACTTTTTCATCCTCAAAAGCAGATATTAGGTTACTAAACAGTCTTCCATCTTTTGGTCTTGCATCTTGAGTCATGCATATAAAAGCCTCCGATTCCGACATGTCAGCTCCCATCCTCCTGGTAGCTCCATGGTCAAATTCAGATTTCTTAATATGAATTACTTTTATTGGGATAATTTCCTCAAATTCCTTCTTCCAAAACTTCTCTTCTGTATTAATAATTATAATATTAGCAGGTTTCAGTGTTTGAATTAGCAATCCCTTCAGCAGCTCTTTTAATTCAGAACTTGGTTTGTATGTAGGTATTATAACATCAAATGTCATTGTATCTTTTCTTCCTATTCTTAATTATGAATATTTAATTATACAGTATATCAAATTGTACCTAAACATGCAAACAGCCACAGAATATTTCACCGAAACATTTCTGTGGCTGTTCATCATTATTTAATAGGAAGTTTCTTAAAAATCTCCTATATTTTTTATTGATTATCTCTTAAGGTTAATAAGCTCTTCAAGAATTGAATCTGTAGTAGTTATAGTTCTTGAGTTAGCCTGGAAACCACGCTGGGTAGTAATCATATCTGTAAACTGAGCAGCAAGGTCTACATTAGACATCTCAAGCATACCTGTACTAATCTTACCTCCATCAGTAGTAACATCCTTACCTACACCATCAAAGCTGCCTGAGTTCATAGTCTCCACAAAGTTACTATTTCCTACTGCCTCAAGACCACCCGGATTCTTAAAACCGGCTACAGCAATCTGTCCGAGGAGTTTAAGGTCACCATTATCATAAGAACCATAAATCTTACCTGAATTATCTATGGTAGCTCCCTTCATAGTTCCCTTCATCTTACCTTTTCCGTTACCATCTACATCACCCATGGTCGACTCTATCTTAGAAGAAGTAGAGCTTGCAAACATAGTAAGCTGTGAGAAATCCATCTCAATATTTTCAAATGGGTTAGGAGTTTTTCCACCTATATTAAGAT
>NZ_JBQMXS010000025.1:0-24818 GCF_052173895.1 Catonella sp. | reverse complement strand
GACCATGATCATGAGCACGAACATAAAGAAGATGCCGACCATGATCATGACCATGAGCATAAAGAGGATGCAGATCACGATCATGACCACGAGCATGCCGACCATGATCACGAGCACGAAGACGCAGACCACGAGCATCATCATGATGAAGTAGAGTATGATGAGCATGTGTGGCTTTCACTTAGAAATGCTACTATGCTTGTAAATGAAATTGCTTCGAGGCTTCAGCTTATAGATGCGGCAAATCAGGAATATTATGCGGGGACAGCTGCTAATTATACAGCTAAACTGGGTGATCTTGATTCTAGATATATTGCGGCGGTGAAGAAGGCTTCTAAAAAAACAGTACTTTTTGGTGATAGATTCCCATTCCGTTATTTGGCAGATGATTATGGACTTAAATATTATGCAGCATTTGTAGGTTGTAGTGCAGAAACTGAGGCAAGTTTTGAAACTGTTGCGTTTCTTGCAAAGAAAATAGATGAACTTAAGCTAAGTAACATTATGGTAATTGAAAATTCTGATCAAAAGATAGCTAAGAAGATAGTAGATACAACTTCTGCAAAGAACCAAAATATAGTTGAAATGAATTCTATGCAGTCAATTACTGCAGATGACATTGCAAGTGGAGTGACTTATTTTTCTGTTATGGAGAATAATTTAAAGGCACTTCAGTCAGCACTTAAATAAATTTGGAGAAATAAATATGGCATTTATCACTTGTAATAATCTTGAACTGGGCTACAAGGATCAGCTTGTAGCCACAGGCATCAATTTTAAGGTGGAGAAGGGTGATTATCTCTATGTTATTGGAGAAAATGGAGCAGGAAAATCTACCCTTATGAAAACCCTGCTAAGACTTATGAGGCCTGTATCCGGTGAGATTGTTTATGGTGATGGGTTAAAACCATACGAAATAGGTTATCTCCCACAACAGAGCTTGGCACAAAAGGATTTTCCGGCATCTGTGTGGGAGATTGTTTTATCAGGAAATCTCTCTAGGATTGGCAGCAGAGTATTTTATAGAAAAGAAGATAAAAAAAGAGCTGAGGAAAACCTTGAAAGACTGCATATTATGGATCTTAAAAAGAAATGCTATCGTAATCTTTCGGGTGGACAGCAGCAAAGAGTTTTACTTGCCAGAGCACTTTGTGCAACGGACAAGCTACTTCTTTTAGATGAGCCTGTAAGTGGGCTTGATCCTAAGGTGACAGCAGAATTCTATGGGCTTATAAGTGAATTAAATAAGTCTGGAGTAACTATAATTATGGTTTCACATGACTTAGCTGCCATAGAAAATGAGGCAGGGAATGTACTCCATATAGGAAGTCGTGGGCAGCTTTTCTTTGGTAGCAAGAAGGATTATCTTAAGAGTGATGCAAGGGAAAGCCTTGGAGTGTAGAAGGGAGTAATTTTGGTAGAAATATTAGCAAAATTGGAGTATTATCTTCAGTTTCCATTTGTAATTTATGCCTTTATAGTGGGTGTGCTTATAGCTCTATGCTCATCTTTGCTGGGTGTTACTCTTGTACTTAAAAGATTTTCTTACATAGGTGACGGACTTTCTCATGTAGCTTTCGGAGCAATGGCAGTAGCAAGTGTGATTGGACTTACGGATAAAATGATAATCATACTTCCAGTTACTATAATTACTGCAGTATTTCTTTTGAAGACAGGGCAGAACAGCTCTATCAAAGGAGATGCTGTTATAGCTATGCTTTCGGTAGGGGCTTTAGCAATAGGCTATATGTTGATGAATATATTTAATACAAAGGGGAATGTATCAGGTGATGTGTGTACAACTCTGTTTGGCTCTACCTCCATACTTACACTTAGCAAGGAAGAGGTAATAGTCTGTATAGTTTTTTCAGTACTTGTAATTGTGTTTTTTGTTTTGTTCTACAATAGGCTTTTTGCAGTCACATTTGATGAAAATTTTTCAAAGGCGACAGGAGTAAAAACTGACAGATATAATCTTTTGATTGCAATAATAATAGCTGTAATTATAGTTTTGGGAATGAATCTTGTAGGTTCGCTCTTGATTTCAGCTTTGATAATATTTCCGGCACTTTCAGCTATGAGGATTATCAAAAACTTTAAAGGAGTTGTTATATTTTCAGCATCCTTATCTGTAATTTGTGCTGTAATAGGAATGCTGATTTCTATTCTAGTTTCAACACCGGTAGGTTCTACAATAGTAGCAGCTGATATGACAGCATTTTTAATCTGTGCTATAATAGGAAAAATTAGGGGCTAGAAACTCACGATTTAAACACATTTTTTTGTTTTAATTACTCTAGGAGGGTAGTGATATGAAAAAATGTGTATTTTTATATGTAGCCATTGGGATGATGTTTATATTCACTGCTTGTAATAAGGAGCAGGCAGGAACCAAGATAAAAAAGCAGAATTTAGTAGAAAAAGCAATAAGTGCACAGGTTAATAAGGAAATAGATGAACAGGTAAAAAAACTTGAACAAGAGGAACAAGTGGCTGGAAATGGTATAAGCACAGATAATGGGGATCAGATAGTTACTCAGAACGGCTCTGTAATAGGTGCTGCATCTGATTTTGAAAAACAGCTTGAAAAAGCAAAAAACCAGAAAGCTGTTAATGGAATAGATTATGACCTAACTACTATGGGCAAAGATATGGTATATGCTACGGTTTATCTGATGATGACAGAACCTGATGATTTTGAAGGTAAAAAATTTAAAATGAGGGGACAGTATCTTTCAGCTTATTATGAGCCGAAAGATGCCTACTATAATTATTGTTTTATATCTGATGCCGCAGGGTGTTGTAGCCAAGGTATAGAGTTTGCTACAAAGAAGAATCTTAAGTATCCTGAGGATTTTCCAAAAGATGAAACTAATATTGAGGTTGTGGGTGAATTTGAAAGTTATATGGAGGATGGAAAGCTTTACTGTCACTTAAAAGATTCTCAAATGACAGTGCTTAAGGATGAAGAAAATTAGATGAAATATGAGAAATAAGATACCAATATCGAGGTATCTTATTTGATAAAAAACAGTGTGTTGCAATTTGTAACACACTATCATATAATAAATAGTGAAGGATAGGATGTATGCAATTTGAATGGGATGATGGAAAAGGAGGCTTATTATAATGATTAAAAATATTGATGTTACCCGTAAACCTACATCTGAACAGATTAAAATGCTTGAAAATGCGAAGAAATTGACTGTTTATGAAGATGATGAATATCCTGCTTTTACTGAGGAAGAATTATCAAAGTTTAAGAGGATTTCTGATGAGAAGAAAATAGGCAGGCAAAAACAGACAGTTACCTTGCGTTTATCCGGACAGGCACTTAGTAAGGCAAAATCTTTAGGTAAAGGTTATACTTCAATCCTTAGCCGTATCTTAGAGAATGCATTAGAAGATCCGGAGATTGTTAAACATTATCTTTAGTAAGTGTCCTCACTTCCTTTGGAAGTACCCCCTTATACCTCTTGAAAATGGTACTGAATCTACTGGCAGACTTATAACCTACTGATTTAGCAATGTCTTTTATCTCTAAGTCGGTAGTTAAAAGTAGATTTTCAGCTATATTAGTTCTCCTTCTTTGTATATATTCTGTAATTGTCATGTGAAAGTGATTTTTAAAGCTGTATTTTAATTTTGTACCACTCATCATGGCAATTTTTTCAAGTAATGACTGGCTTATATCATAGGCATAGTGGTCATTTATATAGGATGCGATATTATTTAAAGAAGCAATATCCTGATTCGGAAGAGGATTTTTTTTCTGACTTTCATAGGCATCTAAAATTATACTGAGCCATTCTTTTGCTTTAGCATCAAAAAAGAGGTCGGCAGAGATACCATTCATCTTACAATGAATGATTTCATCAGCTATTTTTCCGATTTTTTCTATAATATTCTGTTTAGTGTCAAGAAAAATTTTTTCGGCATCTTCAAGCTTGAATCCTTTTTTCTTTACAAGATAATTCTCTATCATTATTTTTTTAAACTTCATTCCTACAACAAAAAAATGGCTTTTGGCATGGAGAACATATCTCTGAGCAGGATTTTTTGTACACATAATAAATATAGATTTTGGTTCAATCGTCTGATAAGGTCTCAGCCATTCTCCACTTCCTGAAATTAAATAGTTGGAAATGAGATACATATAGGCAGACATATCAGGAATTTCTGTCTCTATGTATTCTTTTTTGATGTAAAAATTATGTATATCAATAATAAAATCATTAGATTCGTAATACCAGTAATCACCCTTGAAAAATTCATTGTCCGCATAGAAAGATTTTCCATTTGAACAGAATTTCTCATTTACTACACTTTTTTCCGGAACAAATTGTCTGACTAATTCCTCAAAGCTGTCCATTTTACCTCCTAAAATATCACAATTAGACAAGTGATAGATTTCGCCAAATAAATTAAAAACTATTGTATCATAAATTAAATGTTGATACAATAAGTCTGCAACAGATAAAAATAATCATTATCATTATTTTGTCTAAAACAGATATTAAAGGAGGTAGGGATGAAGATATATAAAAAGCTATTTCGCTATGTACCAAGAATGAAATATTTCGGAATATTAGCAATTATAAGTAGTATTATTGCTTCATTTTTTACAGTAGGAGGATATTATTATATTTACAAGTTTTTAGTAGAAGTGGTAAATGCAGGGGATTTGAAAATGGCAAAGGTCTATGCCGTCAGGACGGTTTTATCTATTACGATAGGCTTTTTAATCTATATTCTCGCACTATCATTTTCACACCTTCTTGGTTTCAGACTTGAAACCAAACTTAGAAAAAGGGGAATTGATGGGCTTACAAATGCGAGTTTTAGATTTTTTGACCTTAATCAGTCAGGAAAAGTAAGGAAAACGATTGATGACAATGCTGCTCAGACTCATACAATAGTTGCGCATTTAATTCCGGATAATACTAAGGCAAGTTTGGAACCTTTTCTTTTAATTGCACTTGCCTTCGTTGTGAGTATAAGAGTGGGAATTGCGATTATTATTCTTTTAGCAATCAGCACATATCTTCTTTATGCAATGATGGGTGAGAAAGAATTTATGAAAATTTATCAGAAATCTCTTGATGATTTGAGTGCAGAAACTGTTGAGTATGTTCGTGGAATGCCTGTGATTAAGATTTTTGGTGCGAGCATGACTTCCTTTAAGAGTCTGCATAAGTGCATTATGGATTATTCAAAATATGCCTATGAATATTCCAAAAGTTGTAAAACTCCTTATGTATTATATCAGTGGTTTTTCTTTGGGTTGATGGCTTTTTTAAGTATACCTCTAGCATTTTTTATAACAGGGGTAGAGAATAAGACATATTTTGCGATTGAACTCATTATGTTGCTTTTTTTAAGCGGTCTTCTGTTTGTTGCGTTTATGAAGATTATGTGGGTAAGTATGTATGTTTATCAGGCAGGCTATGCAGTGGATAATCTTGAAAAACTTTATGAGGAGATGGGCAAAGATAAGCTGGATTTTGGAACCGAAACAGTTATGGAAAATTCTTCGATTGCATTTGAAAATGTAAGCTTTGGCTATAATGAAACAAAGGTAATAGAAAACTTAAGTTTTAACTTAGGGGCAAATAAAACTTATGCTTTGGTAGGAAGTTCAGGTAGTGGAAAAAGTACCTTGGCAAAGTTGATTTCAGGCTTTTATAAGGTAGATGGTGGTGTTATTAAGATAGGAGGCAAGGCGATTGAATCTTATACGGAAGAGACTTTGATTCAAAATATTTCTTTTGTATTTCAGGACAGCAAGCTTTTTAAGAAAACTATTTATGAAAATGTGGCACTTGGAAGAGAAGGAGCTACTAGAGAAGAGGTTATGAAAGCTATGACTCTTGCCGGCTGTGACGAAATTATAGAAAAATTTCCTGACAGAGAAAATACTATGATAGGCTCGAAGGGAATTTATCTTTCAGGTGGAGAAAAACAGAGAATTGCGATTGCAAGAGCAATATTAAAAAATGCTAAAGTAATCATTATGGATGAGGCAAGTGCTGCAGTTGATCCGGATAATGAACATTCTTTGCAGAAAGCCTTTCAGAACTTAATTAAGGGCAAGACTGTTATTATGATAGCACATAGGCTTTCAAGTATTCGTGCGGTAGATGAAATTTTAGTTCTTGAGGGTGGAAAAATTGTAGAGAGAGGAACGCACGATGAACTTATGAATGGAAATACGAGATATAAAGAACTTCAGGAAATGTTTAATAGTGCAAATGAATGGAGGGTAACGGCATGAAAGAATATTATAGAAAAAGATTTTCCCTCACAGAAAATGGTGCAAGAGATGTGACTAAGGCAACATTTGCAAGTCTGTTTGTCTATATTATAAATATGCTACCTGCTATGCTTGTTATGATGATAGCAGATGAATTATTGTTAGGAAATGTAAAGGACAAGATGGTTTATATTTTGGTAGCAGCAGTTACCTTAATAGTTATGTTTATTTTATTATGGATTGAATATGATGGACTGTATAATTCAACATATAAAGAGAGTGCCAATCTTAGAATGGAAACAGGAGATATTTTAGCAAAACTTCCTCTTTCTTATTTTTCAAAGCATGACCTCTCAGACCTTTCACAAACAATAATGTCAGATATTGCAGGAATTGAGCATGCTATCAGCCATTCAATTCCAAAACTTGGGGCTTTGATTATTTTCTTTCCGATTATTTCGGTTTTGATGATAATTGGAAACTGGAAACTGGGACTTGCTGTTATTCTTCCGACTATTTTTAGTTATCTTTTTGTATATTTATCAAAAAAGATTCAGATTAAAGCAAACAACAGACATTATCATTCACTTCGTGAAAATTCTGAAATGTTTCAGGAAACGATAGAGATGCAACAAGAAATCAAGAGTTTTGGTCTTTCTGACGAAACTAAGAAGAAACTGTATAAGAGGATGGAAGAAGATGAGGTGATTCATATTCTCTCTGAATTAAAACTCGTTATGGCAGTTGGGCTTTCAGCAATTTTTGGAGGACTTGGCATTGCGGTTACATCTTTTGTGGGAGTAAATCTCTTGCTTAAGGGAGAGATTTCAGTCCTCTATCTTATAGGTTATCTCCTTGCCGCAATGAAGATTAAGGATGTGGTAGATGGTAACAAAGAGGCTACCATGGAGGTTTTTTATCTAGACCCTAAGATTGAGAGGATTAAAGAAATGAGAGAAGCCAAGACTCAAGAGGGAGAAGATGTGAAACTGTCTTCTTTTGGAATTGAGTGCAAGGATGTATACTTTTCTTATGATGAAAATACTCCTGTATTAAAAGGAGTAAGTTTTAAGGCAGAACAGGGAAAGGTAACAGCCCTTGTAGGTGGCTCAGGTAGTGGAAAAACAAGTATTTTAAGACTTATTTCAAGACTCTATGACTATGATAAGGGCGAAATCTTGATGGATGGCAAAGATTTGAAGACGATTTCTACTAAGTCTTTATTTGAAAAGATTTCTGTTGTATTTCAGGATGTCACACTTTTTAATACTTCCGTTATGGAAAATATCCGTATTGGAAGAAAGGATGCAACTGATGAGGAAGTGATGAGGGCAGCCGAGCTTGCAAATTGTAAGGAATTTATTGAAAAGATGGAAAATGGTTATCAGACTTTAATTGGCGAAAATGGAGCGGAACTTTCGGGTGGAGAGAGGCAGAGGCTTTCTATCGCCAGAGCATTCTTAAAGGATGCACCTATTCTTATTTTAGATGAAATTTCAGCCAGTCTTGATGTGGATAATGAAAAGAAAATTCAGGAGAGTTTAAATAAACTTATAAAAGATAAGACAGTTATTATTATTTCTCATAGATTGAAGTCTATTGAAAATGTAGACAAGATTGTAGTGCTAAATGATGGCAGAGTAGAGGCAGCAGGCACTCATGCGGAGATGCTTGAAAAATCAACTGTTTATAAAAATCTTACTGATAAAATTAAGATGGCAGAAGATTTTGTATATTAAAAGAATGATAGTAAATAAAGGGGTAAAAGAGATGAATGAAACAAAATTAAAAGTAAAAGATTTGGTGACAATAGGTGTATTTTTTGTTATTTATTTTGGAGTAATGTTTGGTGTGGGAATGATGGGTATGGTGCCGATTTTATTTCTTGTATATCCAACTGTACTGGGAATTGTATCAGGTGTTATAGTACTTCTTTTTATGGAGAAAGTAAATAAGCCTTGGGGGCTTTTTATCTTGGGTATGCTCTCTCCACTGCTTATGTTTGTGATGGGACATAGCTATGTTTTACCGGCTCTTTCCCTTGTTGTAATGCTCGTAGCAGAAATGATAAGAAGAATGGGAGGTTATAAGTCGCTTAAGGCAAATATTTTAGCATTTGCCGTATTTAATATGTGGATTTGCAATTCCCCTATGCAGATGATTTTTGCAAAAGAGCAGTATATGCATCATGTATCTATGATGGGTGAGGATTATGTGAGGGAGTTTACAAGCCTTGTGACTTATACAAATATGGCACTTGTGTATTTAGGGGCTTTTGCTGGTGGAATTATAGGTGGTTTCATTGGAAAAGTTATGTTAAAGAAACATTTTGAAAAAGCAGGTATTGTGTGATGAGAATAGTATTAAAGGAGAGCAAGTTTAATCCTAATCCAATAACTAAACTATTTTCAAGTGTATTGGTAAGCTTTACGGTGCTTCACCCCATTGGGCTTTATGCCTTTTGGGGTTTAGTGCTGTTTATCAGTCTGATGTATTTCTTAAATGATGAAATGAAATATGCAATTAAAAATATTGTCTGGTACGGATTTTTATTTATTTTTCCGGGTTTTGAATTTCTTGAGAAATTACCGATGTTTATAAAAATTTTACTTAGTATCTTTTTTGTAATGAAGATGTTTTATCCGGCATTTATGATAGCGAAGTTTTTTATTACAACTTCTGATGTAGGGAGTATTATGACATCTATGGACAAACTAAAAATTCCAAATGTAATTAGTATTCCGATTGCTGTTATGTTTCGTTTTTTTCCGGCTTTTTCTGAAGAAAGGGCAAGTATACGCCTTGCAATGAAAATTAGAGGAATTACTTTAAAAAATCCTATAAAATACCTTGAATATGTAGCAGTTCCTTCACTTATCATTTCTTCAAATATTGCAGAAGATATTGCTAAGGCAGCAGAAACAAGATGCATTGAAAGTAAACTAAAAAAAGAAAGATATAAGAGAACTTATTTCGGTATTATTGATATTATTTTTGTGATAGTAGTATTTTCACTTGTGATAGGAGGATGGATATGGTTCATTTAACAAATTTTTCACTTACTTATCCCAATGGAGAAAATGTACTGAAAAATATAAACTTAGAAATTAAAGAGGGGGAGGCAGTTCTTCTTACCGGAGTGAGTGGTTCAGGAAAATCATCAATTATCAGTTCTATTAACGGAATTGCCACAAGATATGATAATTGTAAGTATGAAGGTGAGATTTCCCTGTGTGGGAAGGATACGAGGGATATGGAACTTTACGAAATTTCTATGCTGGTTTCTTCCGTTTTTCAAAATCCGAAAACCCATTTTTTTAATGTAGATACTACACAGGAACTTCTGTTTTTTCTTGAAAATATTGGACTTACAAGAAAAGAAATGGAAGTTAGGATAGAAGATATGCTAAAGCTTTTTGATATTAAAAGGCTTTTGAATAGAAGTATTTTTGAACTTTCAGGAGGGGAGAAACAGATTCTTTCGATAGCAGCTTCTTATATTTCAGGTACAAAGCTAATTGTTCTTGATGAACCTTCATCAAATCTTGATGAAAAACATACTAAAATTATTCAGAATATGTTAAAAAGGGTGAAAGAAAAGGGAATTACTTTAGTCATAGCAGAGCATCGGATTTATTATTTGATGGATATTGTTGATAAGGTTTATTATATTAAAGATGGAGAGATTGCAGAGAGTTATGATATAGAGAAATTTAAAAAGCTTTCTTTAGAAGAACTTTTTAAAAGGGGAATAAGGAGTAGAAAAAAGGAAGAATTGTCCGTACCTTTCATAGAGAATATAGGAGAAATGGAAATAAAATATCTTTCTTACCGTTATCCTAAATCATTAAAAGGAATTGACGTACAGAATATTTTTCTTAAAAAAGGGAACATTTACGGAATAGTTGGAGAGAATGGAATTGGAAAAACAACATTTATTAAAAATTTGATTGGAGTTTTGAAAAATAAAGAAGATATTTTTTTTGAGGGAAAGAGGATAAAGAAGAGGGAAAGATTGAAAAAATCTGCTCTTGTAATGCAGGATGTGAATCATCAGCTTTTTACGGAAAGTGTAGAAAATGAGGTAGCTCTTGAAATGAAAAATCAGAGTCTGGAGAGGATAGATGAGGTGCTTAAAAGCTTAGGGATTCTTTCTTATAAGAAAAAACATCCAATGAGCCTTTCGGGTGGAGAAAAGCAAAGAGTTGCCATTGCTTCAGTGATTTTAGCCGAAAAGACAATTATATGTTTTGATGAGCCAACTAGTGGAATGGACTATGCTAATATGGTGGAGATTTCCAAACTTCTTAAAAGTACGGTGAATGAGGGTAATATTTTGCTTGTGATTTCACATGATATGGAATTTTTAAATCGAACAGCAGATTATGTTGTGGATATGAAGAGATTTTTGGTGAGAGAAACTACATAGGCTGTTATCCGTTAGAGTACATATTCTCAATTATTGATACTATAGTTTTAGATTGATATTTTGATAAAAGTTGCAATTTATTGCAACTTTTATTTAGAAACAGGCATATATTATATTGGCAAAAAGTAAATAATGATGTTATAATATAAAAATATATGTTAAGATAGTTTTCTTTATGCCAGGAGGGAATACATGGATAAAGAGGTTGTTTTACAACTTTCAAGTGAACAATTATATGATGAATTTGTTGAAAATGTACTTTCAAATCCTATTGAGTTTGAAGGACTAGTTTCTGAACTGGAAAAATCAAGACGTTTTAGAGAAGATTTTATATTTAGGATTCATGTTCAAACCTCAAGACAGTTTATATTTGTATGTCAGCCAAAATCAGGTGAGGCACTTGAAAAAGGAGAAGAGCTGATTGAAAGGGCACATGCATTGAATTTACCTAAAATATTAACTTTGAACTATCATATATTGGGGATAGCCTATAAGTTTTTGAATATTGTTGAGAAAGCATTGGAATGTTTTATGAATGTGCTGAAATACAGCAGGATTTATAATTTAAATAATCTTACATCAATTGTGTATTTTTATATATCTGAACTCTATATGGTACATGAAGATGCAAATACAGCCCTTGATTACTTACATAAGGCTTTGTCGACATTGGAAGAAACAAAGGAACAAGAACCTCGTTATGAGATGAAGAAAGTTCTTTTCAGTGCAAATATGGTTCAATTGCTGTATGAGACCAAGCAATATGAGAAAATCGAACAATATGTTAAAGTAATGCATGCACATTTTGAAAGTAATTCAAATCAGCAAGCATTTTTAAACTATAAAGTGGCAATGCTAGTATATCTTTTTGCTCAAAATAATTATGAAGAGGCTCAAAAAAACTTTTATGAATTATTGGATTTAATGGGGGATTCAGGTAATAAGTATGTTGTTTTAAAAGGTTACTGCGAGATGTTGTACAAACGCAATATAGATTATGATTTTTATGAAAAAGAATTGTTGTTACTTCAGACTTGGGGAGACTCCGAAGATCCTTATATTAATTATTTGTTGAATAACTATCTTTATAAATACTTTGAAAAAAAGGGAGATAAGGATGGGGCTTTTGACAGTTTGAAAAAATCTTTTAATTATATTGAAAAAGAGATGCTGGAATTGAAATCAGATAAGGTTAACTCTTTTAAAATTATAGAGAAAAAGTGCTATATTGAAGAAGATGTTTCTCGTATTGAGCAGAAAAACAATGAGCTTAAACTGATAGTGGATGAGGCAAATAAGAATAAAAATATTGCAGAATCTGCATTACATAGGCTTAAAGTTGTGAATGAACTTGGAAAGAAATTAACATATTCATTGGATGTACAAGACATTATAAAGACAGTTTATAGTAAGCTGATGAAGAATATTCCACTCAATAATTTTATTATTATGGTAAAAAATAGTGATTTGAATAGGCTTGAGTCTATTGCATACTATGAAGATGGGGAAGTAAAAGATAGGATGATTTTGGATTTTGAGGATGAATATTCTTTTTTTGTAGAAACTTTTAAGACTAATACGTTTACTAAGACCGATGATTTTAATGAGAATGAAAGATTTGAAAAGAAAAGAGATGAAACATCAGATACATTTTACAGGTCGGCATTATTCCTACCTCTTAGCTTTGAGGATGAGGTTCTTGGAGTATGTAGTATTCAGCATGAGGATCCAAACATATATAAAGAGGAAGATATAGAATTTTTAGAGCAGCTGATGCCATATTTGACGATTGCACTAAATAATGCTTTTAAGTCACAAGCTCTTGAGTATGAGATAAATCACCATAAAAAGACACAGAATGAATTAAAGGAAGTAAATCAAAAACTGGAAGAACTATCTTATTTGGATGGATTGACTCAGATATCAAATCGAAGAGATTTTGAAAAAAAGATTTTAGGATATTTACAAAAGTCAAGAGAACAAGGCCTCTCCTTAAGTTTATTCATGTTTGATATAGATTATTTTAAATTATATAATGACACATATGGGCATTTAAAGGGAGATAATGCACTAAAAACTGTTGCTACCATTATTCAGAAACATTTTAGTGAGGCAGGAGGTATTTCTGCTAGATTTGGTGGAGAAGAGTTTGTTGCAGCTTGTTTGGGATTGGATGAGGAAGAGAGTACTCGCTTAGGAAATAAAATTAAAGAAGATGTGTTTGCACAGGGGATTGAAAATGAAAAAGTGCCGTTAAAGAAGTTGTCAATTAGTATAGGGATATCGTATTCAGATGGGTTGGAGAAACTGAAGAAGTCTTTTATTATGAGATGGGCAGATGTTTCCCTTTACCAAGCAAAGCGAGATGGAAAGAACAGAGTGATATTAAAAGCAGTTCATGCTGGAGAAGAGCCACCGGAAGGATTGGAATAGAAGATTTGAGAATGAAGTGGTTGAATGAATTAATTGGTAGGATTTTGTCAAAAGTGGGGATTGATATAGAGAGCAGAATGGGAGGGAGCATTCAGTTCTTTCTATATGATACGATTAAAATTATAATATTGCTTTGTGTACTGATTTATGTGATTTCATATATTCAGAGCTATTTTCCACCAGAGCGTAGCAAGAAGATACTGGGGAAGTTTAGTGGAATAGGTGCGAATATAACAGCAGCCCTGCTCGGAATGGTTACCCCGTTTTGTTCTTGCTCATCCATACCTTTATTTATCGGTTTTGCAAGTGCAGGCTTACCGATAGGAGTAACATTTTCATTTCTTATATCCTCTCCGATGGTTGATCTTGGCTCACTTATTTTGTTAATGAGTATATTTGGGGTAAAGATTGCCGTTATTTATGTTTTATTAGGGTTAATTATCGCCGTTGTAGGCGGTATGGTTATGGATAAAATGAAGGTGGAAGACTATATTGAAGAATATATCAAAAAGGCAGGAAGTGTAAATGTTCAAAGCCTAAAGCTTACTAAATCCGACAGACTTAAGTATGTATCAGAGCAGGTTACATCTACTCTTAAAAAAGTATTTCCTTATATTATAGCAGGGGTTGGAATAGGTGCTGTTATTCATAATTGGATACCTGAGTATTTTATTGAAACTGTTCTTGGAAGTAAGAATATATTCTCGGTAATTTTAGCCGTACTGGTTGGAACTCCAATGTATGCGGATATATTTGGAACGATACCTGTTGCAGAGGCTCTATATGCTAAGGGAGCGGAACTTGGTACGGTTTTATCATTTATGATGGCAGTTACAACTTTATCTCTTCCATCATTGATAATGTTAAGAAAAGTGCTTAAGCCTAGATTGCTATGGGTGTTCATAGGTACTTGTGTTGCAGGAATAATTATATCAGGATATATCTTTAATTTTATCAGTGTATATTTTTAGGAGAAAATAATGAAAAAGAAAGAGCTATATGTGCTCACAGGATTTTTAGGGGCAGGGAAGACCTCATTTTTATTAAACATTTTAGATAATATTAAGGATAAAAAAATTGGAATTATTCAGAATGAATTTGGTAAAATAAATGTGGATGGAGAAATTGTAAGGCGTAACGGTATAGAAATGACTGAGATAAGCAGAGGATCTATCTTCTGCTCCTGCTTGAAACTTTCATTTGTACAAGCACTGGTAGAAATGAGTAAGAAAGACTTGGATTATGTTTTTGTGGAAAGTTCAGGACTTGCAGATCCTTCAAATATTGAGGAAATTCTTAATGCAGTGGAGATAATGGCAGGAGATAACTATATTTTTAAAGGGGTTATCTGCCTTGTTGACGGAGTGAATTTCCCAAATCAGGTTAAAGATGTCGAAACAGTGGATAGGCAGCTTGCCCATTGTAATCTGGCTATAATAAACAAGGTGGACTTACTGGACTTATCCAAACTTGAAGAAGTGAAAAATATTGTACGAGGGGTTAATCCTATATGCATGATAAGCACAGCTTCTTATGGGAAGATAGATTTATCGTTTTTAAGTGAAGATTTGACCTCATTAAAATGGGCTGAATGTGAAGATAGTTTAAATACACTAGATAATAAGCCAAAGACTATATCGTTAGAAACAGGAGAAATACTGTCAAAAGAAATTCTGACAAAGTTTCTTAAAAAGGTACTTCTGGATTGTTACAGGATAAAAGGATTTTTTAAGTTAGATGATGGATGGCAGCAGGTAGATGTTGTGGAGGAGCTGATTGACTATAAATTAACTTCGGAGCGTGAAATCTCAGAACTCGTATTTTTATCTAAAACAGGTCCACAGATAATCCGCACGATTGACAAAGCTTGGAAGGAAATAGTTGATAAGCCGATGAAGTTAAGGAATTGAGGTAATTATGGAAATTAAAGTAATAGGTGAGGGTTGTGAAAAATGTGACAAGTTATATGAGAATACCTACTTAGCTGTAAAAGAGATGGGATTAGAAACAAGTATAGACAAGGTGGAAGATTTAATGGACATAGTCAGACTGGGAGTTATGACTACTCCTTCGGTTATGGTGGATGGAAAGTTTGTTATTAGCGTAAGAGTGCCGAAGGTAAAGGAAATTATTAAATTACTGAATCCATAGGATTGAAAATGCCGAATCCATCGGGTTGAAAACATCAAATCTGTCGGATTGGAATATAAAAATACAGTCCAATTCCGACAGATAAGTTGAAAGTTCCGGGTTAGAACAAATAGATACGATTATAAATTCATTGCTTATACCAAAAATATTAACGCATAGATAACAGACCTCTTATTCTGCACTGCTAACCCAGTCAAATACAGTAAAAGTGTCGCAAAGGTTAATTTCCTGATAGGAAATATCCATAAATTCACAGCGACAGCCTCTGGTATCTTCCGGATAAAAGAAATGATACCAACAGTTATATTCACCACCGCTTGAATCCAATGTACCTATGAGAGGAGCTTTCATAAAAGGTGTTTGCAATTTAATTTTACTTCCTGTAGGAAATGGAAGCCCATAACGACCGATTTTTCCGCACCAAAAATATTCTGTAATTGAAGACTTAAAACTTTGATTTTCACCCCATTTATCATCCGCACAGATTGAGTATATCTCTATCTTACCATCAATCCAGGTTGCGGAAAAGCCGATAGGATTATTTTCAAGCCAGTTTTTTCCAGGATAAACCAAATCAATTTCATACCTGGGCAGGTGTTCATTATCTTCAGGCATATAATCCTTATGTATATTAAGAAATTCCTGATATGACATGTAGTACCAGGTATGGATGTTATTTTTAATTGAAGCTTCATATTCATTCAACTCTTTATTTTCGACAGTATAACATTCATTCATTGCAAATATTATAGGACTTTCAGGATTATAGATTTCCTGTAGAATTCTCTCCAGATATCTGATTGTGTATAAAATGTGTGTTTTTTCATCTTTAGAAAGCTCTTTATCTTGGGATAATATCTTAAGAGCTTCAAGTTTTAAGCCGTAAGGATTAAGGCTATTTAAAATTATAAAAATTTTTTCTTTTAAGCTAAAAGTTACATTTTGTCTCATATAATCCTGAATCTCTTTAGAACGCATAAAACCATAGACATCTAATTCTCCATTACTTCTAATTAAGCTGTTTAAAGAAACAGATTCTATCATAAAATTGCTCTTTTCCTTTTATTGATTTTGTGTTAAAATTAAAGTATATAGAGCATTTTAGCACAGTTTTACTTATGTTAAGTACAATAATATGGCAGATAAAAGAGGTATACAGATGGTGGATAAAAAGCATACTAAGACAGAAAGACAGCTTTTATTGTATGAAATTATTTTTACAAGCCGGATTATTGAGATAGAAGACATAGTGAAAAGGTTGTCTGTAAATAAAAAGACAGTATTTCGTGATATAAGGGATCTTACTGATGCAGGGCTTGTTAGTTTAATCTACTCGAGAAAAGAGAAGGCTTACTTAAGAAAAGATGCCACAAATAATATTAATGAACCGGAAGGAACACTAAGATATAAGAATCTGAAAAAACTTGTTCGCCTTACAAGGTTTATGGAAGAATTATCAGAAGCAGCAGATAATTCAGACTTTAACTACAATTGTAGAAAAAGATATGAAGAACTGTTTCCGGATGTTTCTGAAAGAACAAGGATGAGAGATTATAAGACTATGAAAAATATAGGTTATGATATCAATTGGGATAAATATATGCAGAGCCATAGTGTTACAGGGTATTTGTATCAAATAAGAGAGAATTTTGATTAAAGGTTTGTTTAACTATATGCCAGATGGTTGTCCAAGAAATAATAAAACTGATGGTAGAATATTGAAATTGTTAAAAATAAAGAATAATCATTTAAGAAAGGTAAGGGCCTCTATGAAAAAACAATTGAGTGCTAGCTTGAAGAAGGCAATGAAGCAAGAAGCTTTGGAGAGAATGAGCTTACTTAAACTTGGTGAAGACTTAATCAAAAAATTTGGAGAAGAAGGTATAATTTATAAATCAGAAAGAGAGGGGTATACCGATGAAATTGATGAAGAACTGGAGCCGCTTGTAGCTAAAATGGAAAAAGAAAAGAATATATTAGTGTATCATATTTATCATATAGATTCAGTTTTTATGCAAATGGATTATTTGTTTGCAGTGACAACTTACAAGGATGACTGGGATTATGAGAAAAGTGAGATAAAAAGTAGATGTCCTATTGTCTATGCCATAAATAAGACATATCCGGACTGTTCAGAGATTGGAAGTGTACCGATAATACAATGTAGAGAGGGAATACAAGTGATATACTAAAGAAAAGGTGGCTAGGGGCGAAATATCGCCTCTAATCTGTATGTAAAGGAAGTGAAGAATGACTGATATAAAAATCTATAACAGCAATCAGATTGGTGGCTGTATAACGATAATTTCATCTGAAAATACAAAAATCATGATTGATTTTGGCTCAAATCTTCCCGGAGCAGAAAGCAAAGAGAAGGAAATTGACTGGGAAGCAGAGAGGATAGATGCAGTCCTCTTTACGCATTATCATGGCGACCATATCGGCAGGTTTAAGGAAATACCTGAGAGTATACCACTGTATATGGGAAAACTCACTAAAAAGGTATTGACAACTATTTCGCAATGTATAGAGGATGAAGAAGCACTTAAAATATTAAACAATAATGAAAGGGTGCAGGGAGTCAGTATGAATAAGCTTTTTAAAATAGGTGATATATGTATTACACCTTACAAAGTAGACCATTCAGCCTTTGACTCATATATGTATCTGATAGAAACACCTGAGAAAACTATTCTACATACAGGAGATTTTAGAGGGCATGGCTATAAAGGAAAAAAGCTTATAGATATGATATGGAAATATGTTCGCAAGTATGGGAAAAGGGACGTAGATATACTTATAACAGAAGGAACTATGCTAAGCAGGCTGACTGAAAAAATATACTCAGAAGCTGATATGAAAAGAGACTGTGAAGAACTGTTCAAGGAGAATAAATACATATTTCTTATCTGTTCTTCTACTAATGTAGACAGCCTTGCAACCTTTTACAATGCAGGGGAAAATAATTCTATGAAAATGTTTGTAAATGGTTATATTTATGAACAGATTAAGAATTATAGAGAAGATGTAGGAAATAGTGACCTATACAGCTTTAAATATGTATACAAGTATGAGCCTGATAGGAAAATATATTTGAAGAGGACTAAAAAAGTAGTTACACAAGAAGAAATAATGAGAACGGAAGGGTTTATTACTGTAATAAAGGCAGAGGAGGCCTATAAAAAGTGGGTGGAACGCTTTAAGGAGTTGAAGCCTCTTGTTATTTACTCTATGTGGGAAGGCTATATTAATCCGGAACATAAGGCATATAAGCCTGAATGGAAGGAGTTTTTAGATTCCTGTGAAAATGTTAAGTATATGCATACAAGTGGACATGCGACACCTGAACTTATGGCTGAGGTTATAAATGAAGTAGATCCAAAAGAAAGGATATATCCTATGCATACAGAAAATGCAAAAGGATTTGAAAAACTAAATATAAAAGAAGAATTGAAAGGAAGGATATACTATGGGGAAGAATAAAAAATGTGAGAATAAGGAAGCAATAGAAAAGCTTAAAGAAACATTTGGAGGAAATAATAAGTTAGATTTGCCAGGAAATATTAAATTTGAATTTGAGGAAAATTCTACACAGTGCAGAATGAAGCTAGAAGTTCAGAAGGTGGTAAAAGAAAATATGCAGAATGATGCTCAGGCTTTTGAGGGTTGGGCGATTGCAATGCATATTGCTTTAGATAAGCAAGGGACTATAATTCTTGATGTGGATGAAAAAATTGATGATATTCCCTATGTTTGTAATGGACATTGGAGTAGATTTCTTTATAGAGCCTTGCGTTTTTCTGAGCAATATGGTGAATGGTTTAGGTTATCAGAAAAAGTCGAGACACAGGTAAAAAAATTTAAGGAATATTTGGAAAACAATAGATTTACCAATAATATACCAAAGAATGAAGCTGGGAATAAGGGGAAAACTGGATCAGAAAATTATATGGAAATAGCGTTAGCTGAAAATAATGAACTAAAAGATGTAGTTGGCTCATTCATAGGAGAAAACGAAGTTAATCGTCAACTAAAAGTTGGGTTGTTTCTTGTAGAAGATAATTTTACTGATAAGAAGAAGTATGAGACTAATGATAAAAATAAGATTTTTACTGGTAGAGGCTCAGCAATAGACTTGTGGACTTGGAATGAAGACAAACTTTATGTGGTCGAATTGAAAGCAAATAAGAATAAAAAGATGGGTATTATTACAGAGATTTTCTTTTATTCTAACTATATGTATGATTTTTTGGTTAGGGATTGGGATAGCTTTGTATTAAATGGACCATCAGGAGACAGAGGTTACAATAATATATTAGAACATAAAGACGATTTTAAGGAAGTTTGTGGAATTATGCTTGCTGATAAATTTCATCCAATAATTGAAAATGATGAAGTCCTTAAAGTATTAAATGATATTAGGGATGGAGTGAATATAAAATATGCAAAGCTAGGATATAACTATGAAGTGAAAATAAATGATATTGAGTAAATATGAACTCCGGCTGAGGAAACTTGGTTGGAGTTTTTAAATTGCAATTGTTATGAAATTGAAATAAGGAAAGGATAAAATGGCTCTTATTTCAATTTCGGTTGACAAATTGAAATAAAGAGATAAAAATAGATATAAATACCATCAAAAAACAAATCACCAACTGAAAGGAAAACAACCTATGAAACCATTTGAAAACTTTGACTGGAGTAATTTCTGGGATGACGATGATTATTCATTGGAAGAATATGTTGGAAAAGAGCCTACAGATGAAGAAATAGAGGAAATTGAAGATGAACTTGGCTATAAACTGCCGCAGTCATATATAGAACTTGTCAAAAGACATAATGGAGGAACTCCGTTTGCCACATTATTTAGAAATGACGAAACCTCGGTATATATTACAGGAATCTATGGTACAGATAAAGAAAAAATGAATTCACTTTGCGGTGAAATCGGTAATGAGCTTTGGTTAAATGAGTGGGGATATACAGGTATAGGAGTTGCGGTAGCGGATACTATCTCTGCCGGTCATAATATGGTCTTCCTTGATTACAGGGAGTGTGGCAAAGCTGGAGAGCCTAAAGTGGTACTAATTGATCAGGAGGATGATTACAAGATTTATCCTCTTGCGGATAATTTTGAAGAATTTATAAGAGGGCTGACCGTTGTTCAACAAAGTATTACAAAGGAAGAATTTGTAGAATATAGTGATGAGATTAAGGAAAAAGTTATTACCAATTTAAATGATGAAAATGATCCGGAGAGCGTTATTGAATTTCTTACTTTTACCGGAGTGGAAAATTTAAATACCAGGCTAAAGGGAATGCTTGCCAGAGCCTACAACAATAATGAACAGATAGAAGAAGCTATGAAGGTAATGGATATGATTCCTGTGGAAGAAAGAGATAGCGCCTGGTATTACCGCTATGGATATTCTTATGCCGAGTTATCCACAAACCGTAATTATGATACAGAAAAGGAAAGTTTAAACTCACTTGTGATGCTTGAAAAAGCTATTGAACTTGCTAAGGATGATAAGGTTATTGGTTGGTGTATTAAAATTGTGGATTTTCATGGATTTAAAAGTATACTTGAAGCTAACAAAGAGAAATTTCACCTTGTTTACAAACACTATTCGGAATATATAGCCAAGCTTACAGATGTAGAACTTAGTGCTTCAGGGAATAAAAAAACATATAAGAAGATTACTATAGAAGATGTTAAAAATATAGAAGATATCTGGGATGTTTTAGATCCGGTATACTGGACAATAGATATTTACGGCACATACGAAGATTATCTAAAATCGGCAGAAAGTCTTACCTTAGAACAACGATATTTAAATGCAATATCATGGTATTTTATGGAAGTAAATAACGGAGGGCATTTCCAGTTCTTAGATAATTCTACGGGAATAGTCTGGGAGGATGCCCTAAATGGACTTAGATTATTTGAAATGAATGAACTTGCTGATAATTTTCAGAAGGTTATAGAATTATTCGGCGGAAAGATTCCTTTTGTAAGAGAAGAACGCTGGAACGCAATGGATAAGCTTGAAGAAAACTTTGAAGAGTTTTTGGATAAGGCAGATAAAGTGGTGTATGAGGTATATGAATATGACAATAAATATGAAGTTAAATATATAAAAGCTCATCCTGAAAAGTTTGTCTTTGATGGGTATTATAATAAGATTGTGTAAAAAATGAATAATTAGATTTATAAATATTTTCCTCTATGTCGAAAACTTTGGCATAGGGGAAATTTTATTAATTCAATGGGAAATTTCTTAGGTTAAACGATTAGTAAAATCGTTATTGACAGTATTATATAATTATTATATTATAATATTTGAATATAGTAACATAACTCAAATTGGGTATAATGATAATAAACCCAGAAAGTTAAATAAGGTGACATTATGGAAAATATTAAAATGAACAACTTAAATGATGATGAACTTTATATTGTAAACCTTGCGGAAAGGTTAAAAGCAGTTTCACATCCTGCAAGACTCTGTATAGTGAAGAAGCTATACATTAATGGTGAATGTAATGTAAGTTATTTTACGGGCTGCATGGATGTATCCCAGTCAGGTATATCACAACATTTGTCAAAGCTAAAAGACTTAGGGATAGTTACTGCAAGAAAGCAGGGAACAGAAAGTTATTACAGCTTAGTTGATGAAAATATTATAAAGCTTGTAAAAACATTTTTTACGGAGGGAAAAGATGAGTAAGAAGATTGTAGTAATAGGTGGTGTGGCAGGCGGTGCTACAGCAGTGGCTAGACTTAGAAGACTTGATGAAACGAGTGAAATAATTATGCTTGAAAAGGGAGAATATGTCTCTTTTGCAAACTGTGGACTCCCTTACTATATAGGTGGAGTTATCAAATCACGAGATGCACTTTTTGTATCCACACCTGAAGCCATCAGTGCTAAATATAACATTGATGTAAGAGTATTAAATGAAGCGGTTTCTATAGATAAAGACAATAAAACTGTAAGAGTAAGGGATTTAAAAGAAAATAGAGAATATGAGCTTTCTTACGATGAACTTATAATATCTACAGGCTCAAGACCGATTAAGCCTAATGTAGAGGGCTTTGACGGAGAAAATGTATTTACCCTTTGGAATATTCCTGATACGGATAAAATTTATAATTATGTAAAAGAAAAATCTCCTAAAACAGCAGCTGTAATAGGCGGTGGTTTTATAGGACTTGAAATGGCTGAAAACCTTGTACATAAGGGCTTAGCTGTGACAGTGGTTGAAAAAGCTGATCAGGTAATGGCACCGCTTGATAAGGATATGGCAAATATAGTTCATCGCCATATGGCTGAAAAGGGCATTTCACTTGTTCTTGAAAATGGTGTGAGTAAGATTACCCATAGTCCGTCAGGCTCAAAGCTTGTACTTGAGGATGGATGTGAAGTAAATGCAGATATAGTAATACTTTCTATCGGCATCAGGGCAAACAGCGAACTTGCAAAGGAAGCAGGACTTAAGTTAAATGCCAGAGGTGGAGTTATAGTTGATGAATATATGAGGACTTCTGAGCCTAATATATATGCGGTAGGAGATATAGTTGAAACAGATGACTTTGTAATGGGAACAAAAACTATGGTTCCGCTAGCAGGACCTGCTAATAAACAGGGAAGAATAGTGGCAGATACGATAGCAGGTGAGATAAAGACTACTTACAAGGGTACCCAAGGTACAAGTATAGCTAAGGTGTTTGACCTTACTGTAGCAAGTACAGGAGCTAATGAAAAGACATTAAACAGAGAAGGAAAAGAATATAAAAAGGATTACAGAATTACAGTAGTACATCCTAATTCACATGCAGGTTATTATCCTGATGCAGCGACTATGTCAATCAAGCTAATTTTTGACTTAAAAGGCAAGGTGCTTGGAGCACAGATAGTAGGTTATGATGGAGTGGATAAGCGTATAGATGTACTTGCTACTTCAATTAGGTTTGGTGCGACTGTATATGATCTTACTGAACTTGAGCTTGCTTATGCACCGCCATATTCTTCAGCAAAAGATCCTGTAAATATGGCAGGGTACACAGCTACAAACCAGTTAGATAGCTTGGTGGAAGTTGCAAGAATAGAAGAAATAAGGGATTTTGATAACAATACTGTAATTGTAGATGTAAGAGAGGATATTGAAAGGAAGATGGGATATATTCCAAATTCAATACATATTCCTCTTGGTAATCTCAGAAGCAGATTAAATGAACTTGAAAGAAACAAGGAATATATAACAAGTTGTGCAGTAGGACTTAGAGGCTATATTGCTGCGAGAATCTTAAAGCAGGAAGGTTTTAAAGTAAGAAATCTTATGGGAGGCTATCGCAGCTACCAGTCAGGACAAAAGTTTGAAGGTGAAATAACCCCTATTATGAGAAATGTGGCTGACAGCGGTTTTGCAGGAGCATCAAGTAATGAAATGGAAGAACTTGATGTATCCGGTCTTTGCTGTCCGGGACCAATAGTTGAAGTATCCAAAAGACTTGAAAAATTAAATATTGGAGATACATTAAAAGTTACAGCTACCGATCCGGGATTTTATTCCGATATAAGCTGTTGGACAGATAATACAGGGAATGAGCTGGTAGAAAAGAAAAGTGAAGGCGGAAAATTTTTTGCAACTATAAGAAAGAGTGGTGGAGTCGTGACGACAGAGTCCTGTGCCTGCTCTGACCAAAGCAGAAAAAAAGAAAAAACCATGATAGTTTTTGACGGAGATTTAGACAAAGCCATTGCTTCATTTATAATTGCAAATGGGGCAGCAGCTATGGGAAATAAGGTAAATATGTTCTTTACTTTCTGGGGGCTGAATGTACTTAGAAAAAATGAAAAAGTATCTGTAAAGAAAGACTTTATTTCAAAAATGTTTGGCTTGATGATGCCTCGTGGAAGTAAGAAACTTAAGCTTTCAAAAATGAATATGATGGGTATGGGATCTAAGATGATTCGCATGGTAATGAAGAAGCAGAATGTATATTCTCTTGAAGAACTTATAAATCAGGCTAAGGCAGCAGGAGTGAAGATGATAGCTTGCCAGATGTCGATGGATGTTATGGGAATCAAAGAAGAAGAACTGATTGATGGAGTAGAGGTAGGAGGAGTAGCTACCATGCTTAACGATAATGACAGATCAGATATGAATTTGTTTATTTAAATAGGGAGAGGAATTATTCCCTCTCCCTGACCTTTATTCTGACCTCTGTTCCCTTATCAGGGACAGAGGTTATATTTATACCATAACCTTTACCACAAAGCAGTTCTATTCTATGGTCTACATTTTTAAGTCCAATTCCTCCCAGTCTGACTTTGGTATTAGGCTGGGAGTTTTTTTCGTTTTTTAATTTTTCAGTATCAAATCCTTTACCGTTGTCAGACACAATTATAATAATGTCCTTCTCGACTTTCTCAAAAGAAATGTGTATCTTACCACCACCCTTTGGACGGAGTCCATGATAGATAGCATTCTCAACTATTGGCTGAATTATGAGCTTAGGAACAGTGGCATTTTCAAGTTTGCCGG
>NZ_JBQMXS010000024.1:0-25587 GCF_052173895.1 Catonella sp. | reverse complement strand
GCGTCAGGATATTCAAAAGAAAGATCAGAGAAGAGAGGCTGAGAGGGATTATAAGGTGAAGAATCTGTACTAGAATCTATATTTTTAAACAAAATAAAAAGGAGCTGCAGTCATGGATGAAACAATCTTACAGGAATTAGTGCAGGGGATGGTTGAAATAATAAAAAGTGATATTGTAAAAGTAATATTATATGGTTCAGTTGCAAGAGGTACTAATGATGAAGAATCTGATGTAGATATAATGATTATTCTAAAAAATGAGCTTGACAGCTTTGCAGAAGATAAACTATCGGATTTTATCGTTGATATGAATTTAAAATATGATAAGGTGTTTTCCGTTATTGATGTAAATGTTCATAAATTTGATAAATGGGCTGCTGTATTGCCGTTTTATCAAAATGTTGATAGGGAGGGAATTGTTTTATGGAGAGCAGCTTGATAGAGCTTTCAAAATACAGATTTCAGAGATCAAAAGAAATTATAAAAGATGCAAAATTATTGATTAGTGATAAAAGCTTTTCATCATCAGTTAATCGCTCATATTATGCGATTTTTCATGCATTAAGAGCAATTACTGCACTTGATGGTTTTGATTCGAGTAAACATTCTGGAATAATTGCATATATAAATAAGGAGTATGTAAAGACGGGTATTTTTGATAAATCTTTATCTAAAATATTGGATACATCATTCAGACTTAGAGAAAAAGCAGATTATGATGATTTTTTTATAGTATCAAAAGATACAGCTCTGGAACAGTTAGAAAAGGCTGAAAATGTTATAAATTTAGTAGAAGAATATTTAGAAAAACGCCGGAAATTATAGAAAATGTTGTAATTTGTTATAGAAAGGTAGATATATGAATTTTTTTAAGGATAGGATTAATAAAAAATATTTTGAAATTTCAATGTATGTAATTTTTACCTGTATAGTTATCTTTCTTTTAAGCAGGTTTACAGATCAGCTCCCTTTGATAGCAGGGACAGTAGGTTCGGCGACAAAATGGGTTATAACTATTATAAAGCCTGTAATTGTTGGCTTTATAATAGCTTATCTCTTATTTCCTATGCTTGAAAAACTGGAGGCTTTACTTAGAAAATTAAAGCCTTTAAAGAAAAAGAGTAGTATAAGAGGATTAGCTGTGGCTTTGCAGGGAATAATAATTTTATTAGGATTATTCTTGATAGTATCACTACTTGTGTCTGTAATTACAAGGCAGGCAAGAGCGGCTAATTCAGAGGATATAATAGAAGGTATTAAAACCTATGCTGATTCTATTAACAATCTGTATTGGGATTTGATGGACAGACTTGATAAACTTAACATTAACTCTGCTGAAATAAAATCAAGTGTAGATACCTTTATGAATAACATAGGTTCATATTTGCTAAATTTATCAAGTGGACTTGGTAATCTTGCAAATAACTTAAAAGATGGCGTTGCAACAGCATTTTTTTCTCTTATTTTCAGCATTTACTTTCTACTAGATATGCCTAAGTTAAAGACCTACTGGGGAAGAGTGTTTGAAATTATTCTTCCTAAGAGGGTAAAAACAGTAATTGATACAATTATAAAAGATGCAGATAGAGTATTTTCAGGCTATATAAGAGGACAGGCTATAGATGCGTTTATGGTAGGAGTTGTGGTAAGCACAATATTTTCCATCATAGGTATACAATATGCTATAGTAATAGGCTTGCTTATAGGACTTGGCAATCTGATTCCTTATATGGGGCCGGTTGTAGGCTACAGTTCTATTGTTGTAGTAGGAATAGCTACAAGTGATTATAAAAGTATGGTAATTGCAGCTGTCTCCCTACTTATCATACAGGCAATAGATGGTAATCTTATCTATCCAAAACTTTTGAGTACAAGTGTAAATATACATCCTATGATAGTAATTATTTCCCTGACTGTTGGAGCAAGCATAGGGGGACTTGTGGGTATGATAGTTGCAGTACCGACAGGTGCTTTGGTTAAAGTTTGGTTTGAAAGACTTATAAAACTTGCAGAAAAGAAAAATTTAGATAAGGAAAAGAAGGATAGCATAAATGGATAGATTTGAAAAGATGTTTGATATGCCGGTTGAAAAGGCCTTGCTTTTTGCAGTAAAGCCAATTTTAATTCTTATAGTTTGTAAGATTGTTGTTGGCATAGTGTTAAAGGTTTTAGATAAAGTTTTTGAGAAATCTAAGTTAGATACAGGTATTAAGGGATTTTTCAAACAGATTGTAAGAATAGCACTTTATATAATAGGAATAATTATGGCGGCACAGTCGCTTGAGATAGATACATCTTCGCTTGTAACTCTCTTAGGTGTAGCATCTCTTGCCTTTTCTTTGTCTTTGCAGAATATTCTTACTAATGTCTTTTCGGGAATAATGTTGCTTATAACCAAGCCTTTTGTAACAGGTGATTACATAGAAGTGTCGGGCATAAGTGGAACAGTAACCGCAATAAGCCTTATGCGTACAAGAATACGTACAGCAGACAATAAGGTTGAGTTAATTCCTAATTCTGATGTAGCCTCACAGAGAATATCCAATTATTCGGGTGAAACAAGAAGAAGGGTAGATATAACAGTTTCTGCAGATTATAAGGCGTCCACTAAAGAAGTGATTTCTGCTATACAGGGAGTAATAGATAACGATGAAAGAGTAGTAAAGGAAGAGGGGTATATGCCTACCGTAAGGCTTTCAAAGTTTAATGCTGATGATATTTCGTATGTTGTCAAGGTATGGTGTGAGAATGGGGTTTACTGGGATGTATATTATGATTTGCTGGAAAATATAAGAGAGGCCTATGCTAAAAATGGAATTGAGTTCAGCTATCCGCATAGGGTGGTACATATCGAGAAGTAAATGTGTAAATTTTATGACTAATTTACTTTATATATAGACAAACCAGATAAAGTTGAGTACAATGTAATTGTAAAAAATTAAATATAAGTGACATTGGAGGTTTTATGAAAAGAAAATTATTTGGACTTATATTAGCAGCATCTTTAGCAGTTACAGCGTGCTCAACTACAGGTGGAAATGTTTCTGCAACTAAGGATGACAGTAAGGTGGCGAATGAAACAGGGAGTAAGGGAGTTTCATCAGCAGCAAATAAATCTTCATCTTCTATGGCAGAAGATATGGCTAATAAGTCTGCCTCGGCTGAGGAAGAGAAATTTCCGGAATTTAAGACGACAGACATAAATGGAAATGAAGTTACAGAAAAGATTTTTGCAGATAAAGACATAACTATGGTAAATGTATGGGGAACTTTCTGCGGTCCTTGTATAAATGAGATGCCTGAGCTCCAAAAGATTTATGAAAGCCTTCCTGAGAATGCCAATTTAATCGGAATTGTGGCAGATGTTCCTGAAGGAATGAAGGACGGAATTGATAATGCAAAATATATTGAGGGACAGACAGGAGTTAAGTATACAAATTTAACACTCAGCGATTCACTTGCATCTTTTGCAAGAAGGTTTTATGCAGTTCCCTCTACTATTTTTGTGGATAAAGAGGGTAATATCATAGGTGACCTTGTAATGGGAGCTGATATTGATGCTTATGTAAAAAACTTACAGAAAGTCCTTACCGATTGGAAATATGAGGGATAAATGTCTCTCTACCTTGACAAACCAGCCTAATGACAGTAAACTTTTTGTATAGAGTATAAATTTTGGAGGGGATTATGGCAAGGGAGTATAATTCCAAAGGGAAAAATGAAGTTATTGCTTATTTGAAAGCACATAATGAACATAGGCTTACAGTGGCTGAGATTTTAGAAGGGCTTAAGGAAGAAGGCATAAGTATCAACCGTTCCACTATTTATAGGAATTTAGACAGATTGGTTGAAAGTGGAGATATATTGGCTTTTAAAGGCAAGGACAATGAATCTGCTTTTTACCAGTATTCAGGGGAACATAAGGAGTGTAATGAACATCTTCATTTGCAGTGTAATTCTTGTGGAAAGATTTTCCATTTGGAGCATGGTTTTGTAGATGATTTTATGTCACGTCTACGTAAGGACTGCAAGGTGGAGCTTGATGTGTCTAAGACAATGCTTGTAGGTACTTGTGAGAAATGTCTAGGGAAAAATTAAAACCTTGAATAATGTACAAAATAAAGCATGGCTTATAGTGGTATGGGCTATGCTTTTTTGTTAGAATACTTAGCAATTACATATAGAGTTTAGTGGTGAAAAAGTTTGTAAACTGTGGTATAATGAAAAAATAAGTGTATTACTAATATTCTTCAAACAGGAATAAGCTTATATGAGAGGGAATAACCTATGACTTTACAACAGTTACGCTATGTTATAGAAGTGGCTAAAACAGGTTCTATGAATGTGGCGGCAAAGCAGCTTTTTGTGAGCCAGCCAAGCCTTTCAATGGCAATAAGGGAACTTGAAAATAATGTACATATATCAATATTTGAGAGGAGTACCAAGGGGGTTGTGATAACTGCTGAGGGAGAAGAATTTTTAGGTTATGCAAGGCAGATTATTAATCAGGTGGAACTTTTAGAGGATAAGTATATAGAAACAGGACTAATAAAAAAGAAGTTTGGAGTATCTGCACAACACTATTCCTTTGCTGTAAAAGCCTTTGTGGAGATGGTAAAGGGCTTTGATATGGATAAATATGAGTTTGCCATAAGAGAGGCGAGGACTTATGATGTGATACATGATGTGGTTACAGGAAAGAGTGAGATAGGTATACTCTATACTAATGAATTTAATGAAAAGGTACTGAATAAGATTTTTAAGGATAACCAGCTTGAATTTATACATCTTTTTACCTGTGAGGGGTATGCATATCTTTGGAAACATCATCCACTTGCAAAAAAAGAAGTGATTGCATTAGAGGAACTTCAAGATTACCCTTGTCTTTCATTTGAGCAGGGAGATAATAATTCGTTTTATTTTGCAGAAGAAATACTCAGCACCTATGATTTTAAAAAGGTAATTAAGTCAAATGACAGGGCTACGAACTTGAATCTTATGATTGGACTTAATGCTTTTACACTTTGTTCAGGAATTATATGTGAAGAGCTTAATGGCAGTGATTATATAGCAGTAAAGCTTTCTGAAGAAGTAACTATGGATATAGGATATATCAAGAGGGCTCACATGAATATGAGTGAAATAGGTGAGCTTTATATAGAAGAAATTAAGAAGTATGTGGGTGGAGAGATAAAAAATGAATAGAATAGAAACAGGTATAGAAGGGCTGTTTGTAATAGAGCCAAAGGTATTTGGCGACCATAGAGGATGGTTTATGGAAAGTTGGTCAAAGAGAAAATTTGAAGAAATAGGTATTTATTGTGAATTTGTTCAGGATAATCATTCATTTTCGGAAAAAAAAGGAACTCTTAGAGGACTTCATTTTCAAAAGGGAGAATTTGCACAGGCAAAACTTGTCCGAGTATTAAGAGGGGCAGTGTATGATGTGGCCGTAGACCTTAGGAAAGACTCAGCAACATTCTTAAAATGGTTTGGGGTGGAGCTTAGTGAGGAAAATAAAAAGGAATTTTTTATACCACGTGGTTTTGCACATGGTTTTTTGACTCTGACAGATAGTGTAGAGTTTGCCTATAAGGCAGATAATTATTATAATAAAGAGTCTGAGGGGGCAATTCGTTATGATGATGATAGGATAGGGGTTGACTGGAAATTCCAAGCGAATGAAATAAAAAAAGTGATAGTTTCAGATAAGGATGAACTAGCCAAAAGGTTTGGAGAGTTGTCTGAGGATTGTTTTTTAATGTAATGTAGAAAGCTTATTAGGATAGAGAGGAAGATATAATGAAGGTTATAGTTACGGGTGGAGCAGGGTTTATTGGTACTAATTTTATATATTATGTGCTTGAGAAACATCCTGAAAATGAGTATATTTGTTTAGATAAATTGACCTATGCAGGTAATCTTACAAATTTAGAAGAGGCGATTAAAAATCCTAGATTTAAGTTTGTAAAAGGTGACATAGCTGATAGAGATCTTATATATAGGTTGTTTGCAGAAGAAAGACCGGATCAGATAGTTAATTTTGCAGCAGAGAGCCATGTTGACCGCTCGGTACTTTTTCCGGATGAATTTTTAAGGACTAATATAACAGGAGTTGGTGTACTTCTAGATGCTTGCAGAAAATATGGAATAGAGCGTTTTCATCAAGTTTCTACGGATGAGGTATATGGAGATTTACCACTTGATAGAAAAGATTTGTTTTTTACAGAGGATACACCGCTCAACCCTTCAAGTCCGTATTCTTCGTCCAAGGCGTCAGCAGATCTTATAGCCCTTGCATATCATAGGACTTATGGACTTCCGGTGACTATATCAAGATGTTCAAATAACTATGGAGCATATCAATTTCCGGAGAAGTTGATTCCACTTATGATATATAATGCAATGCATGACATAGAACTTCCTGTTTATGGAGAGGGGATCAACGTAAGAGATTGGTTGTTTGTTGAGGATCATTGCATAGCGATAGATTTAATTTTACAAAGTGGAAAGATTGGTGAAGTATACAATGTAGGTGGTCATAATGAGAAACAGAATATAGAGGTGGTAAAAGCAATTCTTAAGGCGACAAATAAGCCGAAAACTCTTATTAAATACGTGACAGACAGGCCGGGACATGACTTAAGATATGCTATAGATCCTGAGAAGATATGGAATGAACTTGGTTGGAAACCTCTTACTCCTTTTGAAAAAGGAATTGAACAGACTATTAAATGGTATTTGGAGAATGTTGAATGGATGAAAGACATAATGACAGGAGAGTATGAGAAATACTATTCAGAAGTATATAATAATCGTGAAGAAAAGTTTGGCAGGTAGAAGATGAGGATATTTATAACAGGGGCAGAGGGACAGCTTGGAAAGGCTCTTATAAAAGAACTACTTGGAAATAAACAAAAATTTGAATTTAAACTGATGCTTACAGTAATTAATGAAGTATCTTGGAACTCCTTATATAACTGGATGAATGAAAATGCTCTTTTAGATGAAAGGGCAGAGATAACTGCTTTAGATATAACGGACTTTTATTTAGTAAAGGCAGCAATAGAAAATTTTGTGCCGGATGTAGTTATAAACTGTGTGGCTTATACTGCTGTGGATGATTGTGAGGAACATGAGGAAGAGGCAAGGCTTGTAAATGAAACAGGGGCGAAAAACCTTGCTATGGCAGTAAAAGCTCTTGGGGCTTGCTTGGTTCATATTTCAACTGACTATGTCTTTGACGGAAATGGTACTATTCCTTATAAAGAAGAAGAGATAACTAATCCTATAAATGCTTATGGAAGAACTAAGATGCTTGGTGAAAAGGCAGTTTGTGAAACTCTTAACAATTATTTTTTAATACGAACTGCTTGGTTGTATGGAGAGGGTAAAAATTTTGTAAAAACAATGCTTAGATTAGCTGAGAATAATAAGGTTCTTCGTGTAGTTGCTGATCAAACAGGTTCTCCTACAAGTGCAAGGGAACTTGCAAGATTTATAATATACTTGATTCAGACTAAAAAATATGGCATCTGGCATGGAGTGTGTGATGGGGAAACTTCGTGGTATGAATTTACAAAAGAAATTATGAGGCTGTCAGGTAGAGATGTAGAGGTTATTCCAATTAAATCAGAGGAATATAAGACTAAAGCAAACCGGCCACATTATTCAGTGCTTTCAAATGAAAAGATGCATAAAGAGACTGAGTTTGGTATAAAGGCTTGGGAAGATGCACTTAAGGAGTATTTGGATTCATTAAAGTTATGATGAGAGGAGAAAAATAGTGAGCAGTGCAAATGAAGAAAAGGAAAATTTAAAAACGGTGGAGGAACTTAAAAAGGCTGCAGAAAATCTTGACAGTTTGACCAATAAGTTGAATGACTTTGCAGACATGCTTGACAATAAGGCAGAGGAGGAAGTAGAAAGAAAGCGACTGATGAACAAGATATTAGCCAAAAAAACTTTTGGAATAATAGGTTGGGGATTTTTTGCACTTGTAGTAATATCAATCATAGCTCAGCAGCTTTCAATGACTATTCTGAAAATGATGGTAAAGACGGGACAAGGATTTCCCGGTATAGTAGCATATCTAATATCATTTCTGCCTTTGTATCTAGTGGCCTTTCCAATAATGTTTTTGATTATAGGGAAACTTCCTAAAGATAATGCAGCAAAGACGGATATTGATATTATTACTCTTATCAAGTGTTTTTGTATGTGCATAACTATTATGTATGTTGGAAATGTAATAGGGACGGTTCTGTCTACATATATAGGGGGAGTATTTGGTAAAATTTCAAGCAATAATTTGGCTGAGATTATAATGAATACAGATGTGTTCAGTACCATGATATTTGTTGTAATTTTGGGTCCTGTGATGGAAGAGATTGTATTTAGAAAACTTCTTATAGATAGGATTGTACAATATGGAGAGAGAAATGCAATGTTTCTTTCAGCTCTTATGTTTGGGTTGTTTCATATGAATCTTTTCCAGTTTTTCTATGCATTTGGAATAGGACTAATTTTTGGATACATATATATTAAGAGTAGGAGGGTAGGCTATTCAATAGTTTTCCATATGATAATTAATTTTATGGGTTCATTAGTGGCAATTCAGGTAGCAAATAATTTTGGAGATGATATGGTAGAAAAATTGCTAAATGGAGATGCAGCAGTGTTTTCACAAACTTTAAGTACTGAACTGATATTATCAGCAATATACATTATTATTATGCTCGTTATTTTTATTTTAGGACTTGCCTTTCTCATTGGTAGTAGGAAAAAGATAGAATTGGATGCAGGTGGTACATTATTTACAAGGAAAGAAGAGAAGGGTGTTGTCTACGGTAACTATGGAATGGCATTTTTTATAGCGGCTTGTCTTGTAATGATGGTGATTACAACAATGGCTCAGCTAAGTTAGGGGATTATGAAAGAAGAAAAAGTAGTTTATGTAATCGGACACAAAAATCCTGACACAGATTCAATCTGTTCAGCTATTTCCTATGCAACTCTTAAAAATCTGACTTCTAATGGAATTAAATATATTCCAAAACGAGCAGGACAGATTAATGAGGAAACGGAATATATTTTAAAAAGGCTTGAGATTGAACCTCCGGGGTATATGTCGGATGCCGGTACACAGGTAAGAGACATGGAAATTCATGAAACACCATTTGCAGATGCAAGCCTCACTATAAAAGAGGCTTGGGAGCTGATGATGGAGTCAAAGGCGGCCTCTTTACCTATTACCGATAGTGAGGGTCGGCTTGAGGGTATTATAGGTATAGGAGATATTGCGAAGTATTTTATGGGTAATGCTGATGAAAATATTCTTTCTAAGGCAAGAACCCAGTATAAGAGAATGGCAGATACCCTAGATGGAAAACTTGTTTTAGGAAATGAGCATGGATACTTTATCAAGGGTAGGGTTATCATAGGAACAGATGATCCCAAACTACTGGCCTTAAATATGGCAGCGGATGACCTTGTAGTGCTTGGTAATAGAAAAGATACACAGCTTGCAGCGATAAAAGCTGATGCCAGCTGCATAGTTATAAGTGGTGGAAATACTGTCGGAGATGATGTGATAGCTGCTGCAAAGAAAAAAAGTTGTGTTATTATAGAAAGCCCGATGGATACTTATACCATAGCTACATTAATAAGCCACAGCATACCGGTGAGATATTTAATGAAATGCGAGGGTATAGTAACCTTTCATACACATGATTTTACAGATGCGATTAAGGAGATAATGGGTAAGTACCGTTATCGTGATTTTCCTATTATAGATGCCGATGGACGCTGTCTTGGTACTATCTCACGCAGAAATCTTATCAATGTAAGGAAAAAACAGATTATTTTAGTGGATCATAATGAACGGACGCAGACGGTTGATAATATAGAAGAGGCAGAAATTTTAGAAATAATTGATCATCATAGGATAGGCTCACTTGAAACTATGGGGCCTGTTATGTTTAGAAATCAGCCGGTAGGATGTACAGCAACAATTATTTATCAGATGTACAATGAAAAAGGGGTAGAGATACCTAAAAAGGTAGCAGGACTTCTTTCAGCTGCAATTCTTTCCGATACCCTTATGTTTCGCTCTCCGACCTGCACTAAGTTTGATCAAGAGGCGGTTACTGTACTTGCAAATATTGCAGGTATAAATATAGAAGATTTTGCTAATGATATGTTTATGGCAGGCAGCAATCTTTCAGGTAAAGCACCGGAGGAAATTTTCTATCAGGATTTCAAGAAGTTTATGGCCGGAGAAATTTCTTTTGGAGTAGGACAGATTAACTCAATGGATGCAAAATCTCTTGCAAATGCAGAAGAGAAGATAAGGCCTATTCTTCAAAATGAATGTGGTAAGAATGGAATGTCGATGGTATTTTTCATGCTTACCAATATAGTGGAAGAATCAACTAGGTTGGTCTGCTTTGGAGAGGGAAGTGAGAGGATTATAGAAAAGGCCTTTGACGTAAAGGCCTATAAGGATGTAGCTACCTTAAAGGGAGTAGTGTCAAGAAAGAAACAGCTGATACCGTCTATAATGGGTGTATTTAATGCTTAACGCCTGAACTTGCTCTTGAAATTGTTTTGTTAAAAGGGTATGATTGTTTTTTGGATGAAACTAATATTTTGATTATGGAGGTATAAAGATGGCTTACGAAAAAGAAATAAGTGATTATATTGAAAGTCATAAGGAAGAAATGCTGAATGACCTTATGGATATGATAAGAATAAATAGTGAAAAGGGTGAGGAAAAGCCGGGGATGCCTTATGGAGAAGGGCCTTATAAAGCAATTCAGTCAGCATCTAAGCTGCTTGAGGGATATGGATTTAAAATTACAAATTATGATAATAGGGTAATTACAGCAGATTCTTTCGACCTACCTAATCAGTTAGATATATTAGCACATCTTGATGTAGTTCCGGCAGGAGACGACTGGACAGTTACGGAGCCTTACAATCCCGTAATTAAAGAGGGCCTCCTTTATGGAAGGGGTAGCTGTGACGATAAAGGACCTGCAATAGCAGCGGTTTATGCAGTTAGAGCAGTTAAAGAACTTGGAATTCCATTAAAGCAGGGTGTTAGGCTTATTTTAGGCTCAGATGAAGAATGTGGAAGTAGTGATGTGGAATATTATTATTCTAAGGAAAAAGCTGCTCCGATGACTATTACTCCTGATGCATCATGGCCTCTTATCAATATTGAAAAGGGCGGAATTCACAACGAATTTACTGTCTCGTTTGAAAAAACAGACATGACACCGAGCGTTGTTTCCGTAAAAGGTGGAATTAAGATTAATGTAGTTCCTGGTAAGGCAACTGCTGTGGTTAAAGGTCTTAAAGAAAAAGATGTCAGAGATATAACAAACAAGTTCGAGGAAGAAACAGGGCTTAAGTTTGTGTTTGCTGAGGATGGAGATAATCTTAATATTACAGCAATAGGAGTAAATGCTCATGCCTCACTTCCTCATATGGGGAAAAATGCAGTACAGGGGATTGTTACACTTTTGTCAAAATTTCCTCTTGCAGATGCTCCTGTTAATAATTATATTAAGGCTCTAAATAACATCTTCCCTTATGGAGACTACAATGGTAGAACAATGGGGGTAGACTTAAAGGATGATGTATCAGGTGAAACTACTGTGAGCTTTGATATACTTGAAGTTTCAGAAACACATTTTATGGGAGCTTTCGACTGTCGTGCAAGTATAGTGGCTAACGATGAGAATACAGGTAAGGTAATGGAGGCTAAGATACGTGAGCAGGGATTTAAAATAGAAGAAAAAGCTATGTTTGAACCACATATTGTAGATGGGGATTCTCCTCTTGTAAAAACCTTGCTGGGGTGCTATGAAAAAGGTTTTGGAGTTACAGGGGCTAAGCCTATAGCTATAGGTGGAGGAACTTATGTACATCATGTTGAAAATGGTGTAGCTTTTGGATGTGAAGTGCCTGAGGTAGATAACCATATGCATGGAGCAGATGAATTTATGGAAGTTGATATGATAATTAAGAGTGCAAAAATATTTGCAGATGCGATAGTGGAGCTTTGCGGTTAAATGAAAATTTTAAAAAGAATTTATAGGGTATATAAGAGATATAATCCGGATGAATCAATTTTTGGATATTTTAAAAGGCATATTGGGCAGGTTTTACTTGCCCTTATGCTTTCTCTGTTTGTAACAGGAATTTTTTGCTTTAATGCTGTAAAAACAGTATACTACAGACATGGTAAAGATTTAGAAAAGCTATTTTATACTGATGATTTCGACAATACAGTATGGGGGATCATACTTATACTTCTTCCTGTGCTTTTATTAATATATGGAATTTTTTGCTTTGCAGGGACACCTAAAGGCAAAAAGATTATAAAAAGGTCTGATAATTCGGTACTTACGCAGATTATTACAATATTTGCACTTGCAGGAGCAGGAGCAATACTCAGATATGGCGAAAAGGAAATCTATGGACTGGTTAATAAGTTTATCTTAAATAATGATGGAGTAGCTTATTTAAAATTTATAGGAGCTATATTACTTATAACTTTGGGTATGACTTGGGAGAAACTTGTTATTTGGCTTAAATCAGGAGGGGCTTATAAGCATCCTTGGTTTATAAAATGCTTTATGGCAGGGCTTACAGGACTTATGGGCTTTTATCTTGTAGAGATGCAGATGGGAACACCTCCTAGCGTAGTAGTGAAGATGATGTTTTTCAATATTATGTACTGGGTTATTCTATATACATTTTTATATGCAATATTTAGAGGAATTAAGTTACCGGCAATGCTTTGCATTATAGTGGCATATTTGCTTGGACTTGCAAATTATGTTGTATTGCAGTTTAGGGGCAACTATATTATGTTTGGCGACCTTACAGTAGTAGGTACAGCTATGGAGGTAGCAGGAAGATATAAATTCCATCCTGATATGCCGTTTTTTATAACAATTGGCATATTTATAGCGTTTTTAATTATAATTATCCTCATTCCTAGATTTAAAAGAAGAAAAACCGGAATTGTACGGAGGGTGATTACAACCCTGATAGCAGTCGGTATAATGTCGGTATTTTGTATAGCCTCATTTCAAGATGGGCTTTTATATAATTACATATTTGGACTTTCTTGGAACTATAATCAAAATGTAACGGATGAGGGGTATTTGGCATATTTTTTTAGTAATATGCATGCTACAAGTGGTGTTAAGGTAGAGGGATACAGTGCGAAGATAGCTAGAGATGCGGTAGAAGAGGTACTTGCCTCCTCAGATAATATAATGAAAGACCATAAAGATGGAGAGAGGTTTCCTACTATTATAGTAATTCAAAATGAAACCTTTGCAGACCTTTCTGTGCTTGCAGATATTAAGACAGACAAACCTGTTATGCCATTTATTAACAGCCTGAAAAAAAATACTATAAAGGGCTATGTAAACATGAGTGTGACAGGAGGACCTACTGCGAATACGGAGTTTGAATTTCTTACAAGAAGTTCTATGGCTTATATGCCGACAGGTTCTGTGCCTTATACCCAGTATCTTAAGCAGAATGTACCATCCTTGGTAGAAGTGCTTAAACATCAGCCGAAACCATACAAGACAACAGCTTTCCATCCTTACTATTCATCAGGATATAACAGGCGAAGTGTATATGAATATATAGGTTTTGAGGAAACTGTATTTTATGAGGAATTTAAGGGTAAGGAACTTCTTAGAGGGCTTATTACAGATAGAAATGATTATAAAGATTTAATAGCAATGTATGAAAAAAATAAAAAATTTAACAAGAATCAGCCACAGTTTTTCTTTAATGTGACTATGCAAAACCATGGTGGATTTTCCAATAACAAGGTTAATTTTGAAGAACCGGTTACAATAACCAATTTTAAGGCGGTTCAGGCTCTTAATAATTTTGTATCTCTTATGAGAACTAGTGATACAGCCTTGGTAGATTTGATAAATTATTTCAAAAAGGTAGATGAAGAGGTAATTATTTTGTTTTATGGAGACCATCAGCCGTCATTTTCAGATGATGCGACAAAACAGCTTAATGAGCATAGCATTTATAAGAGTGACAGTGATAAGAGACTTTCTAAATTTGTAGTTCCATATCTTATCTGGGCTAATTATGATATTCCTGAGTATGATGGAATGCACGAAGGAGGGCTTACAGGTGAATATAATATGATTTCGGTAAACTATCTTGCATCCATGCTTTTAAAATATGCCGGAGTGGAACTTACTGACTATGATAAGTATTTGTTAAATATTCATCAATATATTCCTGCTATGTCTGCACTTGGTTATTGGGATGGAAATGGAAAGAGATTATTTTCAACTCATCTTACCAAACCGGAATCCACTGAATTTGGCAAAAATACTAGGCATAAGCAGAAGAAGATAGATGAAAAGAAAGCGGAAAAATTAAGAAAAGGATATGAGAATGTACAGTATAATTTGATTTTTGACGCTAAAGATAAACTATGGGGTATATTTTTACCCAATAAATGAAGGGAAAATAAATGAAAAATCTAATTAGGTATATTGGTATTGTATTGCTGTTTTTTATTACATCTTTGTGTTTTTTAGAGTCGGTCAAGGCAAGGGTAGATGATGAGGTAATAGTTGAGGGTGGTTATAAATTTCTTTTGTATTATAATCACGCTATTCAAAGTTATGTTGTGGATGGAAATGACATATATATTCAGCAGGCATATAGTGAAAATGAATTTGATGAATTTGAAGATTATCAGACAGGAGAAGTTGAAAACTTGGTTTTGGTAAGCAGGTGCCAGTATTCAGCTGAGTATGATGCTTATAAGCCGGTTGATCACATGGTACTTCGTGATGTAGGTCATGGGCAGACTTTGCAAGTGTATAATTATAATGGTAAAAAATACCTGCTGATTTCCTGTGGAAACAAGCGTGTTTCATACAAATCTCTTTGGTGGTCTACTCAGATAGGAAGAGTGGAGTATGAGCCGGGAGCATTTTTGGAGAATGAAGAAATAGAAAGACTTACCTATCTTAACTATTCAAACAAGAAGGTAAAAAGATTTGGAACAACAATGCGTGCGGATGCAACACTTACTCCGGATAAAAAAGTACTGGTTATTTGGAAGGTAAATGAGAAGGGGGAGTCTGAGTATACAGGCTATAAGATGTCAGTAGTAAATCGGGAACTTGATAAGGCAAAAAACAATACAGTAAATATCAAAGAAAATAAAAAATTAAAAAAGGCAGTAGTATTTTCTACAAAGGCTCATAAAATTTCAGTCAGGTCTTTTCAGGGTTTAGCTGTGAGTAATAAGGTAAAGGGGAAATATTTTATGTATATTTCTTCGGGGAACGAAAGAGTATCTAAAAAAATAGGGATTTCTATATATAAGTATGAGATAAGTGGTTCTAAACTAAAATATAAGGATAGGGTTAAGCTAAATTCAGAAGATGTATGGAGCTCATTTCCACCGGATACTGATGAAGAAGATGATGAAACAGCAAGTAAAGGTATAACTGAAGAAGATGATGATTACGAGGATGGTGACGGTTATACTGAGGATGATGAAGATGCAGTATTAGCTGAAGTAGAAGACATAAAGATAGTTGGGTTAGAACTTCAGTTTGTATTAAGAGATACCGGAAATCCAGACCATCAGATTCTTTGTACTATACCACTAGATGAGTTTTAGATGATTTTTGTTTAATACATTGCAAAACTAAAGAGATATGGTTATAATTGATAGAAGATGGATGTAACCTAATAAGGAGCAGTTGAGGAGGTTTTTTATGAATACGAACGAGGCTACAAAGAATATTGGAGAGATTTATATAGCTGATGAGGTAGTATCTGCAATAGCAGGGCTCGCAGCGCTTGAAGTAGAAGGAGTGAAGGCAGTAGCCGGCAGACCTTCAGAAAATTTTAACTCAAAAAATGCTTATAAGAAAGTTAAGGTACAGGTAGCAGGAGCTATGGTATATGTGGATATGTCTGTTGATATTCAGTATGGATATAGTATTCCTAAAGTTACAAAACAGATTCAAGAAAAAGTAATTACTGCCCTACAAAATATGATTGGCTTAACTTGTAAAGAAGTAAATATAAAGGTTGTGGTTGCTCCTGATACTGTTTAAGTTTAATAAATCTCCTTTAAGCAGATTTACTTAAAGGGGATTTTTGAATACATAAATTAATTGTAAACGAAAGGCTTTTTTATGACAAGAAGAGAATTTAGGGAACATACTGCTATACTAACATTTATTTATGAATTTTATCCTGAAGATGAATGGGAAGAGCAGTTTGATTTTTATTCAGATTATGCAGGAATAAGTATGGATGATAGAGAAAGTTTAAGGCTAAGAGTTCTTGCAGTAGAGAATAAAAAGAGAGAAATAGATGATTTCATAGATAAAGCAAGCAGGAAATGGAGAATTAGCAGGATTGCAAAGACAGACTTAATGCTACTACGTGTTGCTGTGTATGAGATAAAATTTGATGAAGAAGTACCGAATAAGGTGGCTGTCAACGAGGCAATAGAGTTGGCTAAAATTTATGGCGGTGATGAATCGCCTGCCTTTGTAAATGGTGTTCTTGCTAAGTTTATGACGAAGGAAGAAAAAAAGGAAGAAAACTAATATGGCTGAGGAGAGGATATTTTCAGTATCAGAACTTACTCAAAAGATAAAAAATAGGCTTGAGGATGGATTTTTGCCTCCGTATATAAGGCTTAGTGGAGAGGTGTCAAAACCTCAGTTTTCAGGAGGACATCTATACTTCACTGTTAAGGACAGCGGTGCTATAATGAACTGCGTAATGTGGAGAACAAGTATAGCATCCGGACTTAAATTTGATATAGAAACCGGACAGAAGGTAGTGGTAACAGGAGATATAAAAGTCTATGCACCGAGTGGAAGATATCAGTTTCAAGCTGTAAGGATAGAAAAAGAGGGTGTGGGCAATAAGTTTTATGAACTTGAGAAACTTAAGCAAAAACTTATGGCTGAGGGTTTGTTTGATATTGCACATAAAAAGCCAATACCTAAATACCCGAAAAGGATAGGTATAGTGACAGCAAAGAGCGGAGCAGTAATAGATGATATATGCAAGGTAGCCAGAGACCATAATGTTTATGTAAATCTCATCTTATGTCCGGCCAAAGTTCAAGGAGAAGATGCGGCAATTACATTGATTAAAGGAATTGAGCGACTTGAAGAACTGGGCGTAGATATAATAATCATAGGTAGGGGCGGAGGCTCTATGGAAGACCTCTGGTGTTTCAATGATGAACGGCTTGCAAGAGCTGTTTATAACTGTAAGATACCGGTTATATCAGGAGTGGGACATGAGCCTGATTGGACTATTATAGATGGAGTGGCTGATCTTAGGGCGGCAACACCTACAGATGCAGCTAAGCAGGCAATTCCTGTTTTAAGAGAGCATTTGGAAAATTTAGATAATTATAAAGAAAGGCTAAAAAATAATATTCAGGCCAAGATTGATAAGTTGAAACATAAACTTTCAGATACGGAACTGATGATAAAAAAACAGAGTCCACAGATGAAGTTTAAGGAGATAGAACGGAGGTTAGATTTATACTCAGTTAATTTTAATAAGAGTATAAGGGATAAAATAGACAGCTACGATAAATACATAACAGCGAGCAGGCAGAACATAGGCCGTATGATGAGGGCTACGTATGAAACATCTAATAGAAGATATATTTCGCTTGCGACAGAATTGGATGGCAATTCTCCTATGAAAAGACTTTTGGGAGGATATTCATATATTGAGAATGATGCAGGAGATAATGTAAACAGCATTAAAAAGGTAAAGACAGGAGAAAGGCTTAAGCTGGTACTTTCAGATGGTTCGTTAAAAGCGAAGGTAGAGGAGGTTAATGAGAAACATGGCTGAGAACAATGTAAAGACTATTGAAGAAAATATGATTAGACTTGAAGAAATAAATAAGCTTATGAATAATTCAAGTATAAAATTGGACGAGTCTTTTAAGCTTTATAAAGAGGGCGTTGAATTGGTTGAAACTTGTAAAAAACAGCTAATAGGTGTTGAAAAAGAAATGGAAGTCCTAGAGGATTAGGTAAATATTATGAATAGTAATTTTTCTGAAAAACTTAGCCAGAAGATATACGATGCTGAGGCTGTTATTAGGGAATATACACCAGATAATCTGAAAGGTAATGCTGTTTTAGGAGAGGCTATGTGCTACAGCTTGTACGCAGGTGGAAAAAGGCTCCGTCCAATCCTAATGATTGAAACATACAGGCTTTTTGGAGGCAGAAAAGAAGAAATTATAAGACATTTTGCCGGTGCTGTAGAGATGATACATACTTATTCGCTAATTCATGATGATTTGCCTGCCATGGATGATGATGATTTAAGACGGGGAAAGCCTACTAATCATAAGGTGTATGGAGAGGCTATGGCGATATTGGCTGGAGATGGTCTATTAAACTATGCGATAGAAACTGCAAGTAAGGCATTTAGATATTGTGAAAATATTAACGAATATAAAGCTGTAGGAGAGGCTGTTAGCAGGTTGTTTCACTATTCAGGGAAGGATGGGATGATAGGTGGACAAGTGCTTGATATGTTTACAGAAGATGGCAAGAGAGAGAAAGATGAGGCTTTCTTTGTTAATATGTATGGACTTAAGACAGGTGGGCTTATAAAGGCGAGTTTTGAAATAGGGGCTATACTTGCAGGTGCTAAGGAGGTAGAACTTATTCATATAAGTGAGGTTGGAGAGGCGTTTGGACTTCTTTTTCAGTTACAGGATGATATTTTGGATGTAAGTGGAGATGAAACCAAACTTGGTAAACCACTGCATAGTGATGAAAAAAATAATAAGTACACATATTTTAATCTTCTCGGAACTGATAGAGCTAAAAAGCTGATAGAAGAAAAAAATGATTATATAATAGATAATTTGAAGAATCTTTGCAGTAAAAATAATGATTATGATGGTTTCATTATTGATTTTGCAAAATATTTAAAAAATAGGGACAGATAGGCAGATGGGGGTGAAGTTATGCCGTTACTAGACAGTATCAACGAACCTAATGACATAAAAAAAGTATCTGAGGATGAACTTAAAGAATTAGCAGTAGAAATAAGAAGGCTTTTGATTAAATCAGCCTCAAAAAATGGAGGTCATCTAGCATCGAACCTTGGAATAGTTGAACTTACCCTTGCCTTACATCGCTATCTTGATTTTCCTAAGGATAGGCTGATTTGGGATGTGGGACATCAGTCTTATGTACACAAAATCCTTACGGGGCGAAAAGAAAGATTTGACAGTCTTAGAAAACTAAATGGAATATCAGGGTTTCCGAAGAGAAATGAAAGTGATTGTGATGCCTTTGGAACAGGTCATGCATCAACGTCAATTTCAGCTGCCCTTGGAATGGTAGCAGCCAGAGATATAAGGGGGACGGATGAAAAGGTCGTTGCGGTAATAGGTGATGGTGCAATGACAGGTGGAATGGCACTTGAGGCACTTAATAATGCAGGGACAATAAGTTCAAATCTAATAATAATACTAAATGATAATGAGCGTTCTATTTCAAGGAATGTTGGTGGAGTTGCAAGATATTTAGATGGAATAAGGACTAGCAGAAAATACCTTAAGTTAAAAAGTGATGTAAAAGAGGTGTTGAGGAGTTCTACGGTAGGTGGAAAACTGTTTCAAAAGATAAAAACCTCCAAGGATGTAATAAAAAGGATGTTTGTACCCGGAATGTTTTTTGAGGACATGGGACTTACTTATCTTGGACCTATTAACGGACATAATGTTAAAGAAATGAAATTAGCCCTTGAAAATGCAGGGAGGGTTGATGGTGCAGTAATTATCCATGTAATTACTAAAAAAGGGCTTGGATATAAGAAGGCAGAGGAAAATCCTGCAAAGTTTCATGGGGTTGAGCCTTTTGACATAAAAACAGGAGAAAATTTAAATATAACAACAGGTAAGAGTTATACATCTATATTTTCGGATACAATTTTGGAGATGGCAAAAGAGGATGAAAGGCTTGTGGCAGTAACTGCGGCAATGCCTTTTGGAACAGGACTGTATAATTTTAAGCAGGCTTATCCAAATCGTTTTTTTGATGTAGGCATAGCAGAGGAACATGCCGTTACCTTTGCGGCAGGTATGGCGGCAGAGGGTTTAAAGCCTATTGTTGCAATATATTCTACATTTTTGCAGAGAGCTTATGACCAAATTATTCATGATGTCTGTCTTCAGGGGCTACCGGTAGTTTTTGCCATAGATAGGGCAGGACTGGTTGGTAATGATGGAGATACACATCAGGGAATATTTGATACCAGTTATTTAGCAACTGTACCGGAGCTTACAGTGATGAGTCCTAAAGATGGAAAAGAACTGAAAGAAATGTTAAAATATGCTTATAGTCTTAATAAACCGGTTGCAGTAAGATATCCTAGAGGTACGGCCGGTGACTTTGAGGACATAGAGTTTAAGCCTATTGCTTACTATGAGAATGAAATTCTTAGAGAAGGGAAAAATATTATTATATTTGCAACAGGAAAAACAGTGAAACTTGCACTGGAAGTATGTAGGATTTTAAATGAAAGCAGACTGAATCCTACTGTTGTAAATGTAAGGTTCTTGGATAAGGCTGATAAAAAAGTATTAGAAAAACTTAAAAACACTCATAATATTGTAGTTACTATTGAAGAGAGTGTTTTTACAGGGAGTTATACAGAGAGGCTTATGGCTGAGTCTGCGAAGAATAGATTTGATTATGATTTTATTATTACAACTCTTCCGGATAGCTTTATTGAGCATGGAAGTATTGAAGAACTGTGGGAAAAATATGGATTTAATGCGAAGAAAATTGCAGAGAAAATAAAAGAAAAGGCTCTTTTTAAGTTAGATGAAGAGCTTTTTAGAAGGTAGTAAGTATGAAAGAAAGACTGGATGTACTTCTGATTGAAAGAGGTTTTTTTGAATCTAGAGAGAAAGCTAAAGCTGTAATAATGGCAGGTGAAGTTTTTGTAAATGGTCAGAGGGAGGATAAGGCAGGCAGTAAGTTTGACAAGGACGCAGAAATAGAAGTTAGGGGGAAAGTGCTTAAATATGTTAGCAGAGGTGGACTTAAGTTAGAAAAAGCTGTGGAAGTATATGGCATAGATCTTGAGAACAAGGTTTGCATAGACATAGGCTCATCTACAGGAGGATTTACAGATTGTATGATTCAACATGGTGCAGTATTGGTGTATGCAATAGATGTAGGTACTAATCAGCTCGCTTGGAAATTAAGGGAAGACCCAAGGGTTGTATCTATGGAAAAGACAAATATTCGCTATGTTACAGAAGATCAGTTGCCTCAAAAGGCAGACTTTGCCTCGGTGGATGTATCATTTATTTCACTTACCAAGGTACTACCTTCTGCAATATGCCTATTAAAAGAAGAGGCAGAAATGGTTTGCCTTATAAAACCTCAGTTTGAGGCCGGTAGAGAAAAAGTAGGGAAAAAGGGTGTTGTAAGGGATTTTGCTGTACATAGAGAAGTAATAGAAATGGTAGTGAATTTCTCAATAGAACTGAATTTTTTAATAAAGGGACTCACCTTTTCTCCGGTAAAAGGCCCGGAGGGGAATATTGAATACCTGCTATACATGGAGAAACAGAAGGAGAGAATGTCTGAGCAGGCAATCCATAATATCTTGACAGATATAGAAAGAGTGGTAGATGAGGCTAAAGCTACCCTTAATCAGACGGAGGTATGATGACGAAGATAGGGATTATAGTAAATCATTCTACCAAAGCAGGCGAGGCCGATGTAGCTAAAATATGCGAATATATAGAGAAAAAAGGTGGAAGTTTCCATAGGCTGAAAGTTAGGGAAAATGGTGGCGAGCTTAGAGAAAATTTTACCGATATATCAGAACTACCAAAGGATGCCACCTGTGTAATGGCGTTTGGAGGAGATGGTACTATTATTCAGGCTGCTAGGGAATTAGCACCTATAGGAGTGCCGGTATTAGGTGTTAACCTTGGAACAGTGGGTTTTTTAGCTGAAGTAGAATTAGAGCAGATATATGAAGCAGTTGATTCGGTGATTGAAGGAAATTTTCATATTGAAAAAAGATTTATGCTAAATGGCAAGGTTATAAAAGAGGGAAAGATAGTCTACGAGTCCAATGCTTTAAACGATATAGTAGTAGCAAGAGGAAATTTTGTAAGAGCTATATCTACCATGGTATACATAGATGGTAACCCTATGAAAAATCTTTATGGAGATGGAATTATAGTGACTACACCGACAGGATCTACCGGATATAATTTATCTGCCGGCGGTGCAATCATAATGCCGGATGCAGAGGTTTTCGGTATACTTCCTATATGTCCTCATAGCTTTAATTCACGAGGAGTGATTACCTCAGCTTTGTCAAAGGTAGTGGTAGATGTAGAGTGGAACAAAAGAAGTGAACCGGTGGAAGCAATAGCAAGTTTTGATGGAAATGAGGGAATAAGGCTTTTGCCTGGTGATAGCGTAGAGATAGTAAGAGCGGAACTTACAGTTCCGTTTTTAAGGATTACTGATTTTAAGTTTTTTGATAGTTTAAGAAAAAAATTTTTGACAATCTGATTAAAAATATTAGAGGGGTTTTATGAAGATAAAAAGGCATAACGAGATAATTGAACTTATAAAAACAACAGAGATAGGTACTCAGGAAGAATTGCTGGCTCAGCTTAAAAGTAAAGGATATGATGTAACTCAAGCTACTATTTCAAGAGATATTAGAGAACTGCGATTGACTAAAGTTAACTCTAATGGAAGGCAAAAGTATGCAGTACTTGTTAATGATGAGGAATTTAGCGATAAGTATGTGAGGGTGCTGAAAGAAGGCTTTGTATCAATGGTTTCTTCAGGTAATTTGATAGTGTTAAAAACTATTACAGGAATGGCTATGGCTGTGGCTACTGCCATAGATGCATTGGAAATTAAGGAAATTATAGGTTGTATAGCCGGAGATGACACTATATTTATAGCTATTTCTGCAACAAGTTCTAATTCAGATGTAATGAATAAATTGAAAAAACTTACAAGAGAAGACTAGATACTTTACATACAGTCCGGTTGATGGTAAAATTAAAGGTATGCTAGAAGTTATTATAATGAAATGAGGAAGATAAGATGTCGGGACATTCAAAATTTGCAAATATTAAACATAAGAAAGAGAAAAATGATGCTGCTAAGGGTAAAATATTTACCATTATCGGAAGAGAAATAGCCGTTGCTGTAAAGGAAGGAGGAGCAGATCCTGCCAATAACTCAAGGCTACGTGATGTAATAGCTAAGGCTAAGGCTAACAATATGCCAAATGACACTATAGACAGAGGTATAAAGAAGGCAGCAGGAGATGCAAACTCAGTTAACTATGAACATGCAGTATATGAAGGCTATGGACCAAGTGGTACTGCTATTATAGTTGAAACACTTACCGATAATAAGAACCGTACAGCGGCAAATGTAAGAAATGCTTTTACTAAAGGTGGTGGAAATGTAGGAACACCGGGCTGTGTATCCTATATGTTTGATGAAAAGGGTCAGATTCTGATAGATAAAGAAGAATACAGTGCAGATCCTGATGAGTTTATGATGACAGTTATAGATGCAGGAGCGGAAGACTTTGTGGATAACGAAGACAGCTTTGAAATTTTAACTTCTCCTGATATGTTCTCTGAGGTAAGAGAAAAACTTGAAAAGCTTGGTGTACCTATGGCTGAGGCAGAAGTAAAGATGATACCTCAGAACTATGTAAGTCTTACAAATGAAGATGATATAAAGAAGATAAATAAGATATTTGACTTACTTGATGCAGAAGATGATGTACAGAATGTATTTCATAACTGGGATGAGTAAGTTAAGATAATTATAAAAGAACCATATCGTTTGCGAAAGTAAGTGATATGGTTTTATTAAAAAATGACACATAACTGTCAAAGGACTGGAATAGCATTGTAGTATATCGGCAGCAATTCCGCTGTATTAGACAGGATTCAGTTCACATAACAGATTGATGTAACAAGGAGAATGACAATGAATAATAGTAGCAGAAAAGTTATTAAAAATTTTAGGAGTAAGCTTGCATTTTTTCTTGCACTGTTAATGGTGTTAAATATAGCTCCATTGCCTGAAAGTGCAGGGGAGGGGATAGCCTCATTTATTGTTAAAAGTTTGTCAGATATACAGAAACTTGTAGGAAATCAGGTGAACAGTGTATTTGCGGAAGATGATAAGGATTATATTCTAACGGATGATGTTCAAGACGGTTTTAGAAAAAATGTGTCAAACGGTAAAGGCTCAGATGAATTTACACTTATTCAGGATTCATCCAAGTTAGTGCTTAAAAGCGTAACTAAAAATCAGCCAGATAATTCACAAGCTGTAGTCGGTGCAACACTTACAGTGGAAGATACAGCAAATGAAAGGGTTGTAAAAGTAGAAAAAACAGACACCGAAATTAGGTTTACAAAAAAAGGAGCAGGTAGGAGACAGATAACAGGAAAAGTACAGCTTAATGGAGGAGGGACATATCCGTTTAGCTTTTATGTTAGGGTTGCTCTGGAGATAGATAAGAAAAAAGACTTAAATAAGTCTAAGCCTCATTACGATCAGATATTTTCGTTTGACAAAGAACCTAATACTTTGGTTATGCCTAATGTTAAGGAAAAATATCAGATTAAGATTAAAGGATATGGAGAATCTGCCGGTAAAATTGACTACTCAAAAACTCCACTTGATTGGGCGATAAGTGTAAATAAAGATAATAGAGATAAGTCGGTATTGGATGTGGACAGAGCAACAGGTGAAATTACTGCAGTTGGAGCCGGTGTTGCAGAGGTTACGGTAACAACTCAAGAGGATCCGATAGGAAAACCGGATACTGTGTCAACAAAGGTATTAGTACCTTTGAAATTATCTACAAATAATGTGACAGCTGAAGGATATTCTAAATTTGCTGATGATATAAAGGAAGGTAAGGTTATAGAACTTGATGCAAGTGGCAGCAAGACTATTTTTACCAATGCTTATGATCCTAATGATATAGAATGGGAAGTAAAACAGGATGGTAAGCCAGTAAAAAATGTACTCTCATTTACAAATACAACAGTTATGACAGATGCATCTGCAAGTAGTGTTAAAATAGAAGGGAAAAGGGCAGGAACCTATGATGTAACTGCAGTTTTAAAGAAGGTAAGTGGTGATATTAAAGACACAGCAGGAGTGAGAGCTACTTTTAAGGTAAAAATTCCTCTTAATATGCCGGACAAGTTAACTAAGCACATGAATGTTGGCGACATATATAGTATAGATAATGAGTACAACATAGGAAATATCCAAAATTTTACATTTAAGTCACGAGAACCGGCTATAGCTAAGGTTAACTCTTCAACTTCAGAAATAACTGCTTTGAAGGTAGGAACTACTACTGTTGATATGACGGATAATAGTAGTGGAACGAATTATACTATAACTGTAGTTGTAATTGATAAGATTGCCTTAAGTACGAGCGATGTAA
>NZ_JBQMXS010000023.1:0-27665 GCF_052173895.1 Catonella sp. | reverse complement strand
CTGTATCTCCTTCTGAAATTGACTATATCTTAGTTACTCATGCCCATGTTGACCATACAGGAATGATACCTGCTCTTTACAAAAACGGCTTTAAAGGGAAGATATTTGCGACAGTAGCAACTTGTGAACTTTGTAATATTATGTTAAGAGATTCTGCTCATATTCAGGAGTTTGAGGCTGAATGGAAAAATAGAAAAAATAAGAGGGCAGGTAAGGAGCATTTTGAACCACCATATACAATGGAAGATGTAGAGGGTGTAATTAAGCATTTTTGTAAGGTAAATTATAATGAAGAGGTTGAAATCTGTGAAGGGATTAGAATTTCCTATACAGATATAGGACATCTCTTAGGCTCGGCAAGTATTAAGGTTTCTATAACTGAGGACAATATTACGAAGGTACTTGTATTCTCAGGAGATATAGGAAATATTAATCAACCAATCATTAAAGACCCTGCGTATACTACGGAGGCAGACTTTGTTGTTATGGAGTCCACTTATGGAGATAGGTTACATGGTTCTAGAATTGATTATGTATCTGCACTGTCTGATATACTGAATGATACTTTCAGTAGAGGAGGAAATGTAGTCATACCTTCTTTTGCAGTAGGACGTACACAAGAAATACTATATTTTATGAGAAAGATTAAAGAAGACAGGCTGGTATACGGATATGATGATTTTGAGGTTTTTGTGGACAGTCCACTAGCTATAGAGGCTACTAATATTTTCAATAAAAATTTTGCAGAATGTTTTGATGAAGAGGCAATGGAATTGATTAATGCAGGAATTAATCCTATAAGTTTCAATGGACTTAAAACTTCTGTGACAAGTAATGATTCTATTGCGATTAATTTTGATAAAAAACCAAAGGTAATTATATCAGCATCAGGAATGTGTGAGGCAGGGCGAATAAGGCATCATTTAAAACACAATCTTTGGAGGAGAGAGTGTACAATACTTTTTGTTGGATATCAGGCAGTTGGTACTCTTGGACGTATTTTGGTAGACGGAGCAGAAAGAGTCAAGTTATTTGGTGAAGAAATAGAGGTAAATGCCGATATTAAAGTGCTTGCAGGTGTAAGTGGTCATGCTGATAAAAATGGGCTTATTTCTTGGATATCAGCATTTAACCCAAAACCTAGTGCAGTTTTCATCGTACATGGTGAGGATAAGGTAGCTGAAAGTTTTAGAAAAACATTAACTGAAGAATATAAACATAATGCCTATGCACCTTATAGTGGTTCAATCTACGATTTGATTTTAGAAGAATGGGAATATATTGCAGAGCCTGTGCTTATTAAAAAAGAGGTTAAGTCAGCTAAACATAAGGCTGAATATGAGAAACTGCTTTCAGCAGGACAGAGGTTGCTTGACATAATTAATGCTAGTAGTGGTCTTGCTAATAGGGATATGAATAAGTTTGCAGAACAGATTGAAACTATTTGCAACAAGTGGAAATAAACGGAAAGTAATGAGAGGATGTATATATGGTAACTAATAGTAGTGAAAATGCTATGGATAGTGATATAACGAGTAAACTGAACCAGTTAGATATAATTTCTTTAAAAGATGGGTTGACAGGCTTATGGAATAAAAAATATCTGTCTGATAAGGTTGATGATTTTGTAGGTGGAGAAAGAAATTCAGGAGTGTTATTTATTATTGATATTGATGAGTTTGCGAAGATAAACGAAGAATATGGTCATATTATGGGAGATGCCTGTCTTGTAAGACTTGCAGGAGTCTTAAGCAATTCATTTAGGGACAGGGACATAACTTCTAGAATTTCAGCAGATGAATTCGGAGTATTTTTGGTTGGAAATCTTACCTATAAAGATATTAATAGCATTTCGAGTAAGCTGTTAAAGGCGGCAAAGGAGAGTTTTGCTGGAATGAAACTTGACAGAGAGTTTACTATTTCTATAGGAATTGCAAAATCCCCTGCTAATGGAAGTGATTTTCTCTCTTTATATAGAAAAGCTGTTGAGGCTCTTAGCTATTCCAAGCAAAATGGAAAAAACAGTTTTACCATTGCGGATGAGGATTATGCGAAAAATAAGGTTATGAATACAAGTGCAGATATGGAGATAGTAAAACATCTTATTTCTGAAAAAAATAAGCCCATCGGTGCATATCATGTGGAGTATGAGGGTTTTAAGCATATTTTTCAGTTTATTTCAAGATATTCTGCTAGAAAAGAAACGAAGTTAGAGATTATTCTTTTTACAATTTCAAAGCAAGATGGCAACATGATAGACCCACTCACACTTTCAGAGGCTATGTTTGACCTTGAAAATATAATAAAAGTATCACTTAGAATTGGTGATGTTGCAACTAAATACAGTTCCTGCCAGTACCTTGTTATGCTAATTGGTGCTGATAAGGTAAATCATGAGGATGTTGTGAAAAGGGTTATAAACAATTATTCAAGATTTGCAGATAAGTACAAGATTGTGGTTAAATATGATATTGATTACCAGCTTTTGCAAGAGGAAAAATAATATATGGAAATTGAAAGAAAATTTTTGCTAAAGAAAATTCCTGAAAAATTAGAAAGCTATATGAAGTTGGAAATAGAGCAAGGGTATATCAGCACAAAGCCGACTATTAGAATAAGGAAGATTAATTCAAGATATATTTTGACCGTAAAGAGTAAGTTTGATGTTTGTAAAAGTGATGGAGATCCTATTATAAATAATGAAATTGAGTGTGAAATCACTGAGAAAGAATATGAGGCCTTAAAAGAAAAAATATGTGGAGATTTATTAAGAAAAAATAGATATATTATACCGTTGGAACAAGGGCTTAAGGTTGAACTCGATATTTTTCAAGGCAGACTTTTGGGGTTAGTCTTTGCTGAGGTTGAATTTAAATCGGTAGAAGAGGCTAAGAATTTTAACAAACCTACTTGGCTTGGAAAAGATGTGAGTGATGACAAGAGGTATAGAAATTCAGAAATTGTGAAATTAGAGCAATATAGTGAGGAATATTTTAAGGATTAGATATGAAAATAATTTTATCTCCTGCGAAGAAAATGTATAAGGAAACAGACTCTTTAAATGCAATTGGAAGACCTGTGTTTGTTGAGGATGCAAAAGTAATACTTAATCTATTAAAAACTAAAGATAGGAATGAATTACAAAAGATTTGGAAATGTAACGATAAGCTGACCGATGAAAATATAGAAAGAATTGCAAGTATGGACTTAAGTAATAGCCTAACACCTGCAATTCTTTCTTATGAGGGGATAGCCTATAAGTATATGTCGCCTGCAGTATTTGATAGTGAACAGCTAGCTTATATACAGAAACATCTGAGAATATTATCAGCATTTTATGGAGTTGTAAAGCCTATGGACGGGGTCGTTCCTTATAGATTGGAAATGCAGGCAAAGTTAATAATTGACGGGAAAAAAGACTTATATGAGTTTTGGGGTAGCAGGATTTATAATGAAGTGAGGGATGAGAGTGGAATATTTATAAATCTTGCATCTAAGGAATACTATAAATGTATTGACAAATATTTAACAAAAGATGATAGGTTTATTACCTGCGATTTTGTAGAAGATGTAGATGGAAAAATGGTTACCAAAGGAACTTATGCCAAGATGGCAAGGGGAGAAATGGTAAGATTTATGGCTGAAAGAAAAATTGAAGATGTGGAAAATATAAAAGAATTCAATGGTTTGGGCTATGTTTTTAGGGAAAATTTATCAAATAATAATAAATTTGTGTTTGAACGAGAAATAAGGTGAATTAAAAATCTTTTATAAAGTCTTGAAAACAATCTAAATACATGATAAAATAAGATGTTGTGTAATTCGGATGGTCCTCTGATACCTCATAGTGAGCGTGTTAAGAACATCTATGGAAAAGGAGATTAGAAATGAACGAATTAATCAGAGAGATTGAAAAAGAGCAGCTTAAGGCAAGTGTTGATGAATTCAGAGTAGGTGATACTGTGAAAGTTCATGCTAAGGTTAAGGAAGGTCAGAGAGAAAGAATTCAGATCTTCGAAGGTATTGTGATTAAGAGACAGGGTGGTGGAGCAAGAGAGACTTTTACTGTTAGAAAGCTTTCAAGTGGTATTGGTGTTGAAAGAACTTGGCCGGTACATTCTCCAAATGTTGACAAAATCGAAGTTGTTCGTCATGGTAAGGTAAGAAGAGCTAAGCTCACATTCCTTCGTGGCAGAGTAGGTAAGTCAGCTAAACTTAAAGAAATTTAATTAGTTCTAGTAAGACAGCACTTTATTTAAAGGGAGCAACTACTTGCAGTTGTTCCTTTTTTATTATATTATATATTTGAAAGGACGATTATGATAAGAAAATCATATTTTCATAAAAAGTCAAAGATAGAAACTACACCTTCTGTAAAAAAAATAATAAAAGAAATAATAGTATGGATACTTTTATTAGTTTTTACAGTGGGAGCATCTTATTTAGTAGCATCAAATGTATTTATAAAAACAAGTGTTTCAGGACTTTCAATGCAACCTACATTAGAAGATGGGCAGATTGTGATTGTTAATAAATTAGCATATTATTTACAAAAACCGAAAAGAAACGATGTCATTGTATATAAGCAGACTAATAAAGAGCATAGTTATTTTGAAGTAAAACGAGTAATTGGCCTGCCTGGAGAGACAATTAAGATTAAGAACGGCGTTGTTTATATAAATGATGAAGTTTTTAAAGAAAAAGTTAAAACTGATATCATTCAGAATGGTGGTCTGGCTGAAGAAAGTATAAAGTTAGATGATAATGAATATTTTGTTTTGGGTGATAATAGAAATGATAGTGAAGACAGCAGATTTGCTAGTGTTGGAAATGTCCTTAAAACTGAGATAATTGGTGAGGCAATAGCTAGAGAAAAACCATTTTCATTTATAAATGGATTGAATTTGGCAGATTGATTTAATGATTGAAAATTTGGAGGAAGAAATGCCCGATTTACATTGGTATCCAGGTCATATGACAAAGGCTGTACGCCAGATGAAAGAAGATATTAAGTTAATAGATGTTGTAATAGAGTTAGTGGATGCAAGAATTCCTATAAGTTCCAGAAATCCAGACATAGACAGTCTTGCTGCAAATAAATCTAGGGTTATTGTGTTAAATAAGGCTGATATGGCTGATGATAGAGCTACAGAAACTTGGGTTAAATATTTTGAAAACCAAGGATTGATTGCGGTTAAATTAAATTCTAAAAGTGGAAACGGAATCAAGCAGGTTAAAGAGGCTATTGCTAAGGCAGCTGAGGCAAAAATGGCAAGAGACAGGGCAAGAGGGATACTTAACAGACCGGTGCGAGCAATAGTTGGAGGTATTCCAAATGTAGGTAAGTCTACTTTTATCAATTCATTTGCAGGTAAGGCTGTTACCAAGACAGGGAATAAGCCGGGAGTTACCAAGGGGAAACAATGGATTAGGCTTAATAAGCAGGTAGAACTTTTGGATACACCGGGGATATTATGGCCTAAATTTGAAGATAGGAGAACAGCTGAACATTTAGCATTTATTGGTTCTATGAGGGATGAAATCATTGAAAAAAGAGAACTTGCAATTAAATTTATACTTGAGCTTGAGACTTTATATGAAGGAAATCTGGCGGAGTATTACGGGTTTGAATTTTATAAAAAAAATGAAGATGAAATAAATTTTTCAATGAAAATACTTGAAATGATAGCACAGAGGAGGGCATTAATTAAAAGAGGTGGAGAGGCAGATACAGATAAAGCCGCCTCTTTGATTCTTGATGATTTTAAGAATGGAAGACTAGGCAAAATAACTCTTGAAAATGTAGGAGTATGAGCAGCATGGATGAGGATATAATCAAAACAAATAATGACTTAATTGAAGACAGTTTAGAATTTTGTGCAGACATATATGAATATTATGAAGTAGATGATATCAATAAGTTCAAAAAAAATTATTATAAAAAAAATAAGCTAATACAAAAAGATGAAACTGAAAAAGTTATTATTGTTAAAGAACAGGCAGACGAAGAAACGGGATTTAAATTATATGCTAAAATTGTAGCAGTAATTTTGATGTCAATGATTTTGGCAAGGTTAGTGAATGCATATTTGATTCAGGAAACAATAGTGAATGGCTCATCTATGCATCCTACTTTTGAAAGTGCAGATAAGCTGCTGATTGATAAGCTTTTTTATAAGGTTAAAAACTTAGAAAGATATGATGTTATAGTGTTTCACTATCATGATTCAAGTATTTATATAAAAAGAGTTATTGGATTACCTGGAGAAAAAATAACTATAAGAAAAGGTAGGGTTTATGTTAATGGAAGGATTCTTGACGATGATCCATTAATAAATGATACAATGCATTATTCAGGTATAGCAAAAAATGGCATAAAATTAGGAAAAGATGAATATTTTGTGCTTGGAGATAATAGAAATAATAGTTATGATTCCAGATATGAGCAGGTTGGTGTTATAAAACAGAGCAGTATAATTGGAAAAGTCTGGATAAGGATTTTTCCAATATCAAAGTTTGGAGCAGTAAATTAATGAAAAATATATCAGAGATTAAAGAGGAGTATGCTAATTACACCATATCTCAACTAGGAGAATTTGTTGCTTGCTATAAAGAAGATACCAGAAGTGGCGTTCAAAAAATAATAGAAATGGCAAAGAAAAAGTTTGAAAACTATGAGATAGAAATTAATCGTGTAAAAGCAATGTCTAAATTTGAACGACAGTTCAGTGAAAACGGATATATATGTGGGGTTGATGAGGTAGGAAGAGGACCACTTGCAGGACCGGTAGTTGCAGCAGCAGTTATTTTTCCTAAAGATTTGATTATACCTTATATAAATGATTCTAAAAAAGTTAATGAAACAAAGAGGGAAGAACTGTTCAATTATATTATGAGCGAGGCTATAAGTGTTGGTTTTGGAAGTGTAGACAATAATAGAATAGATGAAATAAATATACTTCAGGCAACATTTGAGGCTATGAGAGAGGCAGTATCTGCTTTGAATATAAGACCTGATATAGTACTGGTTGATGGAAATAAGAAAATACCTAACCTTGATATAGAGCAGCAGGCTGTAGTTGGTGGTGATTCTAAGTGCCTTTCTATAGCAGCTGCAAGTATTGTTGCTAAGGTAGTGAGAGACCGTTTTATGAAGGACATGGATTTAAAATATCCTATGTATGGATTTGCAACAAACAAAGGGTATGGTTCTTCAAAGCATTATGAAGGAATAAGAGAATTTGGAATTTCACCTCTTCATAGAAAAACTTATATAGATGATTAGGGAGAATCTATGGAAAAGAATAAAGATTACGAGATAGAAAAGAAAAAAGAAATAAAAACTGCTGTTGCACTTGGATATGATACTGAAAGTGGAGAGGCGCCATTTGTAATTGCTGCCGGAAAGGGAGCATTAGCAGAGAGAATCATTGAAGAATCAATGAAAAATGATATTCCACAATATGAGGATGAAAAACTGGTAAAATCTTTGTCAAAACTTGAAATAGGTGAAAATGTTCCACCTGAACTTTATGAAGTAGTTGCTCAAGTATTGCTTTTTGTAGACAAGATGGACAGGCTTAAATTCGCAGTTACTGAAAAAAGAAGATAAATAAGATAGAAAAAGATAGGAAGTGGTTGTATAAATAAGCGTCTGATTGGAAGTAAATATGAAGAAAAGGCTATAATGTATCTATTTTCTAAAGGTTATAAGATATTAGAACAAAATTATTTGAGGAATACAGGGGAAATAGATATAGTTGCCTTAAGTCCTGATGGCTATCTTACGGCAATAGAAGTGAAATATAGGAGTTCTGACAGATATGGCAGTCCTTTTAGTGCAGTTACACTTGTGAAACAAAAGAAAATATACAAAACCTTGCTTTTCTATCTTAGTGAGCATAATATATCAGTTGAAACTAGGTGCAGATTTGATGTAATAGGTATACAAGGAGATGGAGAAATTATCCACTTAAAAAATGCATTTGAAGTTTGTTAACTTATTGTCAAATATGAGATAAAGGCTTATACTATTATATGTTTTGGGGGTGTTTATGAAGGGAATTATTCTTGCGGGAGGCTCAGGTACAAGACTTTATCCGCTTACAGAGGTTACCAGCAAACAGCTGTTGCCGGTTTATGATAAGCCGATGATATTCTATCCGTTATCTACTCTAATGTTGGCCGGAATTAGGGATATTTTAATTATTTCTACACCGAGAGATCTTCCTAATTTTGAAAAATTGTTAGGAGATGGTTCTGAGTACGGGATTCATCTTTCGTATAAGATACAGGAAAAACCGAACGGGCTTGCAGAAGCCTTTATTATAGGTGAAGAATTTATAGGAAATGATAGTGTTGCAATGATTTTAGGGGATAATATTTTCTATGGAAACGGCTTATCCGTTAATTTGAAAAAAGCAGTAAGTTTCACTGAAAATGGAGCCACAGTTTTTGGATATTATGTGGATGATCCTGAAAGATTTGGAATTGTTGAATTTAATGAAAAGGGTGAGGCTGTTTCTATAGAGGAAAAGCCTGAATTTCCAAAATCAAACTACTGTGTGACAGGGCTTTATTTTTATGATAATAAAGTGGTAAAATATGCAAAATCTCTTAAGCCGTCAAAGAGGGGAGAACTGGAAATTACAGATCTCAACAGAATTTATTTGGAAGAAGGCAGATTAAATGTAATTACATTAGGAAGAGGATATGCATGGCTTGATACAGGCACAGTTGATGCCCTGTCAGATGCTACGGAGTTTGTAAAAGTCATCGAAAAAAGACAGGGGGTTATGATTTCTGCTATTGAAGAGATTGCCTATATTAAAGGTTGGATAAGCAGGGAAAAACTTATAGAGAGTGCAGACAAGTACGGTAAGACTTCCTATGGAGAACATTTGAGAAAGGTAGCACTTGGTAAGATTTTATATTAATAAGGAGAAGATAAATGTCTGAAAATGAAAAGATTGAAAGTATGGATGATTATTTAGATGAACTTGAAAAGTCATTTAAAAAACTGCGAGAGGGGGACATTGTAAAAGGTTCCGTAATTGGAGTGGGTGAGACAGAGGTGACGGTTGATCTTGGGTCTTATGCTGAAGGAATAGTGCCGATAGATGAGCTTAGTAACGATCCTAAATTTTCTATAAAAGCTGATATTGCTATAGGTGATGTAATAAATGCAGTAGTGATTTCTGCAGATAATGGCTATGGACAGGTAATGTTATCTATAAAAAGAGCTGATAATATACTGGCATGGGATTTTCTTGAGGAAGCAAAGAAAAATGAACAGATTTTTGGAGTAAAGATAGCGGAGGCTGTAAAGGGTGGTGCTGTGACCTATCTTAAGGGGATAAGGGCGTTTATCCCTGCATCAGGGCTTGCATTGGAATATACTGAAGATACTGAGAGTTTTGTAGGGAAATATATACAGGTTAGGATAATAGAGGTAGATGAGGCTGACAGAAAACTTGTGCTTTCAGCTAAAAGTGTGCTTAGAGAAGAAGAGGCTAAGAAGATAGAGGAAAAGATGTCTAAAATAGCTATAGGTACTGTAGTTGTAGGAAGAGTGGAACGCCTTGAAAATTATGGAGCATTTGTAAGACTTTCGGATGGCCTTTCCGGTCTTGTACATATTTCGCAGATGTCTGAAAAGAGGATTAAACATCCAAAAGAAGTAGTTAGTGAAAATGATGAGATTAAGGTTATGATTACTGATATTAAAGATGGCAAACTAAGCCTTAGTATTACAAAGGCTATTGAAAGTGAGGTAGTTGAAGATACAGATGCAGTTCCAGTGGAATATAGTACTGGAGATTCGGCATCTACCAGTTTTGCTGATTTATTAAAGGGAATTAAATTATAAAATTATATACAATAATTATTTATAGAAGGAGAAAATATGAGTAAAGAAAAAGTTGAAAAGTATAAAAAGGAAAAAGCAGTTAGAAGACATAGCCTAAAAAAAGAGAAACGTCAAAAGGCAGTAGCGATTTGCCTTTGTATTGTAGCAGTAATTATTATAGCCGGATTTGGTGGATATTCTTATGGAAGTAAGGAAGGGTATGGTAAGGGGTATTCAGACGGATTTTCAATAGCAGGGCAGTTGTATAAGGCCGCAGCATCCGGCAGTGCAGTTACATCCGGTGGTGCTATAAATAATGAAAATGGCAAATAAATATAGGATTATAAAAGGAGAAAGTTATGAAGGACAAACTGTATGAGGGTTTTAAAAAGCATTATGGAAGTATAGAGGGTACAGAGCTTTTCTTTTCACCGGGAAGAGTGAATTTGATTGGAGAACATACAGATTATAATGGTGGTCATGTTTTTCCTTGTGCTCTGACTATGGGAACATATGCTCTTGTAAAAAAACGTGATGACAATAAACTTAATTTTATTTCATTGAATTTTGATAATGCAGATGTTGTATCTGTAGAATTACCAAAAATTTCATATCAGAAGAAAAATGGATGGGCAAATTATCTGATTGGAGTAGTTTGGGCATTTCTTGGCAAAGGCTATAAAATAGAGCAGGGCTTTGATCTTGCTATGATAGGTAATATACCCTCTGGATCAGGTCTTTCATCATCAGCCTCAATAGAAGTGTTGATGGGAACAGTGCTTAAGTATATGTATAACATTGATGTGGATATGGTTGAAATAGCTAAAATAGGGCAGATTTCTGAAAATCAGTTCAATGGAATGAATTGTGGAATTATGGATCAGTTTGCGGTTGCAATGGGTAAAAAAGATAACGCAATCTTCCTTGATACAGCAGATCTTTCTTATGAATATGCTCCAATAAAGTTAAAAGATGCGAAGGTACTTATCACAAATAGTCATGTAAAGCACAGTCTTGTTGATTCTGCTTACAATGACAGAAGAAATGAGAGTACAAATGCACTTAAAGCACTTCAGACAAAGCTTAATATTAATGGGCTTGGGGACTTGACAGAGAATGAGTTTGAGGCTAATAAAGAGCTGATTCAAGATGAAGTTCAGAGAAAGAGAGCTAAACACGCAGTTTATGAAAATCAGCGAACAATAAAAGCTGTAAAAGCTCTCAAAAATGATGATATCGAAACATTTGGAAAGCTTATGAATGATTCTCATGTTTCACTCAGAGATGATTATGAAGTTTCTTGCATAGAAGTAGATAAACTGGTAGAAATCTCATGGGCTATTCCGGGAGTTATAGGTTCAAGGATTACTGGAGGCGGTTTTGGAGGCTGTACAGTAAGTATTGTTAAAAATGATGCAGTGGATAATTTCAAGAGAGAAGTTATTTCAAAATATAAGGAAGCAACCGGAATTGATGCTGAAGTATATGAAGCAGAAATAGGAAATGGAGCAGGTAGGGCAGAGTGATGCTTTATTTGCATAATTTTTCAGATATATACAATAAACAGGATTTTTATAAAAACTTTGCTTATAAAATATTTGATGACACGAAGCTGTCCGGAGTCAGGGGATACATGGATGATGAGGCGAGAGAGCATCTCATGAGTGAGATAAGGGCTTATAGTAAGCTTTCAGCAATTCATTTACTTGACTCAGGCAACTTCCATCATTTGAGTAGGGTTTATCTTGATTTAATTGATAAACCTTTTAATCTGGTAGTATATGATAACCATACAGATATGCAATTTTCAGCTTTTGGCAATATTCTTTCCTGCGGTTCATGGATAGCAGATGCTTACCAAACACATGAAAAATTAAGTAGGATTTTTATAGTAGGAGCTGATAATAAATATATTGAAGATTGTGAATTTAATAATAATGAGAGAGTTATATTTACAGAAAATATTTTAAAAGCTGATTTAGATAAAGGGCTACCTATATATCTTTCAGTAGACAAGGATGTACTTTCTGAAGAAGAGTTTCATTCTGATTGGGATCAGGGACGAATGTCTTTACCTGTTTTACTAAATGAATTAAAATATTTAATAAATAACTTTAACATTCTTGGTGTGGATATCTGTGGTGAACCAGATATAAATGATAGCTTAAATATTAATTTAAGTAATAATATAAATCTGGAATTGATAAATATATTTGTAGATATTTTATTTAAAATATGATACAATTATAGATGAGATATTTTATTTAAAGGGGATAGTTATAATGAACATTGATAAAAAATATAAGTGCAGATTATATTCGTTTAGTTTTATTATGATATTTATCTTATCATTTTTACTTAATAATATAATTTTCTTTAACAGCAGTGCTTTACTTAATACAGTTAATGCCTCGGTAAAGACTGTTTATGCAAAGAAGAAGGCTAAAAAAACTGTAAAAAAGGTTCAACAGAAAATAGCTTACTTAACTTTTGATGACGGTCCAAGTGAGAATACAGACAAGGTGCTTAATATTCTTGACAAATATAAGATTAAGGCTACTTTTTTTGTAGTTGGCTTAAATCAAGATAAGGCTGCTGTGAAAAGACTGAAAGAGATAGTAAAAAGAGGTCATAGTCTAGGTATACATTCTTTGACACATAATTATAAGCAGATATATGCTAGTTTAGATGCTTTTAAGAAAGATGTATATGCTATTAGGGACTTTGTAAAAAAAAGTACCGGTATAGATGCCAAGATATACAGATTTCCGGGTGGAAGTAGTAATGGGGTTTCTAAAACCAATATGTATACTATAATTGAGTGGCTTGAATCAGCAGGATTTAAGTATTTTGACTGGAATTTAGGTGGAACTGATGCGGCTTGGCCTGCACCTTCAGCAGATAAGATATATAACGATATTGCAATGTACTCTAAGAGCAATTCAGATAAAATAGTGCTTATTCATGATTCAAAGGGCAAGGAAAATTCCGTAAAAGCCCTGCCTAAAATAATTGAAAAACTTAAAAAAGAAGGCTATAAGTTTGATAAAATTACAGAAGATACCAAGCCTGTTCACCATAATGTGAATAAAAAATATAAAAAGATAAAATAATTGGAGGTATATTATGAGCTTTTTTAAGGATTTAAAAGAAGATATTGGAAGTGCAATGGGGGATTTTGGAAGTGATGACAATCAGATGGTAGATACCTTAAGTGATACAGGTTCTGATAGTTTTGATGCATTCAACCTTTCCGGTGAAGATGCTTTCGGAGTTGATGAAGAAATGATTGCTAAAATGGATACAGAAGATACTTTAAGTTTTGGCGGTTCAGAGGAAAGTACTGATGTGCCTCTTGCAGAGGAGCTTACCTATGTTGAGCCGATATTTGAAAATGCAGAAGATGTTAGTGCGACTGGTGCTATAACAGAAAATAATTTATACACCGGTGATATAGGAGCAGATACTGTTACAGTTGAAAATAGTGTAATAACTTCTACCGAATTAGTAGAAGCACCTACCGTTATAGCAAAGGGTACTGTTATAAACGGAAGCATAGTTTCAGATGGTGCTCTTGATGTATTTGGTACAGTTAATGGAGATATAAGCTGCCTTGGCAAACTTTCAATATCCGGTTTGGTTAAGGGCAAATCTTCAGCTGCTGAAGTTTATTTACATACCAATAAACTTGATGGTGGAATTACAAGTAAAGGTTGTGTTAAGATTGCTGCCGGTACTGTAGTAATAGGTGATATCGTAGCTGCCTCATGCGTAGTTGCAGGTGCCGTTAAGGGTAATTTAGATGTAAACGGTCCTGTTGTAGTTGATTCTACTGCTGTAATAAAGGGTAACATAAGTTCGAAGGGAATTCAGATTAATAGTGGAGCTGTTATTGACGGTTTCTGTGCACTTCCATATGCGTCTGTTGATATTGATTCTTTCTTTGAAGATGAGGTTGAGGCTTAATGGGAAAATATAAAAGAGTATTGCTTAAGCTGTCCGGAGAAGCACTTGCAGGAGATAAGAAAACAGGCTTTGATGAAGCTACCTGTATAGAGGTTGCCAAGCAGGTAAAAGAGATGGTAGATAGCGGAATTCAAGTCGGAGTAGTTATTGGAGGCGGTAATTTCTGGAGAGGCCGTACCAGCAACACTATTGATAGGACTAAAGCAGATCAGATAGGCATGCTTGCTACTGTAATGAACTGTATTTATGTATCTGATATTTTTAGATTTGTGGGTATGAAAACTTCAATACTCACTCCGTTTGAATGTGGGAGTATGACAAAACTTTTTTCAAAAGACAGGGCATTAAAATATTTTAAAAAGGGAATGGTAGTTTTCTTTGCAGGAGGAACAGGTCATCCGTATTTTTCTACTGATACAGGTGCAGTGCTTAGAGCTGTGGAGATAGAAGCTGATACTATCCTTTTAGCAAAGGCCATTGATGGAGTATATGATAGTGATCCTAAAACAGATCCTGCTGCTAAAAAATATGATGAAGTAAGCATTGAAGAAGTTTTAGATAAAAAACTGGCAGTTGTTGATTTGGCAGCAACAATAATGTGTTATGAAAATAAGATGCCTATGCAGGTTTTTGGGCTTAACAAGAAAAATAGTATAATTGACGCTGCAAACGGTATAAATAATGGTACTAAAGTAACTGTATAGCGTTTAATATTATTTGATAAAAGAGGAGGTTTATTTATGTCAGAGGCTACAAAACTTTATGAAGATAAAATGAATAAAACTATTAATAATCTTAATGAAGAATACATTACAATAAGGGCAGGAAGGGCAAATCCACATATCTTAGACAAGATAAAAGTAGATTATTATGGACAACCTTCTCCACTTCAATCAGTTGCCAATATCTCTGTTCCGGAGGCTAGAATCATACAGATTCAGCCTTGGGAGGCAAGTCTTATAAAGACTATTGAGAAAGAGATAAATATGGCTAATTTGGGAGTAGTTCCTAATAATGACGGAAAATCAATTAGGCTCGTATTTCCTGAACTTACTGAAGAAAGGCGTAAAGAACTTTCTAAGGATATTAAGAAAAAGGCAGAACAGGCTAAGATTGCAATTAGAAATATAAGAAGGGATGCTGTTGATCATTTTAAGAAACAGGAAAAAGCTAATGAGATTACAGAAGATGATCTTAAGGAACTTGAAACTGAAATACAGAAGATAACAGACAAATTTTCTGATGAAATTGAGAAAATGACTGAAGATAAGATAAAGGAAATAATGACTGTATAAGATTAATGGATTGGGGGTTCGGTTAAGCCGCACCCTTTTTTTGGGTAAGATATGAGTGAAGAAAAAAAGATACCTATGCATTTAGCAATAATACTTGATGGAAATGGTAGGTGGGCAAAAAAAAGAGGATTGCCAAGAAATTTTGGACATTTAAAAGGCTGTGATAATGTAGAACCTGTATGTAAGGCAGCTTTTGACCTTGGTATAAAATATGTTACAATGTATGCTTTTTCTACTGAAAATTGGAAACGGCCACAGTCTGAAGTTGATGAACTTATGAAACTTCTTGCTAAGTATATGAAAGATGCTATGAAACTTTCTGTAAAGCATAATATGCGAGTGAGGATTATAGGAGATAAGACAGGTCTTTCAGATGAGTTAAATAAGCTAATAACTGAACTTGAAGAACTGTCAAAAGATTTTACAGGACTTCAGTTTCAGATAGCTATAAATTATGGTGGAAGAGATGAGATAAGAAGAGCATTTAAGAATATACTTATTAAAGCAGAGAAAGATGGAGTGTCTTATTCTGAACTGGCTGAAAATATTTCAGAAGAGTTAATTAGCAAAAACTTAGATACTGCAGATATTCCTGATCCTGATTTGATGATTAGAACAAGTGGAGAACAGAGAATTTCAAACTACATGATTTGGCAGCTTGCTTATACGGAGTATTTTTTTACAGATACTCTTTGGCCTGATTTCAGTAAAAAAGATTTAGAAGAAGCCATTGAATTCTACAGCGGTAGAGAAAGGAGATTTGGCGGACTTAAGAAAGGATGATATATGTTTTTAACTAGACTTATCAGTGGGATTCTGCTTTTAGCATTTACTTTTGTTACAATGTTTTTTGGCGGTCAGGTTCTGCTTGTTACATTATTTATGATTTCTTTGATTGGGCTTTATGAACTTTATAAGGTTATGAAGTTTGAAAATGAACATCTTGCATATATAGGATATATTGCAAGCTTTATATGGTATGTAAATATAGATACTAAGCAAAGTCCGTTGTTAAATATACATGTGCCTGAACTTATGATTCTTTCTATTGCTGTAGTTGCTTTACTTTTAGTGTTTGTTGCTAATTATCCTAAGTATACTGCTACTCAGCTTTTCAGTGCGATTTTTGGTATCTTTTATATACCTGTTATGATTTCATTTATATTTAAAACAAGAGAAAACATTGCTTTTGGGCAGTGGCTTGCTTGGATGGTTTATGTGAGTTCATGGGGTTCTGATACCTGTGCTTATGTTGTAGGAAGGCTGTTTGGAAAGCGTAAACTGGCACCTGTAATAAGTCCGAATAAGTCTTTGGAGGGCTCAATAGGTGGAGTAGCAGGTTCTGCATTGATAGGGGTTATATTTGGAATTATAATGAGTAATTTTACAGGTAAATCAGAAAACCTGATTATAATTTTTGCTATAATAGGAGGACTTGGCTCTGTTATTTCACAGATTGGTGACTTGGCAGCATCAGGAATTAAGAGAAACTATGATATAAAAGATTATGGCAATTTGATACCCGGACATGGTGGAATACTTGACAGATATGATAGTATTATAATTACAGCACCCATAGTTTATTATCTTGCATTTTATTTGGTTGGAAAGATATGATGAAAAAAATAGCAATTTTAGGCTCAACAGGATCTATCGGCACTCAGACTCTTGACATAATAAGGCTTAATGATGATATGCAGGTAACTGTTCTTACAGCCTATGAAAATATTAATCTAATCTTTAAACAAATTTTAGAATTTTGTCCAAAATTCGTCTGCATTTTTGATATAATAAAGGCAGAAGAACTTAAGGAGAGGATTAAATCTGCTTATACAGAGGGCAAGATTTGTTATATGCCTGAGATTACCTCAGGTTTAGAGGGGCTTGAAGCAGCTGCCTCATTTGATGACTCTGATATAGTTGTAACAGCTGTTGTTGGAATGATTGGAATAAGACCGACTATTGCGGCTATAAATGCAGGAAAAGATATAGCTTTAGCCAATAAAGAAACCTTGGTTTGTGCAGGCCATATAATAATGAAACTTGCTAAAGAAAAAGGAGTAAATATTTATCCTGTAGATAGTGAGCATAGTGCTATTTTTCAGTGCTTGCAGGGCAGGGCGGATAATCAAATAAGAAAAATTCTTCTAACAGCATCAGGGGGTCCATTTTTACATACTCCTAAGGAAGAATTAAAGAATGTAACTTTAGAATCAGCTTTAAAACATCCTAATTGGGCTATGGGAGCTAAGGTTACTATAGATTCTTCCACTATGGTAAATAAAGGACTAGAAGTTTGTGAGGCAAGATGGCTTTTTGATATTTCTCCAAAAGATATAGAGGTAGTTATACAGCCGCAGAGTATTGTACATTCGGCAGTAGAGTTTGAAGACGGAAGTGTAATTGCACAGATGGGTGTACCCGATATGAAACTTCCTATTTCTTATGCTCTTACCTATCCTGAGAGACGATTTGTGTCTGAGGATTATTTGGACTTATTTAAACTTTCAAAATTAGATTTTATAAAACCTGATTTGGATAAGTTCAAAGGTTTAAAGTTAGCGTTTTTATCTATTACTGAAGGAGGAAGTCTGCCAACAGTATTCAATGCAGCTAATGAAGTGGCAGTTTCACTATTTATACAGAAAAAAATCAGATATTTAGATATCGTTAATATTATAGAAGATAGCTTAAACAGACACAAGAAGATAGATAATCCTGATGTGGATACTATAGAAGGAATTCAGCAGGAAATTATTGAAGGTGTTAATATTATTAAGTAAGGTTGGTGAGAAATTTGAATATTTTTTGGGCATTGGTAATATTTTCAGTTGTAGTAATTATTCATGAATTTGGTCATTATCTTTTTGCAAGAAGAGGTGGAATTAAGGTAAATGAATTTTCACTTGGTATGGGACCTAGACTTTTTTCTTTTGATGCAGCAGGTACAAAGTGGTCGGTAAAATTGTTGCCTATAGGTGGTTCATGCATGATGGAAGGAGAGGATGAGGCAAGTGATGATGAAGACGCATTTGCCAATAAATCGGTTTGGACAAGGATACTTACAGTGTTTGGAGGTCCTTTATTTAACTTTATATTAGCTTTCATACTTTCTATTTTTGTAATAGGCTCAATAGGATATGACAATAGCAAGATAGTTAGTGTGACAAAAGGCTATCCTGCAGAACAGGCAGGACTTCGTGCAGGAGATGAGATTACAAAAATAAACGGGACAAACATAAATATAGGAAGAGAAGTTTCTAGTTATTTTGTCTTTAATCCTTTGTCCGGTAAGGATGTTAGGATAGAAGTAAAAAGAGGAGATGAAAAGCTTAACTTTGATGTTACTCCTCAGGAGAAAGAGAAGTTTTATCTTGGTTTTTCATATAACCCTAGTGGGGGAGAGGCTGTTATAGAAATGGTGACTGAAGACGGTTCACTTAAAGCAGCAGGTGCAAGAGCAGGAGATATAATCACTGCAATAGATGGAGCTGAAATTAAATCAGGTGAGGAACTAAGTAACTACTTCATTGCCAATCCATTTGATGGAAAAGAAGTAAAATTAACTCTTAAAAGAGGAGATACGGGTAATATAGAAGAAGTAACTCTAACTCCTAAGAGTGCAGGAAGTTCCTATACACTAGGAATGGTTAGCAATACTGCAAGAGAGAAAACAGGAATAGGTGGGACACTTTATTATGCTTTAAACGAAACAAAGTATGTTGTTGTTACAACTGTAGAATCTCTTAAGATGATGGTTACAGGAAGAGTTAAAGCTAAAGATATAGCCGGACCTGTTGGTATTGTAAATATGATAGGTAATTCTTATGAGCAGAGTAAAAATGAAGGTATAATGGTTATACTTTTAAGCATGGCTAGTATAAGTATTCTGATTTCAGCGAACCTTGGAGTTATGAATTTACTTCCTATTCCGGCACTTGATGGAGGTAGACTTGTATTTCTTATTGTAGAGGCAGTAAGAGGCAAGCCTATTGACCCTGATAAGGAGGGAAGAGTTCATTTTGCAGGTTTTGTACTGCTTATGGTATTGATGGCCGTTGTATTATTTAATGATATTTTAAGAATTATAGGTTAAAATTATGAAAAACAACATTATGACTACAAGGGTAGTAAAGATTGGAGACAGGGTTATCGGTGGCGGTAATCCTGTTTTAATACAGTCAATGACAAATACAAAAACAGAAGATGTAAAATCAACAGTAGCTCAAATTAAAGAACTTGAGAGGGCAGGTTGTGACATAATAAGATGTGCAGTTCCTACGATGAAAGCTGCTATTGCATTAAAAGAGATTAAGAGGGAGATAAATATTCCACTTGTAGCAGATATTCATTTTGATTATAGGTTGGCAATAGCTGCTATGGAAAATGGAGCTGATAAGATAAGGATTAATCCTGGAAACATAGGTTCTACTGAAAAATTGAAGGCAGTAATTGATGTAGCTAAAAAGTATAATCTGCCCATAAGAGTGGGAGTAAATAGTGGTTCTCTTGAAAAGGAAGTGCTTTTAAAATATGGTACTGTTACCAGTGAAGCCTTGGTTGAGAGTGCTTTAAATAATGCGAAGTTGATAGAAGATATGGATTATCATAATTTGGTTATAAGTATTAAATCTTCTAATGTAATGGAATGTATAAAGGCTCATGAATTAATTGCCACTAGAACTGATATTCCCTTACATGTAGGTATTACAGAATCGGGTTCACTTATTTCCGGAAATATAAAGTCAAGTGTGGGACTTGGAATTATACTCTACCAGGGAATAGGTGATACTATAAGGGTTTCACTTACCGGAAATCCGGTAGAAGAAATAAAATCAGCAAGGATGATACTTAAGGCTTTAGGGCTTAGAAATGGTGGAGTGGAGATAGTTTCCTGTCCTACCTGTGGAAGAACCGATATAGACCTTATAGGACTTGAGGAAAAGGTGAACAAACTTTTAGAAGATTATATGGAACTTGACATAAAAGTTGCAGTTATGGGTTGTGTAGTAAATGGCCCTGGTGAAGCAAGAGAGGCAGATCTTGGAGTATGTGGTGGCAAAAATTCCGGACTTATAATAAAAAAAGGAGAGATTATAAAGAGATTGCCTGAGTCTGAATTACTTAATGGGCTTAAGGAGGAACTTGATATTTTAAAAGCAGAGAAAGGAATGTAAAATGGATTTTCATGAGGCTTTTAGCAGTCTTGTAATAAGTGAAGAACTTGAAAAGGCTTTTGAAGATGTATCAGTTGAAAAGATTGCTGTTTCAAGGAGCCGTAGTGAAATAACTGTGATAATTTCAGGCCGATCTCCTATCCATAGAGATCATATTGTTGCCATGCAGAATTTACTTTCCGGACAAATATTTACTTCGAGCGAACAGACAGTCCTAATTGAAGAAAGATATGATTTTTCAGACTTTACTGTAAAGAGAATATTTGAGAAAAATAGTAAGAGTATTTTAGAAGAAATATCTGAACATGGAAAAATTTATCGTAATATAATAAAAAATAGTAAAATAGACTGTAACGATACGACAATTTATATAGAAAATGAAGATAATTTTATTATCAGAGAAAAACTTAAACACATATCTGATTGGTTGCAATTTATTTTTGAAAAGAGATATAACAAAGAGGTAGAAATTAAATTATTTTTCAAGGAAACTGCTAATCAAAAAAAAGAAGAAAAGGATACTTATACAATTGCAGAGATATTGGCAGACAGGCCTGAGCCGGAAGTAATAACTAAGCCTGCAAATGATAAAAAACAAAATATACAGAAAAAAAGTATTAAATCTTCAGTTTCTAATATGGGCTATAAGAAGAAAACTTTAGAGCAAGATCCAAGTGTTATTTATGGAAAAAATTTTGAAGGTGCATCTACATGGCTTAAAGATATAACAGAGCCACAAAAAAATATTATTGTAAGGGCACAAATTGTTTCATTAGAAGAAAAAGAGTTTAATAATGGTAAGGTGGTTTTATCGCTAAGCCTTACAGACTTTACCGATAGTATTATTTGTAAAATATGGACAGATAAGGAAAAGAAAGATGAATTAAAAAATAAATTCAAAGCCGGTAAGTTTATAAAAATAAGTGCGGATGCACAGTTTGATACCTATGCTAATGAACTCACCTTGGGATATATTCAAGGTATAAAGGAAATTGAAAATTTCAGGACTGAGAGGATTGATAATAGCGAGAAAAAACGAGTGGAACTTCATTTACATACTCAAATGAGTGAAATGGATGCTGTTATTGACACAAAGGAATTGCTTGAAACGCTTTTGAAATGGGGGCATAAGGCAGTTGCAGTAACCGATCATGGTGTAGTTCAAGGATTCACAAATATATTTCATGCAAAATCTAGTCTTAAAATGAAAGATTTTAAGATAATATATGGTGTTGAGGGTTATCTTGTAGATGATACTTCTCCTGCGGTAAGAATGGAAAAAGGGCAGAAACTTACGGATCCTGCAGTAGTTTTTGATATAGAAACTACCGGATTTGGTCCTAAAAATTGTAGGATTATAGAAATAGGTGCAGTAAAGGTTGCAGAAGGACAAGTAATTGATAAATTTTCAGCCTTTGTAAATCCAAAGCAGTATATTCCGGAGGAAATAACAAAGCTCACCGGTATTACACAAGATATGGTTATAAATGAGCCTGAGATAGATGAAATTTTGCCAGATTTTATAAAATTTTGTGAGGGTTGTTTTTTAGTTGCTCATAATGCCTCTTTTGATACAAGTTTCATATTTGAAAATATGAGAAGACTTGGAATTAAGGGAGAATTTACAGTAGCAGATACAGTGACTATGGCAAGGGTGTTACTACCCGGTTTGAAAAACTATAGGTTAGATACAGTTGCAGAAAATTTAGGTGTTCTGCTTGAGCATCATCATAGGGCGGTGGACGATGCAGGCTGTACTGCAGAAATTTATATAAAGCTCTGTGAACTTGCACATATAAAGTATGGTGATTATAAGCTTTGTAATTTAAATGAGAATAAAGGATTTGATGCGGATATCATCAAAAAAATGGGAACTTACCATATTATAATTTTAGCTAAAAATGACCTTGGAAGGATAAATTTATATAAGCTAATATCTAAATCTCATTTAACATATTTTATGAGACGGCCAAGAATACCAAAGAGCCTGCTAATGGAGCATAGGGAAGGACTTATTATAGGCTCTGCCTGTGAGGCGGGAGAACTTTATCAAGCAGTATTAAATCGACATGGAGATGATGAAATTGAAACCCTTGCTAATTTCTATGATTATTTTGAAATTCAGCCACTTGCCAATAATGAGTTTATGATTGAAAATGACAAGATTGCAGATGTGATAAGTAAGGATGATTTAAGAGAAATAAACTGTAAAATAGTAGAACTTGGTGAAAAATTTAATAAGCCGGTAGTTGCAACCTGTGATGCACATTTTTTAAATCCGGGAGATGAGATTTACAGAAAATATCTGCTCTGGTCAAAGGGAATGAAAGATGCGGACAGACCGCTCCCTCTTTATCTTAGGACTACGGAAGAGATGCTTGATGAGTTTTCGTATCTTGGTAAAGATAAGGCGGAAGAGGTTGTTATAACTAATACAAATCTGATTGCAGATATGATTGAAAATATTTCACCTGTTCGTCCGGACAAAAGTGCACCAATCATTGAAAATTCTGATGAAGAACTTAGAAGAATATGCTATAGCAAGGCATATGAAATATATGGAAAAGAACTTCCTAAGAAGGTAGTAGACAGGCTTGAACATGAATTACATTCCATTATTTCAAATGGCTTTGCCGTTATGTATATAATCGCACAAAAACTTGTGTGGAAGTCCAATGAGGATGGCTATCTTGTGGGTTCAAGAGGGTCGGTTGGTTCATCTTTTGTAGCTTTTTTATCAGGAATAACGGAGGTTAATTCACTTTCTGCACATTATTACTGTGAGCATTGTCATTTTGTTGACTTTGATTCTGATGAAGTAAAAAAGTTTTCAGGAATGAGTGGTTGTGATATGCCGGATAGGATATGTCCTGTATGTGGTAAGCCTTTGGCTAAAGATGGGCATGACATTCCTTTTGAAACATTTCTTGGATTTAATGGAGATAAGGAGCCGGATATAGATCTTAACTTTTCGGGAGAATATCAGCCAAAGGCTCATGCCTATACTGAGGTAATCTTTGGAGAGGGACAGACATATAGAGCAGGAACTATCGGAGGTGTTGCAGAAAAAACAGCATTTGGTTATGTGTTAAAATACAATGAAGAGCATGATAATATCAAGATGCGTAAAGCTGAGATAGAGAGAGTTTCAGCAGGTTGCATAGGAGTTAGAAGAACTACGGGACAGCATCCCGGCGGAATAGTTGTTCTCCCTCTTGGAGAGGATATTAATACATTTACACCGGTTCAGCATCCTGCAAATAAGATGGATACTCCGATTATCACTACGCATTTTGATTATCACTCCATTGACCACAATCTTTTGAAATTAGATATACTGGGACACGATGATCCTACTATGATAAGAATGCTTGAAGATTTGACAGGCGTAGTAGCAAAAGAAATCAGGTTTGATGATGAGAAAGTGCTAGCATTATTTAATAGTCTTGAATCTTTAGAGTTAAAGGCTGAGGATTTGGAAGGATATGACCTTGGAAGTCTAGGACTTCCTGAGCTTGGAACTGATTTTGTTATGCAGATGCTTAGAGATACTAAGCCAAAGTGTTTTTCAGATTTGGTTAGAATTTCAGGGCTTTCTCATGGAACAGATGTATGGACAGGTAATACCCAGACGCTGATAGCTGAAAATAAGTGTGAACTGTCAACTGCCATCTGTACCAGAGATGATATTATGATTTATCTTATTAATATGGGACTGGAACCGAGTCATGCATTTAAAATAATGGAAAGCGTGCGTAAGGGAAAGGGGCTGACTCCTGAATGGGAGAAAGAAATGCTTGAGCATAATGTACCGGACTGGTATATATGGTCTTGTAAGAAAATTAAATATATGTTCCCTAAGGCTCATGCAGTAGCATACATTATGATGGCTTTAAGAATTGCGTATTTTAAAGTGTATTACCCACTTGCATATTACTCAGCATATTTTAGCATAAGGGCGAAGGCTTTTGATTACGGTTTATTTTGCTTGGGCAGAGAAAAAGTATTGAATATTATTAAAAGCATTAAAAAGATTGAGAAATTTAAGAGAAAACCGGCAGACGAAGATGTACTGGGAGATGCTTATATAGTGCTTGAAATGTATGCACGAGGTTATAGCTTTATGCCTATTGATCTATATAGGGCAAAACCAAAACATTTTCAGATTATTGATGGTAAGATAATGCCAGCTCTTATTACTATTGATGGCATGGGAGACAAAGCTGCCTATGCTTTGCATGAGGCAGCTAAGAAAGGTGAATTTCTTTCAAAAGATGATTTAAAACGAAGAGCAAAAGGCACTACCCAAACAGCTATAGATACAATGACTGAACTCGGTATCTTAGATGGCCTTCCAAATTCAAGCCAGATTTCGTTATTTGATATTATGATACAGTGAAATTTCACTTATAAGCCGGATAATTTTAAAATATGATAAATACAAAATTACCATTTGTCGCATAAAATATTACGGAAATCTGTATATAAATCATTTAAATCTAACAAAAGTGGACAAATGTCCTTTAATCTTAGGATTAAAAGTTGTATATTATAAAATATGAAAGAAAAAATTGTGCAAAACTTACAAAGGGTTTGTAGACTGTTTGGAGGGAAATATGATTGATTATGCGGAAGGCTCAGGTAAACAGTATCATACTGGTGTAGGAAAAGGTGATGTAGGAAGGTATGTACTACTTCCCGGTGATCCTAAAAGATGTAAAAAGATTGCAGCTCATTTTGATAATCCTGTACTTGTGGCAGATAGCAGAGAGTATGTAACTTATACCGGAACCTTAGATGGTGTTAAGGTAAGTGTAACTTCTACAGGAATAGGAGGACCGTCTGCTGCTATAGCCCTTGATGAACTTTCAAAATGTGGGGCAGATACATTTTTAAGGGTTGGAACCTGTGGAGGCATGCAGGATGATGTTATGGGTGGAGATGTTGTTATAGCTAGTGGTGCTATCCGTATGGAGGGTACAAGCAGAGAATTTGCGCCTATAGAATATCCGGCAGTTTCAGATGTGGAAGTTATGAATTCTCTTATTGATTCTGCAAAAATGCTTAAACAAAGGTATCATGTTGGAGTGGTTCAGTGTAAGGATTCTTTCTTCGGGCAGCATGAGCCTGAAATTATGCCGGTTAGTTATGAACTTGAAAATAAGTGGCAGGCTTGGCTTAGAATGGGTTGTTTAGCCTCTGAAATGGAATCTGCTGCACTATTTATAGCAGGAAGTTTTTTAAGAGTAAGGGTTGGTTCTTGTTTCCTTGTTGTAGCCAATCAGGAGAGGGCAAAGAAAAATCTTCCTAATGAACAGGTACATGATACAGAAGTGGCTATTGTTACAGCTATTGAGGCTATTAGGAGATTAATTAAAGAAGATAATTCAAGATAGTGTTATTCTATTTAATTTGGTTATTGCTGCTTTTGCGGTATAACATAAATATATTTCTTAAAAAGGAGAAAAGAAATGAAAAAAAGACTTTTATCAATGGCTCTGTCAGCAGTTATGGTGCTTTCATTAGCAGCTTGTGGCGGACAGGCTAAGGAGAACAAGACAAGTAATGCGAGTGCGTCAAAAGGTAGTGCAGTTGCAAGTACAGCAAGTGCATCAAAGACTTCAAACACACCAGAGGCTAAGTCTAACTTAAAGATTGGACTTATAACTGATGTAGGTGGAATTCACGATCACTCATTCAATGAGACTTCCTGGAAGGGGCTTGAGCAGGCTAAAACAGACTTGGGCGTAGAGATTAACTATCTTGAGTCAAAGACAGATGCCGATTATACAAGTAATATTGAGACATTTGTAGATGAAGAGTACGATCTTATCGTATGTGTAGGTTTTAAACTTGCTGAGGCTACTAAGAAGGCTGCTGAGGCACACCCTGATACAAAGTTTGCTATCATTGATGATGCAAGCAATGCTGCACTCCCTAATGTTACCTGTCTTACATTTAAGCAGGAACAGGCATCTTACCTTGTAGGTTATGTAGCAGGTTTAGTAACTAAGAAAAATAATGTAGGTTTTGTACTTGGTATGGCAAGTGATATGATGAATAAGTTTGGTTATGGATACCTTGCAGGTGTATATGCAGCTAATCCTGAAGCTAAGGTTCAGCAGATTAATGCTAACCATTTTGCTGATCCTGCAATTGGAAAAACAAGTGCAACAACAATGATTACTAATGGTGCTGATGTTATCTTCCATGCTGCAGGAGGTACAGGTGTCGGTGTTATTCAGGCTTGTCAGGAAGCTAAGATTTCAGCTATCGGTGTTGATACAGACCAGAGTTCTTTAGCACCTGAAACAGTTATTACATCAGCTATGAAACGTGTAGATAATGCTGTGTATGATACTGCTAAGCAGCTTGTTGAAGGAACAATCAAAGGTGGAGAGATGGTATATGACCTTTCAAAAGGTGGTGTAGATATAGCTCCTACAACAGATCTTCTTTCAGAGGATGTTCTTAAGAAGGTAGAAGAAGTTAAGGGTAAGATTTTAAGTGGTGAAGTTGTAGTTCCTGGTACAAAGGATGAATTTGAAAAAGAATTTGGTGATAAGTACGAATTAGACTAATCCATAAACTTATTAAAAGAATTCATATTATGTGTGTAGCTGCCGTTATTAATAACGGTAGCTACAAATGTAAAATAATCATGTTTTGAAAACAGTGCTTTTATGAAAGTATTGTTTTGAGGATGTGACATTATCATATATTAAATGATGGGAGGTAAAACTGTGAGTCATATGGATGAAAAAGTCATGGCAGTTAAAATGGAGAACATCGTAAAAAAGTTTGGAAATTTTACTGCAAATGACGGAGTAAATTTAACTGTACATAAGGGTGAGGTTCATTCTATACTTGGTGAGAATGGAGCCGGTAAGAGTACCCTTATGAATGTGTTATATGGCATGTACAGACCTACAAGCGGACAGATTTATATAAAGGAAAAGGCTGTGGATATAACAAGTCCTAAGCATGCTATTGAGCTCGGAATAGGTATGGTACATCAGCATTTTATGCTTATTCAGCCCTTTACAGTAACTGAAAATATTGTGCTTGGTATTGAGCCTGTTAAAGGTGTAAAAATAGACTATAAGCTTGCAAAAAAGAAGGTACTTGAAATATCAGAAAAATATGGTATGAAGGTAGATCCTGATGCCAAGATTGAAGATATTTCAGTAGGTATGCAGCAGAGGGTAGAAATACTTAAGGTGTTATATAGGGGGGCGGATATTCTCATTCTTGATGAGCCTACGGCCTCGCTCACTCCTCAAGAAATAGATGAACTTATGGTAATTATTAAAAATCTTACAGCAGATGGCAAGAGTATAATAATAATTACACATAAGCTTAAAGAAATTAAAGCCTGTT
>NZ_JBQMXS010000022.1:0-29388 GCF_052173895.1 Catonella sp. | reverse complement strand
TATACTATAACTGTAGTTGTAATTGATAAGATTGCCTTAAGTACGAGCGATGTAACCATACCTGTTGGCGGTACTATAGATTTAAATGCGACTGCTACAGATATTTCTACCAGTGATTCTTGGGAGTGGATTTCTAATAATCCGGATATAGCTAAGGTAGAGGGAAAAGGTGTAACAGCAGTAGTAAAAGGTGTAGCTGCAGGTGAAACTACTGTTGTAGTAAAGCATACAGTAGGTGGAGTTATTAAGAGTGCCACTGCTAAAGTAAGGGTGACATCAGCGGTTACTAAGATTACACTCACTCCGGCAGAAACTACTATAGAAGTGGATAAAATAGCATCAATAAGAGCTGATGTAACACCGAAGACTTCAGGTGGCAGTTATCTTTATTGGAGAAGTTCAAACCCTGAGATAGTTAAGATAGATGATGAAAATAATCATACGGCAGTAACCTCCGTAACCGGTAAGGCTCCCGGAATTGCAATAATTATGGCGGTAAATAAGGAGAATGTAATCCTTGGTTCAGCTAAGGTAACAGTAAGTTCACCGGTTACAGGAATTATTCTTTCACAAAGTGTAGTAGAAAAGCCTTTAAGTGACAAAACATATCAAATAGTGGCTACAGTAGCTCCAAAAGAAGCAACTAATACAAAATTAACTTGGAAATCAAGTAATGATAAGGTTGCACAGGTAGATGCGAATGGTCTTGTTACATTTAAAAAGGCGGGGCATGTAAGTATTATAGCAGCATCGGTATCCAATCCACAGATTACAGCCTCCTGTGACATTACAATAGTCAAAACAGTAGACAGCATTAAGCTTGAAACAGCAGAAATTTCACTTGCAGTAGGTGAAACATATAAGCTTTCACCTACAATAAGTCCTGAGGATGCATCTAATAAAAACTTGAATTATAAATCAATGGATCCTAAGATTGCTGATGTAAATAAGACCGGACTTATTACTGCAAAACAGGCAGGCTCAGCCCATATTATAGTATCTACACCGGATGGAAAAATTACTGCAAATTGTACGGTTAAGGTGACACAGAAAGCTACAGGTATGAAGTTGTCAGCAACGGTACTTATATTAGATGTAGGTGCAAGCCATACTTTGGAAGTAACTTTTAACCCTAAGACTACAACGGACACGAAGGTACTTTGGACTATCAGTGATAAGTCTGTAGCTAAGGTAGATGCAAAAGGAAAAGTAGTGGCAATATCCGCTGGTGAGGCATTGATTACAGCTAAGTCAAGTAATGGACTTACAGCAGTTTGTAAGGTTAAGGTAAATCAACCTGTTGGAAAAATTGAGTTAAATTATACAGAGTATGACCTTGCTGTAGATGATGAGCTTGAGCTTGAAGTTACTTTTGATAATGATGATGTAACTAATAAAAAAGTAAAATGGAAATCTTCTAAGCCTGATGTCGCAAGTGTAGATAAGAATGGATTGGTAAAGGGAAAAAAAGGCGGAATTGCAATAATTACAGTTACAGCAGATGAGAATGGTATGCAGGCAAACTGTGTTGTTACGGTGGAAGAGCCTATTTCTGAGATTAAGTTAAACAAGACCTCATACATACTTGGATATCACAAATCATTTTTACTTAAGGCGACTCTCAAGACAAATTCGGCTACAAATAAGAAATTAAAATGGTCTAGCAGCAAAAATAGTGTGGCATCTGTAAATAAATCAGGTCAGGTATATGGTAAGAAACCGGGTTTTGCTACTATTAAAGTAAAGGCTACAGATGGAAGTGGAGCAGAGGCTACAGCTAGAATAAGGGTTGTAAGAGAGGCAGGTTCAATAAGTGCCAATCCATCGTTTCTTGCAATGATAGTAGGAAGAAGGAAGAAGATAAAAGTTAAAATAAGTCCTAAGAATGCCACAATTAAAACAGCGAAATTTAAATCTGAAAATACAGATGTTGCTATGGTTGACTCTAAAGGAAGGGTAACAGCACTTGCTGCAGGTAAGACTAAGATAAATATATTGGCCAAGGATAATAGTGGAAAAAAACAGGCTGTGGTAGTACATGTAAGAGATTATATACCTGCTGCCAAACTTACATTATCCAATACTACACTTACAATGGGAATAGGAGATAAACAGAGTACAGTATATTCAATAACACCTAGCAATACAGATGATAAGGTGAAATGGTCTACAAATAATAAGGCAGTAGCAACAGTTAATAAGAAAGGTCTTATTACAGGAGTAGGTTCGGGAAATGCAACAATAACAGCTTCAACTACAAGTGGCAAGACAGCACAAATAGCAGTTACAGTAGTAGGATTAAATTTTAATACACTTACTTTGGAGCAGTATGATACATATAAACTGTCTGTAATTGGAGATGTGAAGAATGTCTCATGGGATTCAGAAAATCCGGAAATTGCAACAGTTGAGAATGGACTTGTTAAGGCTAAAAAGCCGGGTTCGACAACTATCCTTGCACGAGTAAATGGGGCAGTTCTTCGCTGTAAGATAGTAGTGAATAATATTCAGTAAGGGGGATGTATGCTAGAGGGGCTTCATGTTAAAAATCTTGTAATTATAGATGAGGCCGAGGTTTCTTTTAGTGAAGGGTTAAATATCCTAACCGGAGAAACCGGAGCAGGAAAGTCAGTAGTAATAGGCTCGATTAATTTGGCACTAGGTGCAAAGGCAGGAAAGAACTTGGTGAGAGCCGGTAAGGATTCGGGCTTTGTAGAACTCGTTTTTTCAGTTAATGAAGATACAAAAAATAAGCTGAAATGTTTAGATGTTGTACCGGAAGAAGGTTTGGTGGTGATTACTCGCAAATTTACAAACGAGAGGAGTATGTGCAAGATAAATGGGGAAACAGTGACCATTTCAAAGATAAGAGAAGTGGCATCTATTTTGCTTGATATTCATGGTCAGACTGAAAACCAGACCTTACTTCTTCCTAAGAATCATTTAGAGATTTTGGATAGATATTGTAAAGAAGAGGTACATCCGTTAAAAGCAAGGCTTAGTAGCTTGGTAGCAGAGTATAGGGAAAAGGAAAATGAACTTACAGAGTATAATGCAGATGAGGCATATATTATAAGGGAACTGGATTTTCTTAAATATGAATGCAGTGAGATAAAAAAAGCAAAGCTGATAAAGGGTGAGGAAGAAGAACTTGATAAAAAGGTTCGAAAATACAGTGCATCAAGCAAGATAGTAAATCTTGTAGAAGAGGCTAGGACGAGCCTTTCGGATAATGGTGGAGCTGATGATAGCATAGGAAGTATTGTAAGAGCTATGTCAAGGCTATCAGATGTAGACGATGGAGCTGTAGAACTTCTTAATCAAATATCAGATATAGAAAGTTTATTAAATGATTTTGAAAGGTCACTTTCAGACTATGCAGAAGAAAATTTATTTGATGAAAATGACTTTATGCAGTCTGAATCAAGGCTAGACAAGATAAGAGCAATATTTGCAAAGCATGGTGGTTCGTATGAGACTACTTTAGAATTTCTTGAAACTTCGCTTAAACAAATAGAAAAGTTTGAAAATTCTTCTGAGTACAAAGAAAAATTGTCGTTAGAAGTAGAAAAATTAAGAGGAGCTATACTAAGTGAGTGTGATAAACTTACAGAGGCTCGTAAAAAGGGTGCAAAAGAACTTGTAGGCAAGGTAAAACAGGCTCTTGTAGACTTAAACTTTTTACAGGTAGAATTTGAGCTTGAATTTGCTAAGGCGAAGGAGTTTACTGCCAAAGGAAATGATGATGTTATATTTAAAATATCTACTAATCCGGGGGAAGAACTTAGGTCTATTTCTGAAATAGCATCAGGTGGCGAACTTTCAAGAATAATGCTTGCAATTAAGTCTGTTATGGCAGATACTGATGAAGTGCCTACACTGATATTTGATGAGGTTGATACAGGAATTAGTGGTAGAACAGCACAGATGGTAGCTGAAAAGATGGCACTGATTTCAGGAAAAAGACAGATTATTGCAATTACCCATCTTGCACAAATAGCAGCGATGGCAGACAGTCATTATCTAATTGAAAAGAAGTCTGATAAGAGTCATACTGCAACAAATATAAAGAAACTTGACTGTAAAGACGAGATAATGGAAATTGCAAGAATTTTGGGCGGAGTTGCGATTACAGAAAATGTAATCAATTCTGCAAAAGAAATGAAAAGTCTTGCTTCAGAAATTAAATCTAAATTTTAAAACGAATATAATAATTAGTCGGCAGATTTAATCAATGATGCCGGCTAATTTTGCAAGAGCCAGTATTGAAATTTTGGCAACTTTGTTTCCATGATATTCATAGTAATGCCCATCATCGGATTCATTGCCGAATACATCAGGACTGGCTTGTTTTCTTATGATTATTTTATTTTCATCTGCAATTATTTCAAGTTCCTCAAAGTTACTAATATTTAATTTTTTTCTAAAATCGGCAGGTATGGTTATTCTTCCGAGCCTGTCTAGTTTACGGGATGAAATATTATTTTTCATTTAACTACCTCTTGATATATAAACTAATATTTGTATAATTTAAGTATACTACTTATGTAATAGATAAAATAGTATATATAATTAGGTATGAAAGAACTTATTTATAAGATAATTATAAAACTATCGCATTTTTAAATAAAGAATGTTATAATGAAAAAGTATGCTCTTGGAAATGAAATTCGCCATAGACTTTAATTTGATGATAATAGCGGGGATAATATGGATAGAGAAGAATTTGTAAAACAGATGCTTAAGTATTCGGCATCAGCAGGGGATATAGAAACAAATATAGTGCATATACTGGACTACATGGGTAGAAAATTGGAAGCTGATAGAACCTATATTTTTGAAAAGAATATAGAGGGAAGTTCAGATAATACATATGAGTGGTGCTCTGAAAATGCAATACCTCCAAAGGATCAGCTTCAGAATGTTGGTCATGAGGGATTATTGGATTTGTGGTATGATGAATTTGGCAACAATAAAGGTATATTTATTGAAAATCTTGAAGAGTATAAAGAAATAAGTTCTCCTATGTACGAACTCTTAAAACCACAGGACATTCATTCATTAATAGCCTGGCCGATATTTGTAGATGAAATTTGCATAGGATTTTTGGGAATAGACAATCCTCTAAGAAAACACATGGAAGATGTGGTACGTATTTTTGAGATGGTGGGCTACATAATGTCTATAATCATAAGACAGAGGGATAATGTAAGGATGCTAAGGAAACTGAGTTATGAGGATCAGTTGACAGGAGTGAAGAACAGGCGTGAGCTTGATACTTTTGGTACAAATGAATATGCGAGAGTTTATTCTGTTGGGATACTTTCTTGTGATTTGAACGGGCTTAAGCGTATAAATGATACTCTTGGGCATGAAGCAGGTGATAAATATATAATTAAAGTTGCAAATAACCTTGCTAAAATATTTGGGCATAATTATGTCTATAGAATGGGTGGAGATGAATTTATTGCTCTTGCCATAAATCTTACAGCTGCCGAGTTTGAACTAAATGTAGACAAATTGCTTAAAATTATGGAAAAGGAAGAAATTCCGGTGGCAGCGGGTTATATATTTAAGGCAGATAATACAACTGAATTTTATTCACTGATAGATGAAGCTGATAAGAAAATGTATGAGGATAAAGGAAGATATTATTCTGATACAAAAAATGAAAGGCGAAGAACCGGCATCTAACTACTTGAAAAATTCTAAATATATCGGTAGAATATAGAGTGAAATACTTGAATCCTGTTTTACAGGATTCTTTCTTATGAGAATTATTGTAACAAATTTTTGAAAGGATGATTGAAATGATTCAGGCAAGTAATATTACGCTTAGACTTGGCAAAAAGGCACTTTTTGAGGAGGTAAACATTAAGTTTACAGAGGGAAACTGTTATGGGCTTATTGGTGCAAATGGTACAGGTAAATCTACCTTCCTAAGAATTTTATCAGGAAAGTTAGAGCCTACAACAGGAGATGTTATTATAACTCCGGGACAGAGACTTTCTTTTTTACAGCAGGATCATTTTAAATATGATGCTTATCCGGTTTTAGATACAGTTATCATGGGAAATAAACGACTGTACGAAATAATGAAAGAAAAAGAAACTATATATGCGAAAGAGGACTTTACAGATGAAGACGGTATAAGAGCAAGTGAGCTTGAAGGTGAATTTGCAACTATGAATGGCTGGGAGGCGGAATCTGACGCAGCTACTCTTCTTAACGGTCTTGGTATAGACACTGAATATCATTATATGATGATGAGTGAGATAGAGGCGTCAAAGAAAGTAAAAATTCTGCTTGCTCAGGCACTTTTCGGAAATCCAGACATACTACTTCTTGATGAGCCTACCAACCACTTAGATATGGATGCAATCGGATGGCTTGAAGAGTTCCTCATCAACTTTGAAAATACAGTAATAGTAGTATCACATGACCGTTATTTTCTTAACAAAGTTTGTACCCACACTGCTGACATAGATTACGGAAAGATTCAGCTCTATGCCGGAAACTATGATTTCTGGTATGAGTCAAGCCAGCTTATGATTCGTCAGCAGAAGGAGGCAAATAAGAAGAAAGAAGAAAAGATTAAGGAACTTCAGGAGTTTATTCAGAGATTCTCTGCAAATGCAAGTAAGTCTAAACAGGCTACAAGTAGAAAGAGGGCTCTTGAAAAGATTGAGCTTGATGACATTAAACCATCCAGCCGTAAATATCCTTATATTGATTTCCGTCCTGCAAGGGAGATTGGAAATGAGGTTCTCACCGTATCCGGCATCTCAAAGACCATAGATGGTGTTAAAGTTCTTGATAATATCTCCTTTGTTGTAGGAAGGGAAGATAAGATTGCCTTTGTAGGCCCTAATGTAAAGGCTATATCTACATTATTTAAAATTCTTGCAGGTGAAATGGAGCCTGATGAGGGTGATTATAAATGGGGAGTAACAACTACACAGGGATATTTTCCTAAGGATAATACAGAGTTATTTAAAGGAAATGAAAATATTACTGAATTCTTGCTCCCATTTTCACCGGAGAAAGATGCAACCTATGTAAGAAACTTCCTTGGTCGTATGCTTTTCCCTGGTGATGCAGGAGTAAAACAGGTTAAGGTACTTTCCGGAGGAGAAAGGGTGAGGGTACTTCTCTCAAAGATGATGATAATGGCAACTAATGTTCTTATTCTTGATGAGCCTACCAACCATCTTGATATGGAATCAATTACTTCGCTTAATAATGGTATAATTAAGTTTCCGGGAGTGGTGCTGTTCACTTCACAAGACCACCAGTTTATTCAGACCATAGCAAATAGGATTATGGAAATTACTCCAAACGGCCTCATTGATAAGATAAGCACTTATGATGAATATCTTGAGAGTGATGAAATGGCTAGAAAGCGTCAGGTTATGACAATTTCGGATGAGGAACTTGCTGAAAATGAAGGAAATGATGAAGAATAGATGTTAAAATAAAAGGGCTGTCGTACTAAGAATATCGTTCTTAATACGACAGCTCAATTTTTTGTTTAAACTAATTTGTAAAAAATATTTTTTAGGGCATATGCTTTGTGGCATTGAATTCTAAATAAGCTGCTTTTGACCTTACATAGGACATAGCCTTACTTACAGCAGGTATACTGATTACTGCTATGGTGGCAAGGGCTTCAGGCAATATGTAAGTAGCATTATAAGTTAAAGAATATATAGTAGCAGGAGTTCCTTCAGGTGCATAATGCCCGAAGAAGACAACGCCTGAAATAAAAGCGAACACATATCGTCCTATTACTCCAAGAATATATCCTTTTATCAATCCATTTTTCTTTTCTGCAAAGAAACCTGATAGGCCAAGAGCCCCAAAAGCTAGTGGATAATCTATAATGAGCTGAAGGGGACTGTAAAAGACAGGGTCAGTAAGGAACTGAAGTAGACCATAGGCAAAACCTGTTAAAAGACCTGCTTTTGGTCCGTACCAATAGCCTATTAGTACTATGAAAAGCATACTAAATAGAGTTATAGATCCTCCCATAGGTAATCTTGTAAATTTGATTTCGGCCGTCACAATAGCAAGAGCCATAGCTACTGCAGAAAAAACAAGCTGTGTAGTTGCCATAGACTTAGCTTTGCCTGTAATTTTTGGCCTTAATACAATAGCAATGATGACAAGGACAGCAATCAGAATGGCTACAGTAATTAGTCCAGAATCAGTAAGTTTAAAGACATTTTCCTTGTAGTCATTAACAGTAGGTGTTGCAAAAAATGACATAAAAAAACCTCCTTTTGACATGGCGTAAGGAGATATGTTACGCTTCCTTACGCTGGGATTATCCAGTTCAAGTAATAAGGGTTAGAAATTTAATTTCATCTCAGCCGACGGCACCCCTAGCAAAAAGGATTATATACTATTTAATTGCACTTGTCAACTGATAACGAATATCAATTGTGACAAGATAATAATTATTATTATCATTTATCAGATAATTTCAAAAATATTTCACAAAAATATTTACAATTTAATTGAAAAGTTATCTTTCTAATGTTAGAATCTAATTCGTGGCATATTGGATTAAGTCAACTAAATTTTTGGAGGGAGAGAAAATGGCAGAAGGCAGATTAGAACAGTTAGGAAAAGATATTAAAGGAACTAAGACAGAAAAAAACCTGATGGAAGCATTTGCAGGTGAGTCACAGGCTAGAAATAAATATACTTATTTTGCATCTAAGGCTAGAAAAGATGGATATGTACAGATAGCAGAAATATTTGAAGAGACAGCAGGTAATGAGAAAGAGCACGCAAAGATTTGGTTTAAAATTCTTTCAGGTATAGGTGTTACAGCTGAGAACCTTGAGCATGCAGCAGATGGTGAGGCTTATGAGTGGCAGGAAATGTATCCTACTTTTGCGAAGGAAGCAAGAGAAGAAGGGTTTACAGCGATTGCAAAGTTGTTTGAGATGGTGGCTGAGATTGAAAAAGAGCATGAGGCTAGATATCGTAAGCTGCTTGAAAATGTAAAAGGTGAGCTTGTATTTTCGGCAGATGGTGATGCTGTTTGGCAGTGTATAAATTGTGGACATATCGTGGTTGGGCCTAAGGCTCCAAAGGTATGTCCGGTATGTGATCATCCACAAAGTTATTTCCAGAAGAAAGCTGAAAATTATTAAAAATCTATTTTTGGTAGACCTTAGAACATTAGTTCTGAGGTCTATTTTGTTGTATAACGTAAAATTCTTATTATTGTATAATTCTATTATTTGTGGTACTATACTAGATACAGTAAGGTGTGAAAGTAATTAACTATAAATTAGGTAGGTTTGGTAAATGGCAGATAAAAAGAGATATATTCTGGACGGCTACCGTTTTGATGATTCGGAGTCTTTTGAACAAGGCAAGAGGGAATTTAATAGAATTACTGAGATTAAATCAGAAAATGACCTAAAAGATGAAACTGGACTTAGGCAGGTTTATGACAGTTTGGTAGAAAGCGAAGAGTTTGTAACTCCAATTGGAATTGGATTTTTGCGTGAAGTACAGAAAAGGTTGGTAAAGAATCCGGAACAGAGAAAAACAATGAAAGCTATTCCTTTTTTTTCACAGATGACAGATATAAAAAAAGAAAAAATTGAAGAGGAAAAAAATAAACAAGAATTTCCTGAAAAGAATACTGAGTCGGATAAATCTGATAATAAATCTGATGATGAAGAATCATATATTGCTATAATAAATAATTTCAAGCAAAAGATGAGGAATTACAGGATTATTGTTATATTTATGGCAATAATGCTAATAGTGCCCTTTGGAATTGTCGCCTATGATAAGATATTTTATTCAAACGAGCTGGAGGAGGCACTTGTTAATGAATATGCGTCTTGGAAAGAGGAGCTTACAAAAAAAGAACAGGAACTAAATGAGAGAGAGAGGCTGTTTGAAGGGATAGCTGATAAAGAAATAAATAGTGAGATTAAGGCTGGTGAAGAAAATGGAGAGAGCCAAAATTCTGGTAGTTGATGATGAAAGTAGGATGAGAAAGTTAGTTAGTGATTTTCTCAATCATGAAGGATATGGAGTAGTAGAGGCTGAAGACGGTGAACAAGCCGTAGAAATCTTTTTTGAAGATAGCAGTATTGAACTTATTATTTTAGATGTAATGATGCCTAAGATGGATGGCTGGCAGGTATGCAGGGAAATAAGGAGACATTCTTCGGTTCCTATAATTATGCTTACTGCAAAGTCGGATGAAAAAGATGAACTTCAGGGATTTGAACTTGGAGTTGATGAGTATGTGTCTAAGCCGTTTAGCCCCAAAATCCTTATGGCGAGAGTAGAGGCGATCTTAAGGAGGGTAGGTTCAGGCAGCGAAGATAGCTTTGAAATTGGTGGAATCAAGATAGATAGGGCATCACATGAAGTAATTATAAATGATAAAATTGTTGATTTAAGTGTGAAAGAGTTTGAACTTTTGCTGTATTTTATGACTAATAAGGGAATTGCATTGTCGAGAGAAAAGATTCTTAATAATGTATGGAATTATGACTATTTTGGCGATGCAAGGACTATAGATACACATGTTAAAAAGTTAAGGGCGAAGATGGGAGACAAGGGAGACCTGATTAAGACTATTTGGGGAATAGGTTATAAGTTTGAGGCATAATAACAATATAGACTAATCAGAGGTAGAGATGAAATATTCTATAAAAATGCGTTTGATAATTATTCTGCTCACATTATTAAGTGCAACTATTTTTTTTGGATGGATGGTCAACAGGCTATTTTTAGAAAAGTATTATGAAAATTACAAGATTAACAGGCTTGGGGAAACATATTTTCAAGTGAATACAATATATGATGCTGAAAAAATTTTAGATTTGAGTCTTGGATTTGAACAGCTTGCCTCAAAGCAAAATGTATCCTTGTATATTTTTGATGGTTTCAGCTATTCAGGAGGAATAATTTTAGAAACTAAATTTCCGACAAGCCTTAATGAATCACAAAGTGAGAAACTTCAAAGTGAGATTATTGATTATTATAGAAAGACTAGGGCAGTTGAAAATGTAGTCACAAATGACAAAGAGTCCACAATGCTTTTAGTAAAAACTGATAGGTATAGTATATATAGACATTTTGATTCTAGGCTTGAAGTCAATTATATTGAACTTTATGGAAAACTTGATTGTGGAGATAAAATTTTTATAAGGAGCAATTATGATAATATAGCAGAAAGTGCAGCTATATCTAATACTTTTTTTGCTTATGTAGGAATAGCAACTATTATGATAGGTTCTTGGATTATGTATTTTATTGGAGAAGGTTTTACTAAACCGATTAGAGAACTTTCTAAAATTACAAAGTCAATAAGTAATTTGAATTTTGATAACTGCTATAAAGAGGATAGGAAAGATGAGGTGGGAGAACTTGGACATAGTATAAATGTATTGTCAGAGAAACTTGAAAATACTATTTCTTCGCTAAAATCAGCCAATAACGAACTGCAAAATGATATAAGGAAAAAAGAACAGTCTGAGGAAATGCGAAAGGAATTTCTTTCAAATGTGTCGCATGAGCTGAAGACTCCAATAGCATTAATACAGGGATATGCTGAGGGACTTAAGGATAATATACAGACGGATGAAGAAAGTAGAGACTTTTACTGCGAAGTTATTATAGATGAAGCTGCAAAAATGAATAGCATGGTGAAAAGACTCTTAAGTCTTAGTGAACTGGAGTTTGGAGATAATAAACCACAATTTGACAGATTTGATATAATACCGATGCTTAAATCGGTAGTTAATTCTATGAATATGGTTTTTAAACAGAAAAATGCAGTTTCAGAGATATACAGTAAGGAAAATTGTTTTGTTTGGGCAGATGAATATTTGGTGGAGGAAGTTGTTACCAACTATATAAGTAATGCACTAAACCATGTAGAAGAAGATGGAGAGGGCAAAAAGGCAGTTTCGGTTTGTGTTAAGGAATTTGATAACAAAATAAGGGTTTCTATATTTAATACAGGAAGACCTATACCGGAGGAAGATATTACAAGAATTTGGGACAAGTTTTATAAGGTGGATAAGGCTAGGACGAGGGAATATGGAGGCAATGGCATAGGACTGTCAATAGTAAAGGCCATTATGAATTCTTTAAATAGAGAATGTGGAGTAAAAAACTGGGATAATGGAGTAGAATTCTGGTTTGAATTAGACACAAAGGCTTAAAGGAGAATAGAAAAATGAAGAAAAAAATTGCAATGATTGTATTGTCGGGCATACTAGCACTTAACTTGTCAGCCTGTGCTGTAGGCGATACAGGGCTTTCGGACGGAGAGTTAAAACAGGTGGCTGAATATGCGGCAAAACTTGTGCTTAAACATACAAGGAATTATGAGCCTACATTACAGGAAGAGCTTGCAATTAAGGAGAATCCCGGAGTTATAAAAGAAGAATTTGATGTGGCAGGTAATAATGCAGAGCAACAGAAGGAAAGCCGGCCACCGGTTAAGGAAGAACAAAAAGATGGTGATGATGAGGAGGAGACTTCAGACATAAATGCAACTAATGGTGATGATGATACTGTCTCTTCATTAAGCAGTATATATGATGCTAGTGGTTTTGAAGTAGTTTATGGAGGAGCTGGAGAGTATTCAAGATATCCTAAGAATGAAGGATATTTTTCGTTGGTGGCAGCCGATGATATGAAACTTTATGTAGTTGAGTTTTCTATTAGAAATAAGACAAATAAAAATAAAAAATTCTCACAAGACAGTGAAGTGGGATATAATCTGACATTTGATGGTGAGCATTACTACAAACCTAGTCTTACCTTGCTTGAAAATGATATGCAGTCCTTGAATATATCAGTAGGAGGGGGGCAATCTGCAAAGGGAGTAGTTGTATTTAATGTTCCAAAGAAAGCAGATAAAAATAAGGCTAAATTGAAGGTGATGAAGGGCAGTAAAAGTTATACTCTTCATGTTACACAATAATAACTAGGGATAAAATTAATTAAAAATCAAAATTACACTTTACCTAGACATATATTGAATGTTATAATATAAGAACTGTTACTATGTATTTTATCATTCCTTAAACGGATTAATAATTATAGTATAGACAAAACTGAGGGAGGTTACTATGGATACTGGAATTTTACTTCAAAGTGGTACAAATGAATTGGAGGTACTTGAGTTCAATATTGGACCAAACCATTATGGAATCAATGTAGCTAAGGTAAAGGAAATTATGCCTTTCACTGAGCCTACGCCTATTCCTAATGCGCATGATACAATTGAAGGTATTTTTATGCCAAGGGATACTATAGTTACAATAGTTGATCTTGCTAAGAGTCTCATGATACCACCATCACCGGACAGAACTAAAGATATGTATATAGTTACAAATTTTAATAATTTAAATATAGGTTTCCATGTGCATGGGGTTCAGGGTATCCACAGACTTACTTGGTCAGATATAACTAAACCTGATGAAACTATAAATGATGCAGAGCGCAGTGTTGCTACAGGTATTATTAAATTTGATCATAGACTTATAGTAGTATTAGATTTTGAAAAAATTGTTTCTACTATAAATCCTGAAACAGGAATTAAGGCAAAAGATATAGATAAGCTTGGAGTAAGAACAAGAAACAATTCTCCAATCCTTATAGCAGAAGATTCTCCTATGCTTGAAAAGATGATTGTAGATTGTCTTACTAAGGCAGGATATGTTAATATAACAGCTACAGCTAATGGAGAAGAGGCTTGGAATACCCTACTCCGCTATAAGTCGGAAGGTAAGGCTACGGATCAGTGCCATTGTATAATTACCGATATAGAGATGCCTAGGATGGATGGTCATAGGCTTACAAAGCTTGTAAAAGATGATAATGAACTGAAAGAGATTCCACTTATAATATTCTCTTCACTTATAAATGATGAAATGAGAAGAAAGGGAGAATCCCTTGGAGCAGATGCACAGCTTACAAAACCGGAGATAGGAAAACTGGTAGAAGCAATAGATAAATTAGTTTTATAAAATAAATTTTAATAAAGCTAGGAATGCTTTAGGATGGAGGAGAGATTGGATAAGGATAAGGAATCTTACCTAGATGGACTGCTTGAATCTGCCATGCAGGAACCTCCATATGAAACTGACAGGAGGCGAAAGGCTACTGCCCGTGCTAAGTCCGGTAAAAATAGAGTGTCATCTAAAAATGTAAGTATAGACTCCTTAGAAGAGGAATTTAATTTAGATGATTTAGATGATTCGTTTTTAGATGACATAGATTTAGATGATATGTTAGAAACTTCTGATGAAAGTGATAATGCTAGCAAAGATAGTGTTTCGGATAGTAAAGAGTTTTCTGTAGAAGAGGGGAGCTCTAATGACAAAGTTTCTTCTGAGGACATAGCTTTTAGTGAAGAAGGATCTGTTGGTCAAAATGAATCGGTTGAGAATAATGCCGTTTTAAAGGCGGAAGATGCTTTTTCTGAGGAAGTTTTGGCTAAAGAAATATCAAATGAAGAAGTATCAAACAAAGAAGTTTCAAACGAAGAAGTGTTGAATGAAGAGGGCAGTGGTGACTTTGAAATTGCAACTGAATTGGGAGTTGAAATAGGCGGAGATGAAGAAGAAATTAGTTTTGATGAAGTGGGAGGGGCAATAGAAGAAGAACCTCTACCTGTTATCAATCCGCTTGATGATATGGGGACTCCGGAAGTTTTATCGGATGAAGAAATAAAGTCTAGGAGTTCATCTAAAAAAGGAAAACAGGTTTCTAAAAATACTTCAGGGAAAAAAGGTATTTTCACAGCTATTTTTCATAAGCTTTTTGCAAATATACCTTTAACAGAGGAGGAACTTGCGGCTATTCCTACACCTGAGCAGGAGGCAGCGGCAAAAAAAGAAAAGGCAGACGAAGCTGCTAAGAGGAAAGAAGAGAAAAAAGCTGCTGCGGAAGCTAACAAAAAGAAAAAAGCGGAAGAGGCTAAGAAAAAGGCAGCAGATAATAAGGCAAAGAAAGCAGCCAAAGATGCAGCTAAGAAGGCTGCAAAGAAGGAGGCTGAATTAAAGCGCCTAAGGGCAGAGGCTCTTGAACAGCCGGAAGGAAAGATAAACAAAGCAGGTGCTATAATAATTTTCTTGTTTTTCATTGTTGCAGGTGCAGTGGTTATAGTTGGCACAAATATTTTTTCTTATGATATAAGTATAGCAGATGCAACTTATAAGTTTGGTAACCGTAAATATACCGAGGCCTATGAAGGTATAAGAGGACTTGAGATTAAAGAAAAGGATATGGAACTGCATGACAAGATTTATACTGTAATGTTTGTGAATAAGCAGTTAAATTCGTATAACAACTTCTTTGCAATGGGGGATTATCCATCTGCTTTAGATTCGTTGGTTAAGGGACTTTCTCGTTATGATAAATACATTGCACTTGCAAGGCAATTAGGAATCAATACAGATCTTGATTATGTAAGAGGACAGATAATGTCGGAGTTGCAGTCAACGTATGGCATTTCGGAACGAGAGGCTCTGGAGCTAATGGGAATGGTAGATAGGCAGGAATATAGTGAGAGAATATATAGCATAGTATCTAGGCTTGATACTAAAGCAATTGAGGCAGGAAAAGAGAGAAAGGAATTAGTACCATAGAGGTTTTAGTTGTATGAGCAAAGTTACAAATGATTGGCTTTCTGTAGTTGAAAAGGAGGCTGACAAGGAGTATTATCAAAGACTGTATCTATTTTTAAAAGAGGAGTATAGCACCCGTATTATTTATCCACATTCTGATGATATTTTCAATGCATTGCACCTTACACCATTAGGTCGGGTGAAGGTAGTGATACTTGGTCAAGATCCTTATCATGAGCCCGGCCAGGCTGAAGGACTTAGTTTTTCAGTGCCATTAGGATGTCAGATTCCGCCGTCTCTTCAAAATATTTATAAAGAGATAAATAGTGAACTTGGCTGTTATATACCAAGGCATGGTTCTCTTAGAAAATGGGCAGGGCAGGGAGTGTTACTTTTAAATACGATTCTGACAGTGAGGGCTCATAGTGCTTTCTCTCATCAGGGTAAAGGCTGGGAAAATTTTACAGATGCCTTGATTAAGGCTGTAAATAAAGAAGATAGACCTATAGTCTATTTGCTGTGGGGAAGAGCTGCGAGAGATAAGAAAAAAATGCTTGATAATCCCAAACATTTAGTATTGGAATCGGCTCATCCGAGTCCACTTTCGGCTTATAGAGGATTTATGGGAAATGGACATTTTAAAAAGGCTAATGAATTTCTTATCGAAAATGGAATAGAGCCTATTGACTGGCAAATTGAAGATTAAAAAAGTCTCCGATAACTCAAAAAGTTAATCGGAGATTTTCTGTTTTTGACATAGAGAAAATTGTAATTATAATAAAGTAATGCTGTGAGAATCAGCATTTTCCATAGTCTCAGGAGTCCATACTGAGGACTGTACCTCACCAATATGAGCCTTTTTTAAGAAAAACATACATATTCTTGATTGGCCGATGCCACCACCTATGGTATAAGGCAGCTCCTTATTAAGTACAGCTTTTTGAAATGGAAGTTCAGCCCTGTCCATACAGTTTGATATCTGAAGTTGCTCTCTAAGGCGATCTTCATCCACTCTTACACCCATTGAGGAAAGTTCAAGGGCTATATCAAGTAGAGGATAGTAAACTATGATGTCGCCGTTTAATTGCCAGTCATCATAGTCAGGAGCTCTGCCATCATGTCTTGTACCTGAGTTAAGAATACCACCGATTTGGCTGATAAATACTGCACCATGTGATTTAGCAGCCTTATACTCTCTTTCCTTAGCGGTTAAATCAGGGTATTCATTTTCCAGTTCTTGAGAAGTTACAAAGCATATTTGCTCAGGAAGTTCAGGCTTAATATAATTATATTTTCTAGCCATGTGCATTTCTGTACTTTTAAGAGCCTCATATACAGACATAACAGTCTTTTTAAGGGTATGTTCGTTCCGTTCTTCTTTGTTGATTATTTTTTCCCAGTCCCATTGGTCTACAAAGATAGAGTGAATATTGTCAGTATCTTCATCTCTTCTTATGGCATTCATATCAGTATAAAGTCCTTCTCCTGAATGAAAACCATATCTTTGGAGGGCAAATCTCTTCCATTTAGCAAGAGAATGTACTATTTCAAGAGCTGCCTGATCCGGTTGTTCTTTTAAGTCAAAAGATACAGGTCTCTCCACTCCATTTAAGTTGTCGTTTAATCCGGTTTCGGGGCGTACAAAAAGCGGTGCAGAAACTCGTGTAAGGTTGAGCTGCTTTGCAAGTTCTCTCTCAAAATAATCCTTTACTGATTTGATGGCGACCTCTGTCTCCCTTATACTCAGGGCAGGAGAGTATCCATCAGGAAAAATCTCGTTTTTCATATATAAACTCCTATATTTATCTAATTAATGTGAAAGCTATTATATGATATTTTTATAAAGTTATCAAGTAAATAATGATAACCTACTTGACAAATCTAATTGTATGCAATATAATCATACCAAAATAAATAGCTTGTTTTAAATAGTGCTTATTAGAAGTGAGGTGTTATGAAAAGATATGATATTGCAATAGTAGGGACAGGACCTGGTGGACTTGAAGCTGCTATTACGGCAAAACTCAGGAATAAAGACATATTATTATTTGGCAATAAGGAACTGAGTCTTAAGATAACAAAAGCCTTAGATATTAAGAATTATTTAGGGCTGCCTGATATTACAGGAAGAGAACTCGCAGATGCATATAAGAACCATCTTAAAAAGATGGATGTTGATATCAATTATTCAAGGATAAATGCTGTTTATGCTATGGGAGATTATTTTGTACTTCAATCTGCTGAGGAGATATTTGAGGCAAAATCAGTGATTCTTGCTACAGGTGTGGTTACCGGTAAGACAATGCCTGGAGAAAATGAAAATTTGGGTAGTGGGGTAAGTTACTGTGCAACCTGTGATGCGGCTCTTTATAAAGGTAAAGAAGCAGTGGTTGTAGGTTATGCTCCTAAAGAGGAAGAAGAAGTTGTTTTTCTTGCAGAAAGAGCTACAAAGGTAACGTATATTGCTTTGTATAAGAATGTGCCTTTCCTTGCAGATAATGTAGAGATTATTGAGGGAGAGTCTCCGAAAGAGATAGTTAAAGATGGAGAGCGTATCACTCTTGTGACCAATAAAAGCAACTATAAAACAGATGGTATATTTATTTTGAGAGATGCAGTATCTCCTGATAAGCTTGTTCCGGGACTTAACATAGAGGACGGTCATATTGTGACAGATCGTTCGATGCGTACTAATATTGAGGGGTTATTTGCCTGTGGTGATGTTACAGGTAAACCTTATCAGTACATTAAAGCTGCCGGTGAAGGAAATGTAGCAGCACTTTCTGCCGTTTCATATTTAGCAGGTAAGGTAAGTTGACCGATAATATAAAAATAGCAATTCTTATCAGTAAGTGTCGAATATATTGGCACACTAATAAATTTAAAGTAACTCGTTGGGTTATATGATAAAAATAGGTGAAATCACCGGAAAGAGGATAATATGGTAAAAAAAATTAATGAAGCAGAATTTTCAGAGGTTAAGAATAGCAAGCTTGCTGTTGTAGATTTCAATGCTACATGGTGTGGACCTTGTAAAATGTTAGGTCCTGTGCTTGAGGAGGCATCAGAGGAACTTAGTGGTAAGGCTGATTTCTTTGCGGTTGATGTGGATGATAACCAGAGTCTTGCTGTAAAGTATAAGATTCAGAGTATACCTGCAATCGTTATTTTTAAGGATGGAGAACCTGTAGACAGGCAGATAGGATTTATTCCAAAGGCACCACTTATTGATTTTATAAATAAAAGTGTAAGCTAAATAATCTTACTATAATAAGGATGAATCATGCAAAAAGAAGATAAATATAAAATGTTAAGACTTTCAAGCCAGATTTGTTTTCCGCTATATGCCTGTTCTAAGGAAATAGTTAAGAAATATAAGCCTTTTTTAGATGAATTAGACCTTACATACACCCAATATATTACTATGATGGTTATGTGGGAAAATGAAAAGGTGAATGTAAAAGAACTTGGAGAGTTGCTTTATTTAGATTCGGGAACTTTAACTCCAGTGCTTAAGAAGCTTGAACAGAAGAATTTTATCGACCGTTGCAGAGATAAGGATGATGAAAGAGTTCTTAATGTTACTCTTACGGAAAATGGAAGAGATCTAAAGGATAAGGCTTTGGATGTGCCCAAAAAAATGGGAGCGTGTTTAAGACTCACAGAAGAGGAAATGTCAACGCTCCACAGTATCCTAGATAAGATGCTTAGGGAGTTTTGATAAACTATGTACAAAGGAGGCTGTGACTAATGCAGCCTCCTTTAATATATTTAGACATTTTTTGAATTTAAAAATTCTTTCATTGCTGAAAAACTTTCTTTGCTTATAACATGCTCAATTCTACAAGCATCTTCCAGGGCAGTTTCTTTATTTACTCCCAAGCTTATAAGCCATGTAGAAAAGAACTTATGCCTTTCATAAATCATGTCGGCAACTTCTTTGCCGGCAGGGGTAAGCTTGATATAACCATTTTCATCTACAACGATATGTCCGGTAGAACGAAGATTCTTCATGGCAACACTAACACTTGATTTTTTAAATCCCATTTCATTAGAAATATCTACAGAACGAACATTTCCAATTTTTTCAGTTAGGACAAGTATTGTTTCTAAATAATCTTCAGCGGATTCATGTATTTCCATTAAGCATCACCTCCAAGCCTATTTATTTAAGTATAACAAAGATTGAACTTCTGTGCAAGGGTAGAAGAATTAATATTGTAATGAAAATAAGAATAATTATCAAAAAGTATTGACAAATAGGTATATTTTAGTTATTATCATAATCAGTTAGTAAAAACTAACTATAAAATACTTGGAGAGATAATATGAGTTTTGATATAGTAGATATTGTAAAAAGTATGGATGCCGGTTCGGTTTCCCTCCAGCTTGCACTTCAATGTGCACCGGTAATTGCAGGTATGAAAATATCTAATCTTTTAACTATATCTGCTAAAAAAATTGGCGATTTGTCAGAAATTTTAGAGCATACAGGACTTTCATTTCGCATTATTTATCCGGGTAAAAAAAGACTTGTAATCCTTGTATATAGAGAGGGGGAACTTAGGAAATATTTGAACTATGCTAAGGTGAAAGCTTTCATATCCGAATGTGGTTATGAGCATACGGATATAAATAAAATATTTCCCAGGTTTGTAAGAAATTATATAAGTTATATGGAAAATAAAAAGAATTTTCCACATGAACTTGGTCTGCTTTTAGGCTATCCTATAGAGGATGTGGAGGGTTTTATCAGGAATAATGGAAAGAACTATCTGCACAGTGGTTATTGGAAGGTATATAAGGATGCTGAGACTAAAATAAGACTGTTTAAGGATTATGAGAAGGTTCAGACAGAAATGGTGCGTTTGTTATATGAAGGAGAGGATATAGCAGGTATCATAGATAGTTACAGCAACATAGGTCATTATGGAGAGAAGAAAACTGTTCAGATGATTTGTGCATAAAAAAAACAGTGTGAACACACAGAAAGAGGGTTTATTATGAGCAAGATTAGTGTAGTTTATTGGTCACAGACAGGAAATACTCAGGCGATGGCAGAAGCAGTTGCAGAGGGAATTAAGGCAGCAGGAGCAGAGGCAGAATTACTTGAAGTCGGTTCAGCATCCGTAGATGCACTTAAGGAAGAGAAGGCTTTTGCACTTGGATGTCCAGCTATGGGTTCAGAGGTACTTGAGGAATGTGAGATGGAGCCTTTTGTAGCAGAACTTGAGGCTCATGTATCAGGTAAGGTTATAGGCCTTTTTGGTTCTTATGACTGGGGCGATGGTACATGGATGTCTGATTGGGTGGATAGAATGAAGGCAGCAGGAGCAACAGTTGTTGGTGATGAGGGTGTGATATGTAATCTTGAGCCTGATGCTGAAGGAATAGAAAAGTGTAAAGAGCTTGGTAAACAGCTTGCGCAGGCGTAAGAAACAGTAAATTTATATAAATTGAGAGGTGTGTTATGAGTGTGGTTATAGTAGGCGGTCATGACCGTATGGTTTGTATGTATAAGAAAATTTGTAAAGAACATAAATGCAAGGCAAAGGTTTTTACACAGATGTCTGCTAATTTGAGTGGACAAATAGGCTCTCCGGATCTTCTGATACTATTTACCAACACTGTATCACACAAGATGGTGCGCACTGCCTTGGCGGAAGCAGAAAAATGTAAGGCTAATATTGTTAGAAGTCATACAAGCAGTGGTACTGCTTTAAATGAGATTCTTGATACTGTTATGCCGGCTATGGCTTAGGGTTAAAAACTAATTATGATAAAAAGAAGAGTAGTGAATAATGCGCTATTCTTCTTTTTTTTATATTATAGTATATATTTTTTTGATAATAGAAGTCAGTTTCGTACAATAATGAAAGTCAATATTTATAAGAGGCATTTTTATGTAAAAAAATCAAGGAAATGTTAAAAAATAATTGAAAATAAAAAATTCAATTGATATAATTAGATAGTAATTGATGTGAAACAGGTATTACTCAAAGCCGAAAACTTGTATTTAAGAAATTTGATGCGGCAGTTTGACATCTTAGCAATCTTAAACTAAAAGGAGGTCCTGAGATGTGGGATAATAGTCATTGGAAAAAAATTGGTTTGTTTGTAGGTGGAGTTGCATTTGGAACTGTTGGTCTTAAGGCATTGCTTAGTAAGGATGCAAAAAAATGCTACACTCATATAACAGCTGCTGCACTTAGGGTTAAGGACTATGCTTTACAGCGTACAGAAACCTTGAGGGAGAACTGTGAAGATATCTATGAAGATGCAATGGATATCAATGAGGACAGAAAGGCTGCTGAAGAAGCTATATTTGAAGATACTTCTGATGGATACAAAGAAGTAGAAGAAGAGTAAGAATTAAGCCCATAGGGAGTTAGTAGTTAGTTTTAACTCTCTGTGGGATTTTTCTTTATTAATTTAATAATTTGTAAAATTGAGGTAAAATATGAAATTTAAAATATTATCGGAGTCAGATAATAGAATAAGAGTACAGTTTTTGCAAAAAAGCATGAGTTTTGAGCAGGCTGATACCTTAGTTTATTATATCAGGCATATAAAAGGAGTAACTTTTACAAAAGTATCAGATAGAACTTGTACAGCTACAATTAAATTTAATGGTGACAAGTGGAATATAGTAGCTGCTCTCCAGAGGTTTAGCTATGAAAGGTTTGAAGCGCCGGAAGAGTTTATAAAAAATTCCAGTAGAGCCTTAAATGCTAAATATCAGGATAAGCTGATAAAGATGATTGCCATGAGGTTTATAAGGCGTACTTTAATACCGTCTCCGCTTAGAATGGGATTTATAATGTTCAGGTCATTTAAATATGTGAGGGCAGGGCTTAAATGTCTTTTTAGGGGAAAGGTAGAGGTTGCACTGTTAGATGGAGCAGCAGTGGGAGTTTCTGTACTTAGAGGAGATTTTAGGACGGCGGGCTCGGTTATGTTTTTGCTTAAAATAGGAGAGCTTTTAGAAGAGTGGACTGAGAAGAAGACAACGGCAGATCTTGCAGGCGTACTGTCGCTAAATATAAGTAAGGTATGGGTTAAGAAGGGTGATACTGAAATTTTGGTTGATTACTCTGAAGTAAAGGAAGATGATGAGGTTGTAGTACATTTAAGCGGAGTAGTACCGTTTGACGGAGTGGTAACAGAAGGCGAGGCTATGATAAATCAGGCATCTATGACCGGAGAGAGTGAGGCGGTAAGGAAGGAAACCGGAAGCATGGTGTTTGCAGGTACAGTGATTGAGGAGGGTGAAATCATTTTTAAAGTCAAGAAAACCGGCGGTAATTCTAAGTTTGAAAAGATTGTAAAAATGATAGAAGAGACAGAGAAACTTAAGTCCGGAGCTGAAAGTAAGGCTCTTAGGCTTGCAGATAAGCTGGTTCCTTATACTCTTATAGGAACAGGACTCGTATATCTTCTTACGAGAAATATAACTAAGGCTTTAGCAGTGCTTATGGTAGATTTCTCTTGTGCACTTAAATTAGCCATGCCTGTGTCGGTACTCTCTGCTATTAGAGAGGCATCTGAAAATGGTATTACGGTTAAGGGAGGAAAGTTTTTAGAAGCTGTTGCAGAGGCAGAAACTATAGTGTTTGATAAGACAGGTACTCTTACAAAGGCTGAGCCTGTTGTGACATCAGTGATTTCATTTGAGGACAGGAGTGAAGATGAACTGCTTAGGATAGCAGCCTGTCTTGAAGAACATTTTCCTCACTCTATGGCAAATGCAGTAGTAGAGGCTGCAAGAAAAAAAGGATTAAAGCATGATGAGATGCATTCCAAAGTAAATTATATTGTTGCACATGGAATAAGTAGCAGTATTTCGGATAAAAAAGTAATAATAGGAAGTTACCATTTTGTTTTTGAAGATGAGGGTGTTATTGTTCCAAAAGGTCTTGAAGATAGGTTTGCGAATATACCTGAGGATTCATCTCATCTTTATATGGCGATAGAAGGTAAGCTTTCGGCAGTAATCTGTATTTCTGATCCTGTAAGAGAAGAGGCAAGGGAAGTAATAAGTAAACTTAGGGCTCTTGGAATTAAAAAAGTAGTAATGATGACCGGAGATAATAAGAGGACAGCTAGGGCTGTAGCGGCACAGGTTGGAGTGGATAAGTATTATGCAGAGGTACTTCCGGAAGATAAAGCTAGATTTGTAGAAACAGAGAAGGCGAAGGGAAGAAAAGTTATTATGGTAGGAGATGGAATTAATGATTCTCCTGCACTTTCGGCAGCGGATTGTGGAATAGCTATAAGCGATGGAGCGGAACTTGCTAGAGAAATTGCTGACATAACAATAGTAGCGGATAATTTAAATGAATTAGTTAAGTTAAAGATGCTTTCCAATGCCCTTATCAAGAGGATAAACAGCAATTATAGAAACATAGTGGGTATTAATGGAGGACTTATAGGGCTGGGGGTATTTGGCGTTATAAGACCAACTACTTCAGCCCTTGTGCATAATCTGTCCACCCTTGCGATAGGAGTACATTCCACGACAAATCTTATGGATTTTAAATAAAAGGAAAAGTGTTTAGTAGGGATTCAAGTTCTGATTTTGAAGTATTTACAAATCCCTGCACCATTTCCTTTTTACCACCACCCTTAGCATTGAAAGATTCTTTTAATTTAGCTTGAATAAGCGATGTATCAAGGTTATTACTGCCTATAAGGTAGGAATAACCTTTTTTGTCGTTTCCTGTAAGTAAGGCACAATAATTGTTTCTTTTGCTAACTAAGTAATTTAAGGCCTCTCGTTGGCTCTTAGCATCAATTTCTTCGGTAAATATGATGGCAGGAGAAGTTGTTAAAATTTTATCAATATTTGATATCAGTAAGTTTTTATTAATTTCTCGCAACCTTATTCTTAGTGAATCTCTTTCGTTTTTAAGAGAAGTAACATTAGACATAATTTCACTTTGCTCAGAGGAAAGTAAGACCCTAAGGTTGTCAGAGAGCTTTGACAGGCTGTTAAAATATGTAAAAGCTCTAAAACCACAGAGGATGGAAAGCCTTACTCCGCCTTTGTAACGGATTGAAGAGAGGACTTTAAAAATCCCTATTTCTCCGGTTTTTCTCACATGAGGGCAACAGCAGGCACAGATATCAATATCTTTAATTTCAACTATCCTTATATCTCCTGTTAATTCAGACTTACATCTGTAATCTATACTTTTTAGTGCATCTGAATCCGGGTAATAGCAGATTATATCTTTATTTTCGTATATAGCTTTATTTACTTCAAATTCTATTTCGGCAACCTGATTAGGATTAAGGTAGCCATCATAATCCATAGTTACTATATTATCAGACAGATGAAAGCCTACATTCTCATAGCTATATTTCTTTTTCACTATTCCGGAAAAGATATGCTCACCACTATGCTGTTGCATATTACTAAAACGATGTTCCCAGTCTATTTCACCGGATACAGTAGTTTCTGTCTGATTTTCAAGATTATGTTCGGAGGTTATGATATGAGTTATATTATTTTGTTCATCTATCATAACATTTTCTACTGTGGCATTAATATTTCCTATAGAAATCCTGCCCTTATCACAGGACTGTCCTCCTGATTCTGGAAAGAAAAGAGTTTGGTCGAGTATTAATTTGTAAGTATTGTCTTTAAAATGGATTAGATTAAGAATGTTTGCAGTAAAATTTGTACAATAAGGTAGGGCATCATAAAGTTTAATAGTAGGCATAAATATTCCTTTCAAATCTTTTTAGCTATTGTTAAATACCATTATAATTACAATAATAAAAAAATGCTAGTATCAGAGGTTGAAAAATATATTAAAATACAGTATAATAGGTTTTCAGAACAGGAATATATATGTTATAATTTTTTAAGCTGAAGTCTGAATAATATTTAAAATATGTGAAAGGAAGTATAATAATGGCTAAGAGAGTGTTGGTAGTGGATGATGCGGCTTTTATGAGAATGATGCTTAAGGACATCCTCTCAAAGAATGGTTATGAGGTTGTAGGTGAGGGTGTTAATGGAAATGACGGATTTGAAAAGTATAAAGAGCTGAAACCAGACATCGTTACTCTTGATATAACTATGCCTGAGTGTGATGGCTTGCAGTGTCTTAAAAAGATTAAAGAATTTGATGCCGCAGCGAATGTAGTTATGTGTTCTGCTATGGGACAGCAGGCTATGGTTATTGAGTCTATTCAGAGTGGAGCAAAGGACTTTATTGTAAAGCCTTTCCAGCAGGATAGGGTATTGGAGTCTCTTGCTAAGATTAAATAGTTAATATATTATATTGGAATTTTAAATATTGAGATAAGATAAACTAAGGCTGTTTTCTTAAGAGAAAATGGTCTTAGTTTGTTGTCTAATTATAGGAATTTTAGCACAAAAATAAAAAGCAGATGACGGGAATCGAACCCGCCTCTCAACCTTGGGAAGGTCGCATTCTACCGATGAACTACATCTGCTTATAGTATTTTTATTATACCCCTAAACAGTAATTTTGTAAAGTTAAAATTTTGACAGTTTAGAAAAGAGAGGACTGATGAAAGATTATTTTATAAGTTTTGCACCAATGGAAGGGATAACGGGGAGAATTTTCAGAAAGACATTTGCAAGACATTTTAAAGGAGTGACAGACTATTACACGCCTTTTATTACTCCTAAAGAAAAGAGGGGATTAGATAAGAAAGACCTAAAAGAATTAATTCCGGAAAATAATAAAGGATTAAGTATTGTTCCGCAGATACTAACGAACTCTTCAGAAGGATTTAACCTTACAGCTAAAAAACTCATAGAACTTGGCTATGAAGAAATTAATATAAACCTTGGCTGTCCATCCGGAACTGTGGTGAACAAGGGGAGGGGAGCAGGAGCATTAAAGAATTTAGATAGTCTTTGTAAACTTTTGGATGGTATATATAATGAATCGGTAAAAAATGGGTTAAATGTATCTGTAAAAACTAGGATAGGGTATAGTGAGGCAGATGAATTTGGAAAAATTCTTTCAATATATAAAAAATTTCCATTAGCTAAGTTGATTATTCATCCCAGAACTAGGATGGAATTTTATAAGGGACGGGTTCATAAAGAAAGTTTTTCTCTTGCAGTACGGGAATATACCGAGATAGGAGCAGTTGAAAGGCTTTGTTTTAACGGAGAGCTAAACAATGTAAGCGATATAAAGAGTTTAGCAAACGAATTTTCAAATCTTAAGCATATAATGATAGGAAGAGGCTTACTTAGGAATCCCTTTTTGATAGAAGATACGCAACTTTCTGAGGATGTAAACAGGAGAAAGAGGTTGAGGGCTTATTTGGATGACTTACTGTCTGAATACTTAGAGGAGTTTAATGGAAGTTCTACCGCTATTCTTAAGATGAAAGAACTATGGTTTTATATTAAAGAGAGTTTTGAGGACTCGGAACATTTTTTAAAAGATATTAAGAAGGCAAAAGGTGTTTTAGAATACAGGGCAGCAGTAAATGTATTATTTTCAAACTGTGATATAAAGCAGGCTTGATATAAGAGAAGTGTTGTGCTAATCTTTACAGATAAGAATGTATTGTGGAGGTAAGCGATGGCGAAAATAGAGATGAAGACTCCGTTAGTTGAAATGGACGGAGATGAGATGACAAGGGTTATTTGGAAGATAATAAAGGATGAACTTATAAATCCTTTTATTAATTTGAAATCAGAATACTATGATTTAGGGCTTAAATACCGAAATGAGACTGATGATGAGGTAACTGTTGAATCTGCTAAAGCTACGCTTAAATATGGAGTTGCAGTTAAATGTGCTACTATTACACCGAATGCGGCAAGGGTAAAAGAATACGAACTTAAAGAGATGTGGAAGAGTCCGAATGGGACTATAAGAGCCATGTTAGATGGAACGGTGTTTAGAACTCCTATTCTTGTAAAGGGCATAGAGCCTTATGTGCGCACTTGGAAAGAGCCTATAACGATTGCTCGCCATGCCTATGGAGATGTATATAAAAATACAGAAATTAAAGTAGATTGTCCGGGAAAAGCGGAACTTGTGTTTACTTCAGAGGATGGAACTGAAACTAGAGAATTAATACATGAATTTAAAGGGGCAGGAGTTATTCAGGGTATACATAACTTAAATGTGTCCATAGAAAGTTTTGCAAGAGCCTGCTTTGAGTATGCTCTTGAATTGGGAGTTGACCTTTGGTTTTCGTCTAAAGACACAATTTCAAAGAAGTATGACCATACTTTTAAGGATATTTTTGCAGAAATATATGAGAATGATTATAAAGATAAATTTAGAAATAAAGGAATTACTTATTTTTACACCTTGATAGATGATGCGGTAGCAAGGGTTGTAAGGAGCGAAGGTGGTTTTCTTTGGGCGTGTAAAAACTATGATGGAGATGTAATGAGTGATATGCTTGCGACAGCTTTCGGTTCTCTGTCGATGATGACATCTGTACTCGTATCTCCAAAGGGAGTTTGGGAGTATGAGGCGGCTCATGGCACTGTACAAAGGCATTATTATAAGCATCTTGAGGGAGAGAAGACATCTACCAACTCGATAGCTACGATATTTGCATGGAGTGGAGCACTTAGAAAAAGAGGTGAATTAGATGGGCTTAATGAGTTGGTTAGTTTTGCGAATGAGCTTGAGAAGGCTGTAATTGACACTGTTGAAAGTGGAACTATGACAAAGGATTTGGCGAATATTACCACTCTTAAAAATGTGACGACAGCTGATACTGAGGGGTTTATTAAGGCTATAAGAAAAAGACTGGAAAAAGTTTGGAGCCGATGATATAATGCAGAAATAAAATAATCGCCCTGTATTAGATTTAGGTCTAGTACAGGGCGATTACTTGTATTTGTTTTTGAGTATGTAAATAGAAACTAATTATTACAGGAGCTTTTTAATATAAGTGTCCATATCTTCGCTTGTTACAGTTGGTGAAAATCTTTCAACTACATTTCCGTCCTTATCTACTAAGAACTTGGTGAAGTTCCAATTAATCTCACTACCCGGAAAAACCTGTCCAAGGCTTGCGAGTTTCTCAAGTAAGCCGGCTGTAGCAGCATTGGTTACTTCTTCAGGCTTTTGCTCTTTAAGATATTTGAAAAGAGGATGTGCATTCTCGCCATTTACTTCGAGTTTCTCGAAATTCTCAAAAGTAACACCGTAGTTTACCATACAGAACTTAACGGTTTCTTTTCCGTCTTCAGGATTCTGGTCAAGGAACTGTCCACAAGGAAAACCTATTATTTCTAAACCATCTTTGTTGTATTTCTGATATAACTTCTCAAGGTCTTCAAGCTGTGGTGTAAGACCGCATCCTGTAGCAATATTTACTATAAGAAGAACTTTTCCCTTATATTCTGAAAGGCTTGTCAGGCCACCCTCTACATTTTTAACACTAAAATTATAAACACTCATGTTATTTTCCTCCTACTTAATAAAGTAAATTAAATTTGATGCAATTAATGATAACATTTTGTTAGAAAAAATACTACATGTAAAATAACTAAAATTGTGCACAATTTAATTGAATCATTTATATATATTTAAAAACATTTATCTTTATATTATTACTTGTTATAAATGATTATTTGAGTTTTCGTAAACTGCCTTAACATAAGGTAGTAATAAGGTTATGATAATTGCCCTAAGAAAAACTCTATAAGGAATTTAGCGGTGGACTAAAATCAAAAATCGCAGTATAATATATTGAAAAGATTAAGGTATTTGATAGCAAAATTTTACAAAAA
>NZ_JBQMXS010000021.1:0-29562 GCF_052173895.1 Catonella sp. | reverse complement strand
CATCTTCAATACATTTCACAGTGCCGTCAGCAAACTTCTCATAATGCAAATTATCCTCACCTTTGTAGATAATTGTATCATTCTTAATATCCTTTGCTTTAAGCTTTCCTTCCTTGACCATCTGCTGTTTTTGTTCACGAATTCTCTCCAATAATACGGATGCAGGTTCATCATTTGGATCTTGTGGTACAAGTTTTCCTCTGATAGCAAGATCTAGAATCTTCTGTCTTAATGCTTTTGTATCCATTATTCCTCCACTTCCCCAATAAGTGCTTCTAACTCTGCTACAGCTTTAGATATATTCTCAGATTTTTCCTTTATCTGTGTTAACAACTCTTCCAAAGTATAATCATCTGTTCCCGATTCACTTTTCATCCAGGTAATATCAAGACTTGTCTTATCTCTAGCTAATATTTCTTCGTATGTAAACTTTCTCCACCTTCCATTTGGATTTTCCGTACTATATGTCTCTTTTCTTGCAGATAAATTACCATCTGCATAGCAGATAACAAAATCATCAAAATCATCTTTTTTAAGTGGATTTGTTTTACCAAATGACGGCATATCATTTCTTAGGTCATATATCCATACTTCTTTTGTATTTGCCTTGTCTGTCTTTCCTCGTGTAAAGAAAAGCACATTTGTTTTTACTCCCTGTGCATAGAAAATGCCTGTAGGCAGTCTGAGAATAGTGTGTAAATTACACTTTTCCATAAGATCCTTACGAATTTTCTCGCCATCTCCATCTGCAAATAGTACATTGTCAGGAAGTACAACTGCAGCCCTTGCATTACCACCAGTATTCAAGCTTCTGTAGATGTGCTGTAGGAAATTTAACTGCTTGTTGCTTGTGGAATACACAAAATCATCGCGTGTTGCACGTTCTCCACCTTTTTTAGTGCCAAATGGCGGATTGGTAAGTACAACATCATACCCCTTCATATCTTTACCGGCATTTGACAATGTATCTGCTAACTTTATCTCACCCTCAATATCGTGTAGCATAGCATTCATAAGAGCTAACCTATGTGTATCATGTACCAGTTCACATCCTGTAAAAGCTTCTTCTCTTTCAAACTTGGCTGTATCTGCATCAAGCTCAAAGTAATCATCTGTCTTTTCCCGCACATACTGACTTGCAGAAATCATAAATCCAAAAGTTCCACAGGCCGGATCATTACAGCATTCACCCGGCTGTGGCTTTATGAGCCTTGTCATTACATCAATCAGAACTCTAGGTGTAAAATACTGTCCTGCTCCGGATTTCTTTTCATTAGCATTTTTTTCCAGTAAACCTTCATATAGATTACCCAAGCCTTCCTCACGAGCAGAGTACCAGTCAAGTCCATCTATATTAGTTATAATTTTCTCTAAATTCTTAGGTTCGTCTATATTGGTAGCTGCTCCCTGATATATTTCACGTACACGACCTGTGCAATTTTCACCTAAATGATTTAACAATTCTTTATAAAATTTTTTAAGTTCAATTCCACTCTTTGATTTTAATATATCCCAACGGTATCCTGCAGGAATCTGTGTTTCCGTCCCAGTTTCTTTTGCCATCTTTAAGAATAAAATGTATGTAAGCTCTGTCACATATTGATGAAAGGTAATACCATCATCCCTTAATACATTGCAAAGATTCCATAACTTAGATACAATCTCTTGTGTTGTCACGCAATTCGTCCTCCATCTTCATATAGATATTTATTAAGTTCTAAAACAATACTTTCTAATTTATTTTCAAATACCTTATTAACCTTTGAAAAACCTCCCTGAGCCTTGAACCTACTGTCTTCATCAAATACTTGTATATTCAGTACCGATTCATTCAAAAGGTAATCTTCCATTCTCTTAATCCAAGTTTGCTCTTGTTTAGTAAATTCACGAGACCTGCATAATTTTTTTACTGCATTTCTAATTCTTGCCTCATGGCTTATAAGTGATGAGCCAAGAGCATACTTACGAATAATACTGATAATATCCGCTGCCATTTCTTCATTAGTAAGCTGTGAAATAGCAGTATTTAACTGCAATGCAGAAAAACCTTCTCTATCCAAGTTAAGTCTAAGTGATTTAAGGCTTTCTCTGGTAAGATCCTGTGGTCTTGTACAAACTATTTTTAATGCAGCAATTTCATTCATATTATTCTGCACATAGTTTGAAAATTCTTCCAAATAATCCTCAGGGCGAATTCCTCGTTTTCCATAGCCTCTAGTATGACTAATCAGCTCATCTTCTACATATGACACCACAATTTTCCTGTCATTCGTCCTACTTTCCTGAACATATTTAAACAAATTATAATATGACAATACTGTGTTTTTTGCATCCTCAGCATTTCTATTCTTTATATCAATGATAAATTCCTCAACATTTTTGCCGCCTGTCATGTCCTTAAACTGTTCCATTGTATTAGAATCCATATCATTCTTTTTACGCTGCAACTTTGCAATCACCTGATTGATTTGATTCTTTACATAAGCTTCATCCTTCATTTCTCTCAGTTCTTCTAAAAGCCCTGTAAAGCTTGTTAAAGGATTAGCCACCACAGGTCTCATCGTATTATAATCTTGAAGTGAATCATATACACCTACCGGATCATATATCTGAAAATGCTTTTTATGGATTTCCTTGCAAAGGCGTGTTGCCCTTCCAAGCATCTGTTCAAAAAGTATCCGCGATTTAACCCTTCTCATAAACACAAGAGTAGATATGGAAGGAACATCAATTCCTGTTGTCAACAAATCAACTGTAACCACTACTGATGGATAATCTTCATTCTTAAATTTTCTAATTTCTTCTTTGATTCTTTCCTTGTCTCCACCGGCTGCACTTCCAGTTATCTTTACTATTGCACCATTATCTGACTCAGTCTTTTTATATATATCCCTCAGTATCTCTACTATCAAATCAGCATGATTATCATTTACAGCATAAATCAAAGTTTTCCCCTGCTCTTTAGGTGCATCCGGATCAATATTCTTGGCAATTTCTTCCAAAACAGCCCTGTTAAATGACTCAGTTATAACTTTTCTGTTAAATGACTCTATATCAAAATCAAGTTCATCTTCAAGAAGTTCACTGTTTACAATTTCCCCCGTAATAGGATCATATTCTACAACTGTCTCCCCTTTCTTATAGTGAATACCCTCTTTAGTTAATTTTGTTCTTAATTCATGCGGCGGATCATGGTCTACTAAATATCCACCAATCACAGCCTCTCTATAACTGTAGGTAAACACCGGTGAACCAAATATCTCCCTTGTCTGAGGCGCAGGTGTTGCTGTGAGTCCTATTTTTACAGCATCAAAGTACTCTATAACTTTTCTATATTTACTCTGATAATCCCTTTGATCCTTAAACATAGCTTCGTCTTCAGTCATTTCCTTGTCTAAAATATATCCTCTATGAGCTTCGTCCACAATAATAAGATCATAATCCGATATAGCAGGCATAACTTCACCTGAATTATAAAAAATGCGGCTAACCATTCCTTGTACTGTTGATATATGTACTCTAGTTTCTTTTTCTATAACTCTTTCACTCAAGCCCTTAATATCATATATTTTATCTAAGGTTAAAAGATTTTCTAAATTAACTTCTTCAAAGACACCCTGTGCCTGTTCTCCTAAGGCAGTTCTGTCCACTAAAAATAAAATTCTATGAAATCGTTCTGTCTTTATAAATCTATAAATCATTCCCAAAACTGTTCTGGTTTTGCCTGTTCCAGTTGCCATAGCGAGTAGAATTTCTTTTTTCCCATTTATTACAGCTTCTTCTGATGCCTTAATCGCATCCAACTGATATTCCCTTAAATTTAAACCCTGCTTGTCTGTAAGTAAATCATAAGATAAGTCTTCAAGTGCTTTATTTTTCTCTTCAACATCCATTTTAAGACGGTCTACTATTCCATCAGGACTCATCCATCCCTGAAACGCTTCCGGAATGTTATATGGTCTTCTTAAGTCCAAAAACCAATTTCCTGATTTAGTTTTATATTGTTCCAAATATGGTCTGCCATTTGTTGCAAAAATAAAAGGAACCTTATAATCTCCCCAAGTACCAATTATATATTTTTCATCCTCTTTTCGAATATTCTTTGCATAATCCTTCCCCTGATAATCTAAAACAGATGGAATATCCTTATGCATAGCTTTTGCCTCAATTATAGCTACTAATTTTTCTCCAATGAATAAAGCATAATCTGCATGTCCAGTATTACCTTTACTCGACAGAGTTGGATATTCTGCAATTGCAAGGTTTCTACCCTTTTTAGGTCTTATACCCCTTGAATATCGAATATTCTCAGTGTCCGCTTCCCAACCTACCATCCTCAGCTGTTCATCAACTAAAATTCTCGTTTCCGCCTCTGTTATCTCCCTTTGATTTGCAGCCTTCTTAGCTTGCTTTCTACGCTCATCTACATTGATTTTAGGTGCTATTAGAGCATTTTCTTCTGCCTGTTTAGTAAGTTCTGCCTCTTTTTTAGCTTCAGCCGTCTTATCTGACAAAATTACATTATTATCCTCTTTTTTAGGCATAATAAATTCTTTATTGACATAACTCCAGTCACCATAGGTCTGCATAAACCATTCACAAAGCACATATGCTACCTGCAATAAATTCTCACTATCTTCTATACAAGAGTAATTTTCATGTGTTGCCTTATTTCTAATTTTTCTTATACTATGTAAAATAGCAGATAAATCCTCTGTTAACAATCCTTCTCTTAATAGGATATTTATCCTATTTTTTGCAGTATTTTCCCTTGGAAAGGATATCCTATCATAAGTAAACATTAAATTTACTATAGTTTCACCTATCATACCTAACTTTATCAAACAAGAATTTGAATCAGAATAGCAGTATTTCTCAGCTAATTCTCCAAAGTTGGCAAGTACCGGAAATTCCTTTTGCAAAAAATCAAAATTAGAACTCATAATTACCCCCTGCATCTTGTAATAACTTCCAGATAATAATTATTATCAGAAGTTTTGTACTAAGAAATACCTACTTATGATAAGGCTCCCCCATCCTTATCCTAAAAGCCCTGTACACCTGTTCCAGCAGAACCAACCTCATAAGCTGATGGGGAAAGGTCATTTTCGAAAAACTAAGCTTAAAATCAGCCTCGGCTATAACCTCATCTGAAAGCCCCAGTGAACCACCTATAATAAAAATAATATGACTCTTCCCCGACAGTGCAAGAGTAGAAATTTTCTCAGAAAGCTCTACAGAATCAAGCTCTTTCCCCTTAATTACAAGAGCAAATACAAAACTGTCATTCCTTCCTACCTTTTTAAGAAAATCAAGCATTCTAAGGCCTTCAACCTGTTTAATTTTCTCTTCCTCCGCTGCTGAGGCATTATCCGGAGTTTTTTCGTCCTGAACCTGCTTTATCTCAACTGTAGCATACCTTGACAATCTTTTAACATACTCAGCTATGCCATCTTCAAAGTACTTCTCTTTAATCTTACCTGCACAAAGAATAGTTATTTTCACTTAAGCATACCTCTTCATCACTTCTGCCACTTCATCTGCTAATTCTCTTGCCAAAATTCCATGCCTTCCTTTTCTCTCTTTAAGCATATCACCGGCAAGCCCATGTATATAGACACCAAGAGCGACCATCATAAATGTTCTTAACTTGTCACCAACCATCAAAGCTGCTATTATTCCTGTAAGCACATCGCCTGAGCCTGCCTTAGCCATAGCTGAATTTCCACTATTATTTATATAGCATCTGTATTCACCTGTAACTACTGTTCTTGCTTCTTTAATAACAACCATTCCCTTGCAGTAGCTTAATTCATCTGATATTTCAATGATATTATCTTTCACCTCTTCTTTAGGTAAATATAGTAAATCGGACAATTCCTTAATATGTGGAGTTAATACAAAGCCTGTTTTCAAATCTTTTTTTAAGTCAAGTTTCCTGTTTTCTTTTTCCTCTATTACTTCCCTAAAAAGCCTCAAGCCATCAGCATCTACAATAGTTGTAACTTCAGATATATCAACAACCTTCTTAACAATAGATTTACTTCTCACACTAATCCCAAGCCCCGGTCCTATAACTATTACATCAGCCCACTCTTTTACCACTTTATATAATTTTTCCTCAGTAAATGCTCCAATATCCATATCCGATCTATCATTGTATGTGGTTAAAATAGCCTCAGGTATTAGATTTTGCAATGAAGTTCTATTTGCCTCAGGTGTAAATATTCTTACAAGCCCTGCTCCTGTTCTATATGCTGCCAAAGCAGAAAGATAAGATGCCCCACACATCTCCTCTGAACCTGCAATTATAAGTATTTTCCCAAAATCTCCCTTATTGCTGTACTCTTCTCTTTTAGGCAGAAAATATCCGATATCCGTCTCATCAAAAGTAAAAGTATTACATGACACCATTTCAAGAGCCTTTTTTGGAAAACCAATATCAACAACCATAACCTCTCCAGCATAGCCTTTGCCCGGATATACCGATATACCTATCTTATTTACCCCAAAAGTAACTGTATAATCACATTTTATAGCTATACTTTCTACCTTTCCATTACTGCCGTTTACTCCTGATGGAATATCAATTGCAACTTTAACAGCGCTAACCATATTCAGATACTTTGCAAGCCTTTCCAAATCTCCCTCAAGTCTTCCTTTAAAACCCACTCCAAAAATTGCATCTATTATAATAACATCTTCAAAATCATCATCGTTTGTTATAAGCTCAGACGGCTCAACAATTTTTACTTCTACTTCGCTATTTACTGCCAAATCTACCTGTGACTTTATCTGCTTAGTAAATTTTTCTTCTTTTCCCACCACTAATACTTCTACATTAAAACCCCATTCATAAAGAATTCTCGCACAGGCTACACCATCTCCTCCATTATTTCCGGATCCACATATAGCAATAACTTTTTTATTCTTGTTGCTAATAAGAAACTTGTTTTTAATAAATTCTGCCGTACTGAGTGCAGCTCTCTCCATAAGTACCATTCCTGATATTCCCAGTTTCTGAGCATCTTCATCTAATTTTTTAGCCCCCTTACTATCTACGATTTTTGTCATAGTTTACCCCTCCGCAACCACTACAGCTGTAGTATAATCTTTCGTATCAGAAATTGAAACAAAAAACTTTTCAATACCAAGTTCTTTCTGCTTTTCTAATGCCTTTCCATAAAGTCTCACATATGGCCTACCATTTTCATCTCTTAGAACTTCAATTTCCTTAATTCTAATTCCGTTAAAACCTGTTCCCATAGATTTAGCCACAGCTTCTTTTACAGCCCAATTGCCAGCCGCCGAATCATCCCTTTTCTTAATAAGTTCTCTCTCATTTTCGGTAAAAACATACGACAAAAAAGCATCCTTTACGCATGCTTTTTTGACTCTTTCTTTTTCAATTATATCGTTGCCAATACCTATTATCACTATTATCTTCCTTTATTTAGAAATTTTATCTTTTAATGAGTATGAAAGCCTCATCAATGTATCAGAAAGATGAATCGTTTCTACAACAACATCCTTTGGCAGCCTAAGATCTACCGGAGCGAAATTCCATATTGCCTTGATACCGTATTTTACAAGTTTAACAGCTATTTCCGTCGCCGTATCCTTAGGAACTGTAAGTGCTGCTATATCCACTTGATTATTCTTAATATAGCTTTCAAGTTCATCCATTCCTAAAATTTCTACGTTACCTATCTTTTTACCAACTAATTCAGGTCTTATATCAAAGGCTTTCTTTACAAAAAATCCCCTTTTAGCAAAATCAGTATAATTAGTTAAAGCAGTACCAAGATTTCCTGCTCCAACTATAACAATATTATAATCTTTATCAAGTCCTAGAATCTTAGCTATTTCATTGTATAAATATTCTACATTATAACCGTATCCCTGTTGACCAAAGCCTCCAAAATTATTCAAATCCTGCCTAATCTGGGATGCTGTAACCTGCATTTTCTCACTTAAATCTTTTGACGAAATCCTATCTATTCCTGACTTAAGAAGGTCCCCTAAATATCTGTAATACCTCGGCAGCCTTTTTATGACTGCGGGGGATATATTTTTTGATTCCATAATATCTCCTCCATCCCCTCTTTATTTTAATTCAGAGGCCAAATTTTCATTCGGCCTCCCATATTTAGACTAGATTTATGCTCCGGTAGGTACATCCTTAATACTAAAAGATATTCTTCCCATCTTATCTTTTCCAAGGCAGATAGTTTTGACTATATCACCAAGGGTAAGCACATCCTCAACATTATTGATTCTCTCTTTTGCAACCTTCGAAATATGAACCATTCCTTCTTTACCCGGTGCAAATTCCACAAAAGCTCCAAATTCCTTAATAGATATAACTTTACCGGTATAAATCTTACCTTCCTCAAACTCTGTAACTATCATTCTAATGATTTCTTTAGCTTCATTTATCTTATTAATGTCTGTTCCACAGATACTTACATTTCCCTCATCAGTTATATCAATCTTAACACCTGTCTTATCTATAATGGCGTTGATAGTCTTCCCTTTCTGTCCAACCACCTCGCCGATTTTATCAGGATCAATCTTAATCTGCTCTATCTTAGGCGCATATTCGTTAACACTTTCCCTTGGTGCTGCAATAGCAGGTTTCATACAAGTATCCATAATGAACATTCTAGCTTCTCTTGTTCTTGCTATTGCACCCTCAACAATTTCTCTAGTAAGTCCATGAATCTTAATATCCATCTGGATAGCTGTAATACCCTCGGTGGTACCTGTTACCTTAAAATCCATATCTCCAAAGAAATCTTCAAGTCCCTGAATATCAGTAAGAAGTACATAATCATCATCTGCCTCACCAGTGACCAGACCACAAGATATACCTGCAACCATACTTTTTATAGGTACACCTGCTGCCATCAGCGACATACAGGATGCACATGTAGATGCCATAGATGTAGATCCATTTGACTCAAATGTCTCTGATACTGTACGGATAGCATAAGGGAACTCCTCCTCACTAGGAAGTACAGGAATTAAAGCTCTTTCAGCTAAAGCTCCATGACCAATCTCTCTTCTTCCCGGTCCTCTTGAAGGCTTAGTTTCACCAACAGAATATGAAGGGAAGTTATAATGATGAATATATCTCTTATATGTTTCTTCTGCATTAAGTCCATCCACTTTTTGAACTTCTGAAAGTGGTGCAAGTGTAGTTATATTGCATATCTGTGTCTGACCTCTTGTAAACATAGCAGAACCATGTACGCGAGGAATAATATCCGTTTCTGCTGCAAGAGTTCTTATCTGATTCATTTCACGACCATCCGGACGCTTATGATCCTTCAATATCATCTTTCTTACAGTCTTTTTCTGATACTGGTATACTGCATCAGCAAGGAAAGGAAACCACTCTTCATTTTCTGCAAAATGCTCTGTGAGCCTGTCCATAATTGCTGAAATATTTTCTTCTCTAATCTGCTTTTCATCTGTAAATACAGCCTTTTCCATTTCCTCAGGAGTTACAACTTCTTTTATCGCCTCAAAAAGCTCTTCAGGAACGGCATATCTCTCATACTCTGACTTAGGCTTTCCACACTCAGCGACTATCTTCTCAATAAAGGCAATTATCTCCTGATTCACTTCATGAGCCTTATAAATAGCCTCTATCATCCTAGCTTCTGGTATTTCATCTGCTCCGGCTTCTATCATAATAACCTTTTCTTTAGTAGAAGCTACTGTCAGCTTAAGAGCTGAAACTGCCATCTCAGCATTACTTGGATTAATGATAAACTCATCATTAATAAGACCTATCTGTGTAGTTGCACAAGGCCCGTCAAAAGGCACATCTGAAATTGCTGTAGCAATAGCAGAACCAAGCATAGCTGTAAGTTCAGGTGAACAGGTAGGATCAACACTCATAACAAGGTTGTTAAGTGTAACATCATTTCTATAATCCTTCGGAAACAAAGGACGCATAGGTCGGTCAATTACTCTTGAGGTAAGAACTGCATTTTCAGAAGCCTTTCCCTCTCTCTTATTAAAACCACCAGGAATTTTACCTACTGCATACTGTTTCTCCTCATATTCAACAGAAAGTGGAAAGAAGTCAATTCCCTCCCTTGGCTTTTCTGAAGCTGTACAAGTTGAAAGCACAACTGTATCTCCATAGTGCATAAGTGCTGCACCATTTGCCTGTTTCGCAACTCTGCCTACATCCACTGTAAGAGGACGTCCTGCAAGTTCCATAGTAAAACTCTTAAACATATTTTATATCTCCTTTTATCTCTCTTGTTTCATATTAACTTTTTCAAACTCTTCAATTGATACAGGTTTTGCAAATAAATATCCCTGAAAATAATCACATTTAACACTTTTTAAGAATTCAAACTGTGACTTTGTCTCTACTCCTTCACAAACTACCAACATATCGAGAGCTTTAGAAAGCTGAACTATCATTTCAATTATTTTACGGCTCTTCTCCTCATCCTTTGTCTTGTAAAGAAAGCCCATATCCAGTTTAATTACATCCACCGATATATCTTTCAGCATATTAAGTGAGGAGTAACCACTACCAAAATCATCCATCTCCACTGTAAACCCGAAGTCTCTAAGTTTCTCAACTATCATAAGCCTACTTTCAACATCCTTCATAATTACAGTTTCTGTAATTTCAAGTTTAAGTCTTGAAGGGTCTATTTCATATTTAGTTACTAAATCTGTAAACTCTTTATAAATATCCAAAAAATAAAAATCAGCAGGTGAAATATTTACAGAAACATAGTACTCTCCCTTACCTTCATCTTTCCACTTTCTAAGTAGCTTTGCAACCTGATTCCATACAAATACATCCACCTTGCTTATAAGGCCGTTTTTCTCAAACATCTCAATGAATCTGTAAGGAGGTATCATCCCCTCTGTAGGATGAAGCCATCTTATAAGAGCTTCTGCACCTATTACCTTACCTTCATCATTACACTGCGCCTGAAGATATACCTTAAGCTGGTTTTCCTCAATTGCCCTATCCAATTCTCCTGAAAGCCGCTGCTCCCAATATTTAGTTTCTCTGATTCTATCATCATAGTAAAATATCTTGTTCTTATAATCTTCTTTATTTTCTGCAATAGCCATTCCTGCCCTGTCAATCATAGTGGAGGCCGAAATGCTTCTATCTTCTATCTTGTAAACTCCTATCTGCATATGTATAGGATAATGGATTCCATCTTCCATAGAAATCTCTTTGGCAAGTTCTACAAAAACTTTTTCATCATACTTATCCTTCTCAATAAGTACACAGAACTTATCTCCTGAAAGTCTGCAATAAAGAGTATCTTTCGAAATTTTTTCCCTTAACTTCCATACTATGGAATTAAGCACCCTATCTCCTACTGCCTTACCAAAAGAATCATTGATAAGCTTAAAATTTTTGACATCTGAACATAACATATAATATTCTGTATAGGGATCATCTGCAAGTATTTCATTTACCCTTTCACAAAAATAATCACCATTATAGCTTCCTGTAAGCTTATCATGAGTCGCCTTATACTTATCATTGTTAAAAATCTCGATTTCTATAGTCTTATCCTTTATCTTATAATAGCTTCCTTCCATTTTCCCATTTCTGTACAATTTTTTATATAGAATATCAAAATGTCTCATCTGACTTTTAATCGGAGTGGAACAAAGGGCTGAATATTCTACCTTTGTATCATCAAACCCCTCCAAGCAAAACATTTTATTGATCTGTTCAATTACTGAAGAATAATCATCATCTATATTAAAAAAATGTTTCGCTGTTTCGTTCAAGTATACACATACATTGTCAATATCTAAAAAGACAATTATATCATCTGTTTTTGATATAATATGGGAAAGCATCTTATCTATCAGCATTATCTGCTTATTTTCAAGCAAGATAACATATGTTGCAATAACTCCAAGTGCATAAGCTATAATTGATATATCTATTGCATAGTTAAGAATCCTATATATTGCACTTATGATTACTGCACCCGCAAACACAAAGAGGAGCATGAGGTATTTTCCCCAATACACAGTACTTAGTCCTATTATTTTATAAATAATTATGAAACTTGTAAGAATTACAACTCCATATGCTATAATGCTATGAAGTGTATACAGAGGCTGTGTAATAATAGCATGATAATACCACTGCCCTATTTTTACTTTCTCTATTATAAATAAAGACTTAGTAAATATATTGCCCACAAGCAAAATTCCATCAAAAATGATTACTAGATATAAAAATCTAAACTTTTTAGCATTTTTTATTTCATGTCCTGTCACTTCAATTGCAATCTTTAATATTACATATCTCATAAAACAAATACTTGTTAGATATACCGAATGCATTATAAGTGCAGCCTGCACAGTCTTAGTGAATAATAAAAAGGCTTGAATAAAAATTGATACAACAGTGACTATTAACAGTAGCCTGACATTCTTTGCAATTGGCTGCTTCTTTTTTAATGATAAATAAATGCACACACTTAAAATACAAAGCAAAATAGTAAACAGACTCATAAATGTTACTACAATTGAACTCATTAATCTACCTCAATTTTTCATCCATTTTTACCGCCAAAGACCTGCCCAAATATACAGGTATTTCTTTCATCTTCTTCAACTTAGTTATAGTTTGTCTATCAAAACATATACTATCCTTTTGAACTATAACTACAATTGTAGAACCACCAAACTCGAAACATCCTTTTTCCATTCCTCTTAAAACCCTGCCGGTAAGTTTATGGTTTGATATTTTTCCTACCATAATAGCCCCTACTTCCATTTGGATCATCTTCCCAAAATTTTCTGTTTCAAGCACTGTATATTCTCTTGTATTTTCTGTAAACACAGGATACTTACAGAGCGCCACCGGCCTTACACAATGCAGCTTTCCACTTATACACCTTGTGGACTTAATCATAGCATCATCCACAAAGATATATCTATGGTAATGCTTGGGTGTAAGCCTGTAAATAAGAGCATAGCCTCCTTCAAATTCCTTTGAAAGTTCCCTGTCCTTTAACAGACTTTCTAAATTATATCTAGTATTCTTTATTCTAAAAAAAGATTCTTTGTCCAATTTTACCACAGATAGCAATCCATCACAAGGGTTTATAAAATGATTTTCTCTATCATCAATTTCTATCACCTTTTTTCTTCTTTTAAAAAAATCATTAAAAGAATAGAAACCCTTAGCAGGCACTTCTATTCCTTCCAATGAAATACTATTTTTCCTTATAAACTCCGGTATCAATACTCTCGAAAACGCAGAATCCAGTATAGCCCCACCTAACTTAGATATAATAGGCTTTGTTAATAATTTAAGCAACATTCTGCCTGCCTTTGTATTATATAAAAACCTTACAGAAAAATCTTCTCTCATAATTAACGCCATCCCATCAAAAATATAATACCAATAACTTCCAAAAGCCCTATTGCAACTATTACAATCTTCCCAAAAGTTTTTGGTTTTTTAAGAGAAAATGGTGAAACAAAGCCACACATTACAATAGCTAACAGCACAAGATAGATAACTTTACTCTCTATAACCCCCGGTATCAGCTCCATGTATGATAAAATATAAACAGCAGGAAGTGAAATTGCTATTGTTGTTACAGGTAAACCAAAATATATAGTTCTAGGTTTTGTTGTTTCTCTCTGTCTTTCCTCTTCAAGCACATTGAAATATGCAAGCCTTATCAGAGCTGCAAGCAAATAAAATGATGCTAAAACACCGGAAAGAATTGTATAACCCGGCAAAGAATATACAAAAAGAGCCGGAAATACCCCAAAACTTATTAGGTCGCTAAGAGAATCTATCTGAATCCCAAATCTCTTTTCTCTATCATCTCTTTCTTTTGTGGCTGCCACCATGCCATCAAACATATCGCATACTCCCGCCACCATAAGGCAGACTATAGCTACGGATAATTTATATTCAAAAATCATTAATATGCCAACAAAAGCAGAAAGCATACCCAAATAGGTAAGCACAACCGTATAATTATAATATCCTAACAGTCCTTTTTTCATGATACTCCCTTCATCAAATCTCTCTTAAACCAACTTTAATACTTTGTTTAATCTCATAATCACTTTTTCATATATTCCTGCAAAACTATATTGTACTATAAAATAGCTACCTTCTGCAAGCCCTATTCCTCCAAGCACATCAATTATTACATGTTGCTTGGTTGTAAGAGTTGATATGCACACGCTTATCGCATAAAGTAAAGAAAACCATACATAAGGCTTTGGAATAATCTTATTTTTCCTTACTGCTATATAACAAAACCAGCTGGTAAGACAGTGAATGGACGGAAATAAATTATCCGCAGCATCACTCTCATATACATAATTCATAAGATAATTCCATAATCCCCCGTTTCCTACTTCCGGTCTTATATTAGTTGTAGGCACAACGAGAAAGCATAGCAGACAGATTGTTTTCGCAAAAAAATCAGCACTTATAAGCCTAAACGCCTCTTTCCTATCCTGCCTAACACCAATTATATAATTAGCAATCCAATAAATATAACAGCTCAAATATATGGATACAGTCCAAGGCAGAAATGGTATCATATCGTCTATGAATACTTCAGCATTCATATGGTACCAGTCTGTTGTAAATATCCTTGAACCATAATATGCCAACATATTCCATGACAGAGAAAGTAACAGTGGAATAATCATAATCTTAGGTACAATAGCTATTGATTTTTTCTTCATTAAAATACCTTTCTATATTAAAATATTTTATACTCTGCTTGCCTATACCAAAATCAAACCTTCTATATAGATAATATAAACAAGTCTCATCAACATATTGTACCTAAGAGTTCTTACAGAATCATAAGAATTTCCTTACAACTTTTATAATAAGAACTTGACTAGTTAATTTCTATCTTATATGAATTGTTAAATTTTTCACCAATTTCAAGAACTATATTACATTCTCTTTCCGAAAGTTCTCCTTCAAACTCAGCTCTGTCACAGCGTCCAAACCATGGCTCAATACATACAAAAGGAGCATTAGCCTTCTCCAAAGACCAAATTGCAAGTATAGGCATATCAAAGCTCACTGTAACATATTTTTTGCCATCCGGCTTAATTAAAGACACTTCTGATATCTGCCTATCCTCAAAAATATATGTGGTTTCATCAAAGTATTCTTTTGTAATTACACTTTTTCCATTTTCAAGCTGCAGTTCTTTAAGTTCTGAAAGTCTTAATCCTGTTTGATTATCTGCCCCATAATGTTTAGGATTGCCACTAGAATTAAATTCCAAAGAATAGCCTTCCTTGCCTTCTTCCTCATCTATAGGACAATTAAATCCCGGATGTGCCCCTATGTTAAAATACATAGCCTTATCACCCTTATTCTGTACTTCCCACATTACTTCAATCTTATTCTCACAAAGCCTATAACCTATTTTAAGCGAAAAATGAAACGGGTATATTCTATATGTATCTTCATTATCTTCTATTTCGAACCATATTTCATTATCTCTCTTATCTACACAGGTAAATATCATATCCCTCGCAAAGCCATGCTGCTCCATAGGATATTTTTTACCTTCATATACAAATTCTTTATTTTTTAACCTACCTATAAAAGGAAAAAGAATCGGAGATCTACGCCCCCAGTATTTAGCATCGCCCTGCCAGAGATATTCCTTTCCTTTCATATCTTTAATCGAAACAAGCTCTGCACCCTTATCTGCTATAGCTATTTCTAAAAATTCATTTCTTAATTTGTAACACATAATCTTCTCCTCCAAGTTTATTTATTATATCTAGTTTACATTCAGCATTAAATTTAATCAATACCTATAATAAATAAAAAAAGTTATGGGAGCATTATTTCTCCCATAACTTTTTATAACAAAATCTTTTATATTATTTTAACTTAAAGTTAAATGTTCCTTTTACTCCACTTGCAAATGTTGCCTCAACAGTAACCATATCCCCTGCTTTTGCACCGCTAAAAACTACCTGAGATGTATTATTCCACTCAGCTTTTATATCTGAATTTGAAGAGGATACGAGCTTAATTCCATAAAGAGTTTTCTTGGTAAACTCAGTTGAAGGGTTAACTCCATTTGCCACAGATGTATACTTATCATATATAATAAGTTCATCCCTAATTCCTTCAAATGTAAAGTTTGCTAATGCCAGCTCTGATGTCTTTGCTTCAACCTTTGTCACAGTTGGAGTCTGAACAGACACTGTCACCGTCTTTGTTACCTCTGTACCACTAGGATTGTTTACAACTGCTGTTACAGTATCTGTAAAATCACCTTTTTTAGCATCTTCATAACCTCTGCTTGGCTTAAGTACATTGCCAACTACAAGTCCCTTTGCATCTCTAATTGTAAAATTTGTATCGTCAAGCTTTACAACCGAACCGTCACCTGCAACACCTGTAACAACCGGACTAACAGCATCATAACCTAAAGTTGAATCTGAACTGCTGTAAATCGCTGAAGGAAGGCTTAAGTTAAAGCTTGTAAGGTTCTTAATATCTGCTGCCGTAACATTTACATTTATCTCAGAGCCTGCTACCTGATTTGTTCCTGTTGCATCCTTATAAATTGCAAAGGTAAATCTTTCTGTTTCATAACTGGTAAGTGATGTATCTGTAGCTGCAAAACTAAGTGTCTTAGAATTTAACTCACTAAGTTTAACCAGTGTCACCCCTGCTGCTACTGTAGCTCCCGGAGCATTTATGCTAAATCTTGTACCTGTACCATTCTTCTTTACTCCAAGATAATAATTAGACATACCTGAGAGATCTGTAAGTTCACGTCCTTTATTATCAATTACCTTAACTTTTGTAAGCACATTCTCAGTAGTTTTACCAACCAGAACTCCTTCCACTGTAAAGTTCCTAAGGCTAGTAGGAATAGCAGGTGCATTTACTGTAAATGTCAATGGCACCGGCTGCATATTAGATGCAATTGTAAATATTGCTGTTGTCTGCATCTGTGTAAATGCCGAACTCCAAGTAATACCATTTATATGATTGTCTTTCTTAGCATCATACTTAAGTTTTGCAGTACCATTAGCTGTATTCTCCCAAGAAAATGCCTCCGGAAGTTTCACTCCATATTTATCATTACTAAGAATAGAATAATCTGTAATTGCAACTCCTGCATCATTAGTTGCCGAATAATTAAAGTAAGCTGTCTCACCTGCATATACTTCACTAGGAGCTGTTATGCTAAGTTTAGATACCTGTTTTGTTCCTGATACCTCAACTTTGGTTGTTGTAATGTTGTTTCCACTTGTTCCATAAAGTGAAACGAAAGTTACCGTTGCAGTACCGGCCTTAACGCCGTCTGTTCCTTTAAGTGGAATTGCTATATAGTCTGTTCCATCCACTGTCATTAACGTACTATAAACTACATTATCCATCATCAGTCCTGTAAGCCCCGGACTAAAAGTTATGCTAACTCCATCTGTAGACTTCATCTTTCTACCATACTGATCCTTTACCTCTACAAGAAGTCTTGCAGCCCCATTCTCAGACGCATTATTTACTGTCAAGTTGTAAGGTTTCCTTGTATTATTGCTATACAATCCCTTAACAGTTACTGAATTAGCCTTTGACTTAGCTGCCAGTGTAAGGTTAAAATTCTTTACAATCTGAGTTACAGTATCTATCTTGCTGATGTTAAGATTTATAGGCATATTTAAGCTAAGGTTTGCAGCCATACCTGTCACATCAATAGTTCCCTTTGATGGATTAACAGTAGCTGTACCTACCGATGCATTAACTGTGAGTCCGAACACAGTTTTTGTAATATCCTCATTAAACTGGTTTTTAACAACATATTCGATTGTACCGCCTGATGAAGAATTATCTCCATTTAATACAAGGTATTTATTAGGAACATCAATATTGGTTACTTTAGCCTCCTCACCTTTAAATGCAACAGACTTTCCACCAAATTCTACGGTATAATCACCATTCTGAATATTAGCTGTCATCTCAAGCACAGCCTCTGTAGCTGAAGAGTTAAGAGTTACACTTGTTATATCTCTTGTACTTAATCCTAATTTAACGGTGTAATCTTTTACATTATTAGTAAGTTTCTGACCTGTTACAGTTATCTTCTTGGCTCCTGTCTGTTTGCCCATAAATTCAGAAGGCTTACTTGCAACTACAACCTTAATTCTTGCAGTTACTTTTTTGCTATCAGCAGTAGCCTTACCCGCACTTCTCTGGCTGCCAATTACATCTATATAACTTTCACCTACCTTATTAGCTGTTATAGTGAAATCCTTAGCACTTGCCTTAAGCTTTGATAAAGAAACAACATCTGAATTATCTGCTGTCACATATGTATTGTAAGTAGAACTTACGCCACCTGCCTTTGATACCTTATCTGAAAGCTTATAATTTGCAGTAAGTGTCTTGCTATCGCCTTCTGTTAAATTTACTTCTGTAACAGCAGTTCCGTTATCCTCTAAAGTCATGCTCTCTGCTCTTGTGAAAACCTTAACAAGAGCCTTATATTTTTTATTTTTATATTTTGCTGTAATAACTGCTGAACCGTTGCTTTTCGCAGTAAGCTTACCTGTCGTTTTATTTACACTGACTATATTCTTATCAGCACTTGACCATTTAACCTTTTTAGAAATATTTTTCCCTTTAATAATAAGGTCAAGATCTACCTTCTTCTCTCCTATATAAGCTGATGTACCTTTCTTTGCAGAAAAAATTGTTTTTTTACCATGTAATACTACTCCACTCTTTGCTGCCGCCTTTACCTCTGACACATTAAAACCCGGTACAAAACTGAGTCCCATCGAAAGTGCAAGCGCAAATGACAAACTCTTTACTGCCTTATTCATATTCTTTTTTCTCATTTTTATTTCCTCACATTCATATATTATTTTTAATCCAAGTTGTTACTGAAGTTTATGTCCATATAATAAATCTATGCTGTGTCAGTTTTATGCGCAATTTCTTACATTTTTCTTTCTTATTAACTACTATTAGTTCAGTTTTATGTCATTTTATTGACAGCACTACTCCACACATCCTATAATTTCACCAATATCATCTATATGATATTTTGACATATAGGCTTCGATCCCTTTTACAACTTCCACACTAGCAGCAGGATTGTTAAAATTGGCAGTACCAACACTTACTGCAGTAGCACCTGCCATAAGAAACTCTATGGCGTCTTCTCCGGTCATAATCCCCCCCATCCCTATGATAGGCAGTTTAACAGCCTTACTTACCTGATATACCATTCTTATAGCTACCGGTTTTACGGCAGGGCCGGAAAGACCACCCGTTTTATTTGCGAGGGCAAATTTTCTCTTATGAATATCAATTTTCATTCCTGTAAGAGTATTAATAAGAGAAAGTCCATCTGCTCCACCAGCTTCACAAGCCTTTGCCAGTTCAGTTATATCCGTAACATTTGGAGTAAGTTTCATAATGACCGGCTGTTTAGCATATTTTTTAATAGCCTTTGTAACTTCAAACGCTGCATCGGGATTAGTTCCGAAAGTAATGCCTCCGGCCTTAACATTTGGACAGGAAATATTTATTTCAAGCAGCTTCACTACCTCATTATCAGCAAGTCTCTTCACTACTTCTACATATTCCTCAGTAGTATGGCCGCAAACATTTGCCATAACTACCGTATCGATATTTTTCAGTTTTTCTAAATCTCTCTTAATAAAAACATCTATACCCGGATTCTGAAGACCTATTGCATTAAGCATTCCTGAAGATGTTTCAGCCACCCTCGGAGTCTGATTTCCCTTCCAAGCAACATCAGAAACCCCCTTTGTTGTAAGACCTCCCAAGAGCGATAAGTCTATATAGTCCATAAATTCTGCACCGGAACCAAATGTCCCTGAGGCTGTCATTACCGGATTTTTCAGTTTCACTCCGGCTATTTCCACACTCATATTTCCCATTAAATAACTACCTCCGTAGATAAAAACACCGGTCCGTCCTTGCAGACTCTTTTATTAGTCACATTGCTATGATTGTCTACTTTCACAGACTCGCACACACAGCCCAGACAGACTCCTATTCCACAAGCCATTCTTTCCTCCAGTGAAATATAGGTAGGAATATTTCTCTCTTCTCCATAACCTTTTACACCTTTTAACATAGGCATAGGTCCACAGGAGAAAATATCCGTTATACCATATTTTTCTGCTACCTTAAGTTCATTAGCCACATCAATTACAGTTCCCTTATAGCCAAGACTTCCGTCATCCGTAGCTATTATTACTTCTGCATACTTTTTAAAATCTTCTACAAGAAAAGTATCTTTAGTTCTATATCCCAGTACAGCAACAGCCTTCTTTCCTTTTGACTGCAATTCTTTTGCTGCCTCAAGAAGTGGAGGAATTCCTATTCCTCCACCAAAAAGAAGTACAGCCTTTCCGGTTTTATCTACCGGAAAACCATTCCCCAGACTTCCAATAATTTCTATATTATCCACATCCGGCAAAAGTCTTGCAAACTCAGCAGTTCCCTCTCCTACAATCCTATATACGAGCCTCATCCTGTCTGTTTCTCTGTCTATTTCACAAATGCTTATAGGACGAGGCAGAAGTCTTGAACCATCTCTCGTATAAAGAGATACAAACTGTCCTGTTTCTGCTTTTTTTGCAATACTTCCTACCTCTATCCACATAGAAAACACATCTTCTGCAAGCTCTGTATTTTCTAATATTTTAGCCTTAATCTTAGACTTAAATTCCATTCAATTTCTCCTTAGAATATAGATGCTATATCATTTTTCATATCTATTACTGCTGCCCTTGCAGCCTCGGCAAAGCCCTCTTCTCCAAATTCAGCATATTTCTCCTGCTTATATGCAGCTATTATTCCTCTAGACGAATTAACTATCGCCCCAAGTCCGTCTTTATTAAAGAACGGCTTAAGCTCCGCTGCAGTTCCTCCCTGTGCACCATATCCCGGTACAAGGATGTAAGCCTTAGGCATAATATCTCTAAGCACCTTTCCCATTTCAGGATAGGTTGCCCCTACAACAGCTCCTACTTCGCTATAATCTCCTTTTACCAAATCCAGTCCCCACTCATCTACCTTCTTACCCACAAGTTCGTAGAGAGCCTTTTCTCCTATTTTCTGATCTTGAAATTCTCCACTTGAAGGATTAGATGTCTTTACTAAAATAAATAACCCCTTATCGTTCTTCTTGCACTCATCTATAAAAGGCACAACTCCATCTGATCCAAGATAAGGATTGACTGTAACAAAATCCTCATCAAATGGGGAGAATTCACTCTCTCCTACCTTAACCTTACCGATATGTGCTATTGCATAGGCCGCAGAAGTAGAGCCTATGTCTCCTCTTTTAGCATCTCCTATTACTATAAGTCCCTTTTCGTGGCAGTAATCAACTGTTTTCTTAAATGCCATAAGTCCCGGAATTCCAAACTGTTCATACATAGCTATCTGTGGCTTTACAGCAGGTACTAAGTCATAAACTGCATCTACTATCTCCTTATTAAATGCAAAGATAGCATCTGCCGCCGCTTCAAGAGTTTCTCCCTTTTCATTAATTGCCTTATCAAGTAAAAATTTCGGTACAAAATTAAGTGTAGGATCAAGTCCTACAACTATAGGTGCATTAAGTGTCCTTATTTTATCAACTAATCTCTCTATCATTTAATTCTCCTCCTTAAATACTATCTTACCGTTACATAAGGTATATAAAACTTTTCCTCTTACTTTTTTGCCACCAAAAGGTGTATTCTTTCCCTTTGACACAAATTTCTCAGGGTCAATTACATATTCCTCTTCTATATCAGCTATTACAAGATCGGCTACTGCCCCCTCGTTAAGTGTACCTCTTCCATTTTTAAGTAACTTTGCAGGAGTAAGGCTCATCCTTTCCACCAAAGTCTTTATATCAAGATACTTACCTAAAAGTTCAGTTACAGTAATTGCAAAAGCTGTTTCAAGTCCTACTATACCGAATGGTGCATTTTTAATACTCTTTTCTTTCTCTTCCTTAGAGTGAGGAGCATGATCCGTAGATATCATTCCCATAACTCCACTCTTAAGTCCCTCTTTAAGAGCCTCTACATCGGCTCTACTCCTAAGTGGAGGATTCATTTTAAAATTAGCATCATCTTCTATTATATCTTCATCGGTAAGGGTAAAGTGGTGAGGGCATACTTCTGCACTTACAGGCAACCCCTTCTCCTTTGCTTCCTTAACAAACTTTACTGTATCTCTTGTAGAACAATGGCAGAGATGGATGGTAGCTCCCACTTCCTCTGCTATTGCTATATCTCTCCTTGCTATGCTGTCTTCCACCTCGTTGGTAATGCCCGCCATGCCGAGTTCCAAAGCCTTATTACCGGCATTCATAACTCCACCATTTACAAGTCCTGCATCTTCACAGTGATCAAAAAACGGTATATCAAGCCTAGCCGCCTCTATAAGTCCTTTTTTAAGTATCTCGGCATCCATAACAGACTTACCGTCTTCACTTATCGCAACTATACCTGCTTTTTTCATACCTTCGATATCTGAAAGCACCTTTCCTTCCTGCCCCATAGTTACAGTTCCACTTGGGAGCACATTGATTACAGCATCTTTTTTAATAGCTTCAAGCTGTAAATTAAGATGTTCTACCGTATCCATTACAGGCTTAGTATTAGGCATTGTTACAACTGTAGTATATCCTCCCCTTGCTGCTGCCATAGAGCCTGTTTTCACCGTTTCTTTATATTCTCCACCGGGTTCTCTAAAATGCACATGAAGATCTATAAAGCCCGGCAACACATACTTACCTGCGGCATCTATGATTACTACATTTTCTTTAGCATAGCAATCAAGACTTCCTTTCTCTCCAACCTTTTCTACCCTTCCTTCATTATCTATAAAAATATCAAATAAACCGTCTCTATCTCCCTCTACATCTACAAGATGCCCGTTTTTAATCAATGTTCCCATTTTAATCATCCCTATTTCTTTTCATATTTTTACATTTTGTACCAAACTACACTACAAAGACACTCCCTATCACTTAAAGAAAGCACCCTTAAGGATGCTCTCTTGATTTTAAAATACTAATTATTTAATTTTTCAATAATCTTTGGAAGTTCTGAGTCTACCTTATCATTTTCAAGCTGGCAGGTACCTGCATTAGCATGACCACCCCCACCATACTCAAGGCAAATATCACCTATATTAACCTGAGAATCTTTATTTACAATAGACTTACCAATCATAATCGCTGTATTCTGCTTTTTAAATCCCCAAGCAACATGGACTGAAATCTCTGTATCAGGATATAAGGCATATACCATAAATCTATTGCCGGCATAAATTGTCTCTTCATTTCTAAGGTCAATAACTGCAACCTTTCCCTCAACCTTAACAAGCCTTTTAAGCTGTGCCTTAAAAAGTTCCTGCTGTTCAAAGTAAAGATCCACTCTTTCCTTTACATCCGGAAGTGCCAATATATCATTAATTGGATGAATAAGGCAGTAATCAATAAGTTCCATCATTAAGTCATAGTTTGAAATCTTAAAGTCATGGAATCTTCCAAGACCTGTCCTTGCATCCATCACATAGTTAAGCAGAGTCCAACCCTCAGGCTCCAAAATATCATCCACTGTAAAATCAGCACTATCACCCTTATCTACAGCTTCCATTATTTCCTCTGATACTCTGGTTATTCTCTCAGCTCCACCATAATAATCGTATACAACTCTAGCTGCAGACTTTGCATATCCATCTATGATGAACTTTGTACTTGCTTCGCCTGCATCTACACGACTTAGCTCACTTTCATGGTGATCAAAAGCAAGACCTACCCTTGGGTCATATGGTAAGTTTGTAGTTATATCATTTTCGGTAATATCTACCTTGCCATCCTGTACATCTTTGGGATGTACAAATTTTATGTCATCAATTATATCAAGTTCTTTAAGTATCATAGCACATACAAGGCCATCGAAATCACTTCTTGTGACTAATCTCATTTTTCCCATAATATCCTCCAGATATTTTATAAACTAACCTATGTTAGTGTAGTATACCATAAATCAAACCTTTGTTCAATCCTAACTACTCTTTTATTTATCAAACTATAAAATTTGATACTTACTTTTATCTCAAATTCCCATAACCCTTTATCTTAAACGATTTAACTTATCCTTCACTATATCCAAAGCTTTTTCTAACTGATTATCCTCATTTCTCTCAAGTTTTCCATCCTTTAATGCTTCCTTATCAAGCTCTTCTACAATATCCGGTTCAATGCCTCTTCCATGAATATTTATACCATTTGGAGTGTAATATTTAGATACGGTTACCTTCATTGCCGTTCCGTCTCCAAAAGGAACTATGGACTGGACTATTCCCTTACCGAAGGTCTTGGTACCAACTAAGGTTGCCACCTTATAATCCTTCATAGCCCCTGAGAAAACCTCCGATGCCGATGCGGAATTTCCATTTACAAGGATAACTACAGGCTTGTCAAAGCTCAAATCATCTGTAGCTTCTTCATCCATCCTCTTCCCACTCTTGTCCACTGTATAGACAAGAAGGCCTTTTTTTATCATCCTGTCAAGCATTTCACAGGTTACATCTAATAATCCTCCCGGATTATCCCTCAAATCCACTACCAAGCCCTGCATTCCATCTTTTTCTAAGCTATCTATAGCCTCTTTAAACTGGGCTGCAGTCACTTCATCAAACTCTGTAACAGCTATATATCCTATTTTCTTTCCTTCTTTTTCTTCCATTCTGTAATTAACTGTGTCTATCTCAAGCTTTCTTCTCTCTAAGTTAAACTCTATTTCCTTTCCGTTTCTTAAAACAGTTACCTTCACAAGGGTACCTTCTTCTCCCTTTATCTTAGCCACTACCTTAGAAAGCTCAAGTCCTGCTATCTTTTCACCTGCAACCTTATAAATTACATCTCCGGAAAGCATCCCTTTTTCTTCCCCAGAGCCTTTTTTAAAAGTTTTTACTACTGTTATCGCACCTGTACTTGCATTTTGGCTAACCACAACACCTATTCCACAATAAGTTCCGCTGGATGATATATTAAATTCTTTAAATTCATCTGCATTATAATACACTGTATATGGATCTCCCAAGCTGTCTGTCATCCCTTTATATATTCCATCCATTATCTTATTATTATCTATCTCATTAAGATAATAATTGTCTATGGTATCATATAATTCACTAGACTTCTTGCTTATGTCATTCCAATCAATAGCCGCTCCTGTAGTGGTATCCTTCCTTTCTACACCGACTTCATTTGTAATCTGTGACACTTTTTTAACTGTATCAAACAAAAGTCCCCTTACAAGCCTGCTCTCAAAGGCAAGCTTAACAAAGCCTGTGGTAAATACTATCATTACAATTATTCCTACAAATACTCCTACAAAAAACTTTTTATTCTCTTTCATCAATCATCTCCATTATCTGATATGTGTATCATTGTATTAAGGCGATACATAATTCATCGGATTCACATACTGTCCATTAAGCTTCACTCCAAAATGTAGATGCGGTCCTGTCGACATTCCTGTACTTCCTACAAGAGCGATATTCTGTCCTCGGCTCACATCCTGTCCTGCCGAAACTAAAAGCTTAGACGCATGCATATACACTGTATAAAGTCCATCTCCATGGTCTATAATCACATGGTTTCCCATAGAATAATTGTAGGCAGCAGAAATTACTCTTCCTTCCTTTGCCGCAACTATCGGTGCTCCTGCATTCACTGCTATGTCTATACCATGGTGGAAATTCCCAGCTCCCGGCATCACTACCCCCCTGTAACCATAGCCCGAACTTATATACCTGCTTGAAGGCATTGGCCAGACCATCCCCGAAGAAGACGCCTTACCGGCTACAAAACTATCTCCACCCACAGTATTCATCTGCATTTTTTTTGCTGCTTCTCGTGCCCTTTTTTCCCTCTCAGCCCTCTCTGCTTCAGCAATAAGCCTGTCAATATATTTTTCTTTTTTTACTATTTCCAACTCGTACTCGCTTACCTTTTTTCCTGCTTCTTTAATAAGGGCTGCAAATTCTTCTATCTGAGCGTTTTTAGCCTCTGCCAGCCTTTCATTTTCTGTCTTTTTCTCATTTAATTCATCTAAAACAGCATTTAATTCTGTGAGTTTATTCTCTTTTTCAGACTTTTTAATTTCAGAATACGCTTTTGCCTGTTTATACCTAGCCAAAAGCGTATTGTCGTAATCTGAAATTCGGGAAATATATTCACCTTGGTTAAGCAAATCTTCTACCGAAGAAGAACCCAGTATAATATCTAAATAATCAGACTCTCCATTCTCATACATATATTTAATTCTTTTCTTCATAATATCATACTGTTCATCTTCTACCTTTTTTGCAGCCTTAACTTCTATTTCAAGTTTTTTTATATTTTCCTCTGTTTTTTCAGCTTTTTCTGAATAATCTGAAATTTTAAGCTCTATATTTTGTTTTTTTTCATCCAATTCTCTTATTGCATTCTCAATCTTATCTCTCTTTTCCTTTAGCTCTCCTACCTTTTCTTCCTGTTTTACCTTCTCTTCTTCAAGCTTTTTCTTAGCAGCTTTCTGCTTACTTATAGTATCCGCCAAAGGTATTGATATATTTTTAACAACTATTATTGAAAGTATAAACACAACTGTAAAGGCGAGTATTTTTTTCTTAAACATCTATATGCCTCCTCACAGTAAAAAAACTTCCCACAAAACCTATTCCTATCCCTATCACAAGAGAAACCGGAACAAGTACCATAAATTCATCCTTTATATCTATGAATACAAGAATATTTACAAGGGTATTAAATCTCTTTGAAAGCACCTTTACAGCACTGTCATAAATAAAATACAAGAGTCCAAGTGGCAAAACGGCACCTATGATACCAATTACTACTCCTTCTATTATAAATGGAGCACTGATAAAAAAATCTGTTGCTCCAACCATTCTCATAATAAATATCTCTTCTTTTCTCACCGAGATTCCCATAGCAATAGTAGTACTTATAAGAAAAATAGCAACAGCCAACAAGAGCGTTATTATAGTAATAGATACTATACCTACCAGTGAATTAATAGCAGAAAAACCTGAGGCAGTATTTCCATTACTGTTTACCTTCCTTACTCCCTCCAAAGTTTCAATATAGCTTACAAGCTCTGCCTGCTTTTCTATCTTTTTTACATAAACTGTATAAGAGTCACTTCCCTCAAGTGGATTATCATCACCAAAGGTCTCTATAAGTTCCGGTTTTAGAGAAGTTTGCTTATATTTCTCCCAAGCCTCGTCTGCCGAAATATAGACTGCATCCTTAACTTCCGTCCTTGCCAAAATTTTATTTCCAATTTCCTTTTTTTCCTCTTCAGTCAGCTCCTCATCAAAAAATACAGTAATGCCAACCCCTGCCTCTGCCGACCTCATCATACTACCAAAATTACTTACAATTAAGAAAAAAAGCCCAAAAATAAATAGGCAGGCAGCTATGGTACCCACTGATGCTAAAGAAAACATCCTATTTCTGTGAATACCCTTAAACCCCTCCCTAAAACTATATATCAAAGTCCGAATCTTCATCATCTGCACCGTTCATCCAATCACTTACAATCTCACCATTTTTCAATTCTATAACCCTTTTATCCATAGTCTTCACTATTTCTATATTATGGGTAACAACTACTACTGTTGTCCCCCTTCTGTTTACCTCTTCCAACAAATTCATAATTTCCCAAGAATTTTTAGGGTCAAGATTTCCAGTAGGCTCATCAGCAAGCAAAATAATAGGCTCATTTACAAGCGCCCTAGCTAGGGCAACTCGTTGCTGTTCTCCTCCGGAAAGCTCCTTTGGATAGGACTTAGCCTTATCATTTAGTCCCACTATTTCAAGCATTCTTGGAACTGTATCATTAATTTGTTTTTTAGTTTTTTCCACTATCTGCATTGCAAATGCGATATTTTCAAACACAGATCTATCCTTTAAAAGCCTAAAATCCTGAAATACCATACCTATATTTCGCCTATGTTTTGCTATTTGGCTATGCCTGAGCCTTTTTAAGTTTTTACCATTCACATAGACCTTACCCTCTGTTGGGCTTATCTCTCTCATCAAAAGCTTGAGCAGGGTTGATTTTCCTGCACCACTATCCCCTATAATAAAAACAAATTCACCCTGTTTTATCCTGATGTTAACATTCTTAAGTGAATTTGTTTCTATATTATTTTTGGACTTATAATCTTTAGAAACATTGTCAAGCATTATAGCCGGAATATCAACCCTATCTCTACCATCACTTTCTGAAAATAGTTTTCTTTTTTCAGAAAGTCTCTTTTTTCTATCATCTTTATTCATTAATACTCTAAATTCTCCATATACTTCATGTACTTAACTACCATAAGTGCAATCTTAAAGGTAATAGCATCATCAAATATTCTTATGTCAAGATTAGTAGTTTTCTGAAGCTTGTCAAGGCGATACACAAGGGTATTCCTATGAATATAGAGTTGCCTTGAAGTCTCAGAAACATTCAGACTGTTTTCAAAAAACTTATTGATGGTTGATAATGTCTCTTCATCAAACTCGTCCGGTGACTTACCGTCAAATATTTCCCTTATAAACATCTTGCAAAGGGGCATAGGAAGCTGGTAAATAAGCCTTCCAATACCAAGATTGTTATAACCTACTATATTCTGATCAGCATAGAAAATCTTGCCTACATCAAGAGCCATCTTAGCTTCCTTATAAGACCTTGACACATCCTTAATCTCAGGAACTATTGTTCCATAAGAAATACTTACTGCCGACATAGCCTCTGAATTAAGCATATCAAGCATTGTCTTAGCAACCTTAGCCATTTCATCATAACCTTCACCCGGCTTAAGTTCTTTTACAATAATGATATCTTTTTCATCTACAGCAGTTATAAAATCTTTTGACTTACCTGTAAAAAGACTCCGTACCGTCTCAAGTGCATTGGAATCCTTTTCATTTTTAGTTTCGATAAGAAATACTATCCTTCTTGCTTCTACATCAATATGGAGTTTTTTAGACCTGTTATAAATGTCAACCAAAAGAAGATTATCTAACAAGAGATTCTTAATGAAATTATCCTTGTCATATCTCTCCTTATAAGCAATGAGTAGATTTTGAATCTGAAAACTGGCAATTTTTCCAACCATGTACACATCATCATTATCGCCTCTTGCAATAATAATATACTCAAGCTGCTGCTCATCAAGAACTTTAAAAAACTGGTTACCCGAAAGCACCTGACTTTCAGCTGGAGAATCAACAAAATTAACTACAGCCTCTTCATACTGTTCAGCCTCTTCAAAAGTCGAGGCTAAGCTCTTTCCTTCAGTATCCATCACACAGAGATCAACTCTTGTAATGCTTTTAAGACCTTCTATGGTGCTTTGTAAAATTTGATTTGATATCATTTAATTCACCCCACCTATTCTTTTTTATAACCTTATTGTAATTTTACCATTCATTTATAGAAAAGTAAAGAAAAGCCGACCCT
>NZ_JBQMXS010000020.1:0-33025 GCF_052173895.1 Catonella sp. | reverse complement strand
TGCTCTGTGCCATAGGTATCTCAGTGCTTGTTTTTCTATTCGGAATAATTATGCTTGTTTTATATTATAAACAACACCGAAAGACTAAACACTCATTAAATTAATATATAAAAGGGATATAGTATCAAACCTATATCCCTCTCCATAATACTCTTCATATTATTCTTTACACTGTTCTCTTATATCTCTGGCCATATCCTTCATCCTATCTGTAGCATTCTTAGACATTATTACGGTTTCCAAATATCTAAGTGCCTCATGCTTTTTTCCAAGCTTTCTAGCAGTTTCAGCCAAAATAATGCAAAGTGTATTCTCATCCATTCCACAAATAGGAAATTGCTCATTCATATATGCCTCACTAAAACCTTCATAAGCATTTTTTAGATAGTTCAGCTCATTATTGTCCAGTTTTTCATAATTTGTCTTATAATCAGGCAATGCTTTATCCAAATTTTCTTTCATTCCCCTTGTAATCCAAGCAAGTTTTAAACAAATATAAGCTTTCTCGCTATTTTTAGCACATTTGATAACTGTAGAAATTAAAGCAAGCTGAGCCCTCTCAAGAGCATCTTCATAAGAATATGTAGTCTTTGTTTCATCTATGCCTTTAAATTTAGCTGAAATTTTTTCTCTAATATCCTTAATATGCCTGTCACTTATTGAATCAAAATTTTTAATCAGTCCTGCATATCCACATTTAGAACATACTATCGCATCATACTTTGTTGCATCAGCAAACTTATATACAGGTCTTAAATCACTATCAAGTCTAACTAAAGCATTTCTCCCTACCCTAACTGCTTTCGCCTTAAAATTTTCACCACAGCAAGGACAGGTATATGATTTATCAAAAAGGATTGACTCTTCAGATATTCCCATAATCCTACCTCCTACATCATTATTATCTTGCTTTATCTCTGTTTCCTTTTCTTTATATATTTCTATACTCTTTAGACTTCCAAGTCCAAATTTTTCCAATCCACTTAAAATACCTGACATCTTTTCCTCCTTAAACTGCACTACCTATGCTTTTTTAGGATTATAAGAGCTCTTAAGAGATACTATTCTATTAAATACAGGCATTTCAGGCTTAGAATCCTTAGAATCCAAACAGAAAAATCCATTTCTCACAAACTGATACTGTTCTACTTCTGTAGTATCTTTAAGACTTTCCTCAACATACGCATTTTTTATTACTGTCAATGAATTCGGGTTTAAATTTAACTCTCCATCCTCATTGTAGACTCCCTTTTCTTCATCTACAATGTTTTCATATAACCTTACCTCGCAAGGTACGGCATGAGCTGCACTTATCCAGTGAATTGTACCCTTAACCTTTCTACTATTAAAGTCACTCCCACTCTTGGTTTCAGGGTCATAGGTACATCTAATTTCTGTAACTAAGCCATTCTCATCTACATCATAGCCTGTACAGGTTACAAAATAAGCATTCATAAGTCTTACTTCATTTCCCGGAAAAAGTCTGAAGTATTTCTTAGGTGGATCTATCATAAAATCCTCACGCTCTATGTAAAGTTCTCTGCCAAAAGCAAGTTTTCTACTGCCTAAAGCCTCATTTTCAAGATTGTGTGGAGCATCAAGCCACTCAGTCTCACCTTCAGGATAATTTTCAATTACCAGTTTAACAGGATCAAGCACAGCCATTACTCGTTTCTTCTCAAGCTTAAGAGTTTCTCTGATACAATACTCAAGCATTGCATAATCTGAAGATGCATTACTCTTAGTCACTCCCGAAAGCTCCATAAACAACTTAATTGACTCCGGTGTATAGCCTCTTCTTCTAAGTGCACTTATTGTAACAAGTCTTGGATCATCCCAACCGTCAACTATACCATTGTCAACAAGTTTTTTAATATATCTCTTACCTGTTACCACATTTGTAAGATACAGTTTTGCAAATTCTATCTGCTTAGGCGGATTTTCGTACTCAAGCTCTCTTACTACCCAATCATAAAGAGGTCTGTGATCCTCAAACTCAAGTGTACATATTGAATGAGTAATTCCCTCTTCAGCATCTTCTATTGGATGTGCAAAATCATACATAGGATAAATGCACCAAGTATCTCCTGTATTATGGTGAGTCATTCTGGCAATTCTATAAATAACAGGATCTCTCATGTTCATATTAGGAGAGGTCATATCAATTTTTGCTCTTAAAACCTTACTTCCATCCGGAAATTCTCCATTTTTCATTCTTTCAAACAAGTCAAGATTTTCTTCTATGCTACGTTCTCTATATGGAGAATTTTTACCTACTTCTGTAAGAGTACCTCTATATTCCCTAATTTCATCAGCAGATAAATCACAGACAAAGGCCTTACCTTTTTTTATAAGTCTTATAGCAGCCTCATACATCTTATCAAAATAATTTGATGCAAAAAAACATCTGTCTTCAAAATCAGCTCCCAACCATTCAACATCAGCCTTAATAGACTCTACAAACTCTGTCTTTTCCTTAGTTGGATTAGTATCATCAAATCTAAGATTAAACTGACCTCCATACTGTTTTGCAAGTCCATAATTTAAAAGAATAGACTTAGCATGACCAATATGCAAATATCCGTTAGGCTCAGGCGGAAATCTGGTTATAACTTTCTTAGTCCTACCCTCTGATATATCCTTATCAATAATATCCTCAATAAAATTTCTCGATACTCTCTCTGTGTTCTCTTCCATAAAGTAGCCTCCATTCAATATACAATCCTAATTATAGTACCATAATTTTAGCTTTGTCGCAACAATATCACCTAAATATGTATCCAAAAATATAAAACTCTGTATATTAATCGGAAATTATAAAAAACTTTCCTAAATTTAAAACAAAAATCTCCGGAAAATAATTCTCTCCGGAGACCTTATCTTTTAATAATTGTAATAATATGTATCGTCTATCTTTACGCCATCTGCTTTCCAGTTTTCAATGCCTTTGTAATAGAGCCTAAAAAAATGATATTTTCTATCTGTAGCAGTCTTGCCGGCCAATGCATCCTTGCAGACTTCAATGCAGGCCTTTTCATAGTCATTTCTCCAACCCTTATTCTTACCATAGTTTTTCATCGCCTGATCAAGCTTACCACCTGGGGCACATAACGCAAACTGATATCTTCCGGCATATTTCTGATAAATTACACTTTTTATTGAGTTAGGAAATTTCTTGCTAAGCACCCTGTTTATAACTGCATTTGCTGTTGCAAGCTTTCCTTTATAGGACTGGTTTCCTGCCTCAAGAAAGGTAACACAAACAAGAATTTTGAATTCTTCATCTGTATATTTGATTACAGACTTTGGAGTTTTGTTAGCTTTCTTTTCTTCCTTTTTTGCAGTTTTTTTACTATGAGACTTACTAAGTGGAGTTTCGTCCTCATTAGCATCAAGCTCATCCTCATCTTCATCTTCATCTTCTACTTCTGTATCCTCATCATCAGACAATTCATCCATATCTTCATCATCTTCCTCATTATATTCAGCCTCAATAGCTGTACCTGATGATACGGTTTCCTCAGCCTTAGCTATGCTATTACTGCCACTAAGCATCATTCCTGCTAAAATCATACAAACAAATGTTATTATTTTAATCTTCATTTTTCTCCTAGCCTTTTAACAATTTTGTAATATTTCCGTAATTATTATATATTATTTTACAAAATTTGGCAAGGGGTGGGTGAGAAAAAATGTATTGTTAAAGACTAAATTTATTAAAACCTAAAATAAACCTGTATAATATCTCACTTGGGTTTCACTATAAATAAGATATATACAGGCTTAATCTCTGTATTTATTTTACATTACAAAAAAGAAATCTTATTCCAAATCCATTGCCTTACATCTGAAATTTTACCATTTAATCAAACCTGCTTCTGATATTCTTCTTCTGCAAGCTTTAAGCTTTCCTTATCCGCAAAATGAACTATCTCTTCACTTTCCTCTATAGACAGTCCTTTGTTGCGGCAATTAATATAAACCTTAAGCATAGTTTCATTAACACCACGCTCCCTGCCTTGTTCTATTCCTTTCTCTATTCCCTTTTCTATTCCCTTTTCTATTCCCTCCCTATACTTTGCCTTTAACGCAAATTCCATCGCCTGTTCCTGCGAAAATACAGTCATCATAATATCTTCAACCTCCTTCTTCTTTACTAAGAGTATGTCCTTTAATATACCCTCACTTATACAATACTCAATTGTCATTTTAAGTGCATTTAACTTATCTTTATTTGTTTTTGCTTCTTTCTTAAACCGGTCAAAAGTCTGGCAAAAGCCTATGTATTCTTGAATTATATTCTGCCTTACATTTTCAGAGTTTATTATCTTTACCCTGAGTTCTATCGGTGCTATGCCTTCACATATATAACTGTCTGACAGTTTCATATCTTCTACATCCAGCCTGTCTTTTCCTGTATACACAACTACAAACTCAGGTCTTGGCAAAATTAGCCTCGCTGTACCATAAATATCCATTTCATTTGCTACTATGTAATCCTGATAGGTCTTTGCAAGATACATAAGAAACCTGACTGCCATATTAGGATTAAAAGTACTCTGGGCTTCCATAAGGATAATCAGCCTGTCCTTTACTCTTAAACCCAAGTCATTATACACATCATTTACAAAGATATTCTCCAATGTAATCAGGTGAAAGTCCTCATCTAAGTAATCTTTTTCATCATCATAAAGGCTCGCATAAAGTTTTCTCTGATACTTTATGTCCTTAAATATAAAGGTAAAGAGACTGTCTTTTGCCTTGTATTTTACTGTCTTTATTATGTCTTCCATTTACTTCCTTTCTTACATTTTAACATTTTTAGTGTGGATTTACTACTGAATTTTGAAATTAAGACCATAGTAAATTGAATTGAATTAATTCTAATAATTAGTTCTTATAACTCTAAAATTTTAAGCTTAAAATTAAGCTATCTCTCCGATAGCAAGTATATTTTATCATAAGTACTAAGTTCAGTCTTCGCTAAAATAGGCTCGACTTCACTAAGTGCTTAGATACCGCTCTCACTAAATTCATACTTCGCTTTGCGGCTTGTATTCATTAAATGTTCACATTATACCACAATTTTTAAAAATTAAAATAGTAAAAGTTAACAGAAAAAACAGTATTTAAAAGGCAAAATGCACAAAAAAAAGACCAATCTTAGTGAAATAGTACCTTATCTCACTAAGCTGGTCTTTAGTTTATTCTTCTTCACTTTTTTAGATTTCTTTTTTCTCCTGTTGAACCAGTAATGGTTGCTTCATTGAAAGTTTGTTCCCCTGACATGGAAGTTAGCTTCAAACCGGCTGGCTGTTTGCTTAAGTTCATGGACAACCATTTAGCAGTGTGGTTTCGCATCTGTCCATCTTAAGCCGGATTCTTATATGCGAGGGTGTCGATGCTCCATGATCATGGGTTTTACCAAGCCGATTGGACACTTTAATCTACAACGAGAAGGTAATAACTATGAACACACTTTACGTCGGTATTGATGTAAGCAGCAGAAGCACTGGCAGCGGTTTATGATAAGGTGAATCCTTCCAATCAAGGAACTTATTTAACATAAATCGCTCCATATATCTTTCCTCACACTTTTATATATTTTGTATCTTTCTAAGGGAGTTTTCAAGGTTAACTTACACTTTTTCATTACTACTCAAACCGACTTTTCACATAGTCCTTAAACCTATAAAATGAATAAATGTAGGCACATTGTCATCTCCCTTACCTCACCTGTTTATAATACACATTAGAGGTAATCTTAAAATTAGCAAAATAAACTACTGCAAATACACCGCCTACAATCAAAAGATTACTACCATAATCCATAAAATTCCTTACTCCGAACATACCTAAAAGCTGGTAAATTATTTTTGAAGAAACTATAGAATGTATCACAGCTACTGCCAGTGGCAGGAAGAACATCCATACTACCTGTGAAGCAGTAGTTTTCTTTATCAGTTCATCCGAAAGTCCCACTTTTTTCATAATCTGATATTTCTCCCTGTCCTCACTGCCCTCACTTACCTGCTTATAATATGTAATCAACATAGTTCCTGAAAGGAAAATAATACCTACAATAATTCCTAAGAAAAGAAAACCACCATTAAGTTCATAAGAACTCTTCCTTATATCTGAAATTTCAGCCAATTCATATTTGCCTTCACCAAGTGCAAAAAATGCTTTTTCAAAATTTGCCTTATCTGTAGTTAAATCAAAGTGTTCAGTTATGTATAATGGTGCAGGGAAACTGCCTTTCTCATCATTTTTATCCATCAGATAAAATTTTGTGAGTTCATCCATTGTACTTGTATTAGGAAGTATGATTTTATAAATTTCTATTGCAAAATTTCCCGGAACAAGTCCTTCCACTATCTTTGTTTTATAATTTTTTCCGCCTAAATTTATAGTACTTTCTATAGGCAGACTGCTGCTGTTAGAAGAAATGATTACCTCATCATCAGCCAACTTCACATTTTGGTTAAATTCTAAATTATAAGCATCTATTGTAGAAAGTATAGCCGGTACAGGGTGATAATCATTAATATTTTCACCTAAGCACGGTAAAAGTTCACTTCCGTTTTGCAATGAATATATCATACAATTTAATTCAGAAAAGGAATTTACTATATTTTTCTCTCCACCTGCAGCCTTTGTAATAATATCCATAAGTTTCTTCTGCTCATCTTTATAATTATCAATAGTTATATTTATCTCATCATTACTTATCCTATATTCCCTTGGCATTGTTGAATTCACCAAAGTTTCAATACTTCCGTATATGGAAAGAGTAGTTGCAAGCGTAACAATAACTCCTGTACTAAGAATTGCTATAGAGGCTATACCTACAGCACTGCTTTTCATTCTGTATATCATGCCTGAAATTGAAAGAAAATTTTTAGCCTTGTAATAAAAATTCTTATTTTTCTTTTGCATTTTAAGCATAAATATTGAAAAAGTTATGAAAAGGATATATGTAGCAATAATTACCAAGACAACTGCAATAAAAAATGCTAAAAGGCTTTTAAGTATTCCGTTTATAGTTAATGCAATATAATACCCTGCTCCTAAAAATACTAAGCCAATCAATAAAAGCACAAGCCTGTTCTTTGGTTCTCCCTCTCCTCTGTGTTCCCTGCCTAAAAGCTCCACAGGAGAAGCATTTTTAATTGATAAAGCATTAAGCAGATATATAAATACAAATAGGAAAAATACATAGACAAGTGTGATAACCGTAGCCTGAGTTGAAAACGGATAGTCCATTATTTTCACTGCTGTATCCTTCATCAGGCTGTTAAGCCCCATAAAGGCAAGCTTACCAAACACATATCCGCCTGAGATTGCTATTAATGCAATTAAGCTGTAATTAATAATATGTTCAATAAAAATTATTTTTCTGATATGTTTCTTTTCAAGCCCCAATATACCATACAGAGCAAATTCCTTATTTCTGCGTTTTATAAGAAATCTGTTTGCATAAACCACAAATATAAAAGTAAATATAAACGCCACACCGATACCCATACTTATAAAAGTAGGCAGCGTCTTATGCCTTGTAAGTACATATTCATTCTGCATAAGTGAAGCCATTATATTAAATAAAATTAACATTGTACCTGTAGCAAGAATAAACGGTATTTCAAGATATCTGTTGGCTTTTAAGTTCTTTATTGCAAAGCCGCCCGCAAGTTTTAAATTCATTACTTTATCTCCTCGTATTTATCAAATTATTCTTTCCCCTTGTAGTTCACAGACCATTTTAATTATGTGTTTACTTGATGTTTCGTGAATAATTTGATGTAAAAAGCTGTTTTTGGGAATTATTTATTCTCTCCATAAATTCTTCAAGGCTTTCTTTATCTCCCCTGTAAAGCTCATGATATACTACACCGTCTTTTATAAAAATTACACGCTTTGCAAAAGCAGCAGCTCTTAAAGAATGTGTTACCATAAGTATAGTCTGACCTGTTTCGTTTATTTTTCTAAATAAATTAAGAATCATTTCGGTTGAAGCTGAGTCAAGAGCTCCTGTAGGCTCATCAGCAAGTAAAATACTCGGATTTACTATAACAGCCCTCGCTATTGCAATTCTCTGTTTCTGCCCTCCCGATATTTCATAGGGAAACTTATCAAGAATAGCTCCAATACCCAAAATATCCTTAATTTTATCAAGCTTAGCCTCCATTTCATCCGGACTTACGCCTGAAAGCACAAGTGGAAGGAAGATATTATCTTTATTTGAAAACTGGTCTAAGAGATTAAAATCCTGAAATACAAAACCAAGTTCATTTCTTCTGAAACTTGCTATTTCACTGTCTTTTAACAGACCTATGTTTTTATCCTTAATAAAGACATTTCCTGAAGTAGCCTTATCAAGAGTTGCTATTATGTTAAGAAGGGTTGTTTTGCCGCTGCCTGACTCTCCCATAATGGAAATAAATTCGCCTTCTGAGGCTGAAAAATTAATCTCTGTAAGTGCCTCTGTTATTACACTTTTAGTCTTATATACCTTTTTTACATTTTCAAGATTTAATATTGTCACTGTATTTTTCTCCTTTGTTAAAATATAGACATGCTGTAAGGCAAACTTCTTTATCACAAGCTGTACATCCTTTGCAGAGATTTCTTAGTTAATAAAATAAGCCTGTATGTACCTTACTATACATAAGATAACATACAAGCCTTATTTCTGCATTTATTTTAACTTACAAAATAGATAGCTAATCTTACAATTTTGAAAGATTGAAATGAAGTCCGAACTCACTTCCTTTTCCGACTTCTGAATTAACCGTTATTTCTATAGATAACCTCTTTCCTATTTCTTTTGCAAGGAAAAGTCCCAAACCACTTGATTTCTCATTCATTCTGCCATTTAATCCGGAATATCCCCTGTCAAATATCTTAGGTATATCCTCTGAGCGTATGCCTATACCTGTATCCCTGATATAAAGAACAGAGTTTTTCTTGTCATAACTTATAGTCACACTTCCTTTTTTAGTATATTTTAAGGCATTTGAAACAAATTGCTCTATCATAATGTTTAGCCACCTTGCATCTAAAATCACTGTTTCTACTATAGGTTCATAATTTAGCGTAATATGGTTTAATATAAAAATAGTAGAATATTTTTTAAGAATTGATTTGATTATCTCATCTAAGTTTAATTCTGCTATATCCATATCGGTTTCGGTATTCATCAGCTTGAGATAATTTATTGCCATATCGCAGTATTGCTCTATATACATAATCTGAGCTTTAACCTTTGTTTCCCTGTCATCCACATTATTATCAAGTATCAGTTTGGCAGCGGTTATAGGTGTTTTAACCTGATGTACCCAAAGTGAAAAATAATCTTTAAGCTCCCTCCTGCCTGAAATTATACTCATATGAAGTCTTTTATTTTCTTCCAAAAGCCTCTCATTTTCTGCTTTTAAGGAAAGCTCTTCTTTGTAGGAGAAAAAGGCAATTATCAGGTAAATAGCAAAACCGAATACAGCTATCTCAAAGCCGATTTTATAAAATGAAATTTCTAAACTCCCTAAAGCAAAAATCAGTCTAAACAGCAAAAGCAAGGCAAAAAAGATTATAATTTCAGGCAGTTTAGTCAGAATGAATTTTTTTATTATACTTATCATCTCTTAACCTATAATCAAACTCTCTTTGTTTATACTTTACTTTTTATCTTAAAATAATTTATTATTCAAAAAATATCCTATTCCTTTTTTGGTCTGTATAAAGTCATCCAGCCCTATCTCAGCCAGCTTTTTGCGAAGCCTTGTCATATTTACCGCAAGGGTATTATCATCTATAAAATTCTCTTCCTGCCAGCATTTATCCATTATTTTATCACGCTTTGATACAGCTCCCTTATCCTTAAAAAGAGTTTCAAGTATCATAAGCTCAGTTCTGGTAAGCTCTGCAGCCTTTCCCATAAATTCAATCTTTGCAGCCGAAAGCAAAAGTTTTACATTTCCAAAGGCTAAATAATCAGTTTCTTCTGCAAAATCATAACTTCTTCTAAGAAGAGCAACAATTTTAGCCCTTACTATCTGAATATTTATCGGCTTAACTATATAATCATCTCCGCCAAACTGCATAGCCTGAACTATGTCTATATCTTCACTCTTTGAAGAAATAAACATAAGAGGAACCTTTGAGATTTCCCTGATTTTCTGACACCAATAGAAACCGTTAAAATAAGGCAAAATTATATCCATAAGCACAATTTCAGGCTTTTCAGACTTAAACTCATCAAGTACATTGTTAAAATCCTTTACGCAGACTGTATCATATCCCCATACAGAAAGCTCATCAGCAAGGATTTCAGCAATATCATTATCATCTTCTACTATAAGTATTTTCATTATTTAATATCCCCAAACACATCTGTAGCATACAACCGAAAACATTTACTGTCCAAAGTAGCATCATTAAATCCTAACTTGGAGAAAACTTCCTTTATGATAATAAGTATCGAAAACGGATCAGTCACAAAGTCACTATTTATATGAAAAAGCTCCTCGAACTTCTCTTTTTTTCATATACTCCTATCCCACTATCATTACAGTGCAAATAATACTTCTTTTCTTTTATCATTGATTAATTCTCCTCTTTACTATTTTTATCTTATATTTTTCTCTCCATTAATGCATCAAGATACTTTTTTAAATAATACTCAGTTTTATTTGAATTATACTGCATAATAAATCTTGGATGTTCCAAAGGAATAATCCTTTCAAAAAAACGAAACTCTGAATTTAAACGAGTTAAATATTTATAATTTTCTCCACTTCCAATACAATAACATGTCGAATTATCAATTCCAAAATCTAGTTGCATTTTCAAAGATTCTATTATGGTTGTTTGTAAACTCAATAATAATTTTTTATTTTCATAATAATTAACATTCGTTAGCCGTCCCTTATCACTTCTCTTCTCGATTCCAACAGGACATACAAATGTCATATAAAATGTAGAATAAAATTTTTTTATACCACCAAATTCTTCCATCACGCGTTCCAAAAAATTGCTTGAACCTTTTTGAATATGATAATTCTCTGTTTTCATTCCTGTAATTTTTGCTATCCTATCAGAATCTTCAAAAGGAATACCTGTAAGTGCTGAGCCCCTCCTTGCGGGGGAACTTCCTATTATAATTCTTCTCGGATTTTTATCATGATAAAAATGCTGGTAAAAAAGCTCTACGCTAACTCTTATTTTTTGTTGCCCTGTTCCTTCAAATGGATTAAGGATTTGATATCCAGACGGAACAGTTAGATCAATCTTAGATAAATATTTATGCCAATCTTTTACATTCTCTGAAAAAGATTTTTGATTCGTCATAAGTCTCCTTCTTCTTTTCGATTTATTACCCCAAAATATAAACGTTTGTCCTATTTATGGGCTGTAAGATATAGTTCCGTATTAGCAGAATAAAATCTTATCTCCTGAAACCCTGCTTTGTCAAGATATCTTCGTATATCATTAGCTGTATGCAGTCCTCTATATATGTCTACAAAAAAACTCTTTGGAATAATCAATCCCAGTATATTCTTTTTTTTCTAAATCAAGAAATCCATTTGCAATAGATAAAATAATTGAACCACTGTGCCTTAATACTCTATAGGCTTCCATAATCGATTCATATATATCAAAGTATGACGAATTGAATGTTCGTAATGAAATATAAATATCTTGACTTTCATTTAAAATAGTTGATAAATTCTCTGCACTTGTAACTAAAATATTAGCTTTAGGATTCTCTTTTTTGATTTTTAATAACCCTGCTGTGGCTATATCTACATATGTTATGTTATTACATCTATAAAATAAAGATTTTGCCTCATTTCCACCACCGACACCAACATTTAAAATACTTGCATCAATTATATTTTTATTAGTAGTTTGCCTATAAATCTCCCAAAATGATTCTTCCCAATTTTTCAGTATTCTTGTATCATGTATATACTCATAATGCCCATATTTTTTATTAAAACCCTCTGAAATAATTTTCTCCACTAATTCTTTTGCAAAAAATTTTTCTAAAGAATATTTTTGTATTAGTAAATTAACTAATCTATTCTTTGAATTATGTTCTCTTAATTCAATCTCTGAAATGTAATATCCCAATTCATTTAACTCTCTTCTAATCATTGTGCCTATTCGAAAATTTGAATAATATGGACTATTCTGAATATTTTGAGAACTTCTTATATAATAATCTAAATTTTGCTGCAAAATTTCTAACTGTAAATTCTCCGAAAATCTCTGAACATTCATATCACTCAGAACAGGATCCTCATCCAAATATTCATTCAAATTAGGATCAGGTAATCCAATATATATATGGTTTATTGCAATATAATTTCTTAAATCTTTCAAATCAAAAATTTTATCAGACGAAATTGTATTAACAGTTAAAAACAATGCACCTATTTGTTCTTTTGAATCGTTCGCTTTTAATTTATTAATAAGCGTTGTTTTCCAATCTTGAAATAATATTTCACCACTTGCCGCAGTACAAATTAAATCATTATTAATAGAAACCAATACCGCACCAACATGTAAGCAATCAATTTTAGCCAGATTAGCAACATCAATTGCCATCTTCATCCAAAAAACAGAATCTTTTTCCATCTATTCGCCTCCATTCAATATTTTTGAAGCAAACGGAAAAACAGTTAAATTATGTGCGATAGCTTCCCATAAATAAAAGGACACGATTGTAGCACTCTGTCCCCATTTTTTCTTTTCAAATAATACACTTATTTCTTTTGAGGAAGGTATTTTTTCTAGATTATACATCCACTGAATCGTACGCTTTATAGTTCCATCCCCAGTAGAAAGAACGTCTAAACGTCCTAATGAAAAAATCATATACATTTCAGCAGTCCATCTACCAATTCCTTTCAGTTCAGTTAACTGAGTAATAATCTCTTCATTTGTTAACAATCTTAAATTTTCAAAATCAACCAGTTTATTAACAATTGCATTTGCCAAGTTTTTAATATATTCTACTTTACGATTAAAAATTCCAATACCTTGAATCTCTGAATCTTCCTTGACCAATATAGCCTCTGGAGTTAACTCAGGTAAAATATCACATAATCTTAACCAAATAGTTTCACGAGCCTTATCACTAATCTGTTGTCCTATAATATATTTTACTAAACACTTAAACCCATCAGGTTCCAAATGTAATTCAGCAGTTCCTATATAAATAATTAAAGAACCAAGGTATAAATCGGACATAATTAACTTCTGTATTTCAGCATCCTCTAATTCAAATTTCATTTAATATATATAACTTTTTGTGTTTCCTCTAATTTTTCACAAAGCGCCTTGACGCAGGAAGTTTTTCCAACACCATCTATGCCCTCTACATTAATAAACTGTCCTTTTTTCATTACATGCCCCTTTCTCTACAATATTGCTATATTAATTCTTTAATTTTAAAATAACTTGTAAACGTCAACCCATTTCTTTAATTTGAATTCTAGAACTTTCTACAGAAATAAATTAAATTCTGCATTTTATTCATATAACAAACTCTCTAGCCTTTTATCAATTCTACTATCTAAACCAAAAAACTAATTACTACATTTTTTAATTCGTCTATGAATGTTATAAGCAACTACTTTTTCTTGCAGTGTTAAATCGGCTATATTTCCCAGAAGTCTCTTTTGCTGTTGTAATACCCTTATTTTCAAGTATTTTAACAATACCTGTGGGATATTCTTCCTTAAATTCTATTTCTAGTTCATAATCTTCTAATCCCAAATATTTATTTCTATCTAGACATATTTCAATTCCATCTGATTGTTTTTTCAACTTACGATTAGTTGTTAAGTCTCCTATCAAAAAAACATCACTGAATCTATCTACTCCAACAATTTCATTTAAGCTTTTTCCTAAAAACATTTGTGGAACTGTATTTAACTCTTTTTCATATTCTTTTTTTATATGTAATGATTTATTTTTTTCTTCTGGAATCTTTATTTGAAGTATTTTCTTTTTATTTTTAACTCTAACTCTAAATGTTACTTCCTCATTTGTTTCAATTTCGATATCCTCAGAATAATAATAATTGGTTTGAACAAATTCATCGTCCCATTCAAAGTAATCATTTATTTCATCGTACTGTTCTTTGCTTAACATTATTTTTATTTCTTTCTCTGTTTTCATAGCCTCTCCCCCCCATTCATTTTAAGTTTTTACAACAATTACAAACTCAAATATATATGACGAAGATAATCTGCTGAGTTTATCCAAATTATTCGTAAAACATCGGAAATTTCGAACTTACTTATCTTTTCTTTTAGCAGCTTCTTTATACACCTGTTCATCTGTTCTTGCCGAAATTACAATAATTTTCATAACAGTTTCAGTAATTTCTATTCTATATACAACTCTTATTCCAATATTTTTAAACTTTATTTTCATTAAATTTGTAAGATTAATTCCTAATTTATGTCCAAGCGGCTTTCCGTATCCGCCCTCACTTACCGGCAGAGGATTCTGGCTTACCTTATTTATTCCTTTTAAAACCTGTATTTGTATAGAATGATCTAAATGTTTTAAATCCTGTTCAGCTTCTTTTATGAATTCTATCTTCCATATCATTCTATATCAACATCCTCACTTTCTAAAAGTTCAGCATCTGTTATTCCTAAATTTGACATAATTTCACTCATTGATATAGTTTTTTCACAAGTATTACTTTCTATTCTTTTGTTTGCTTCTAAAAGCAAAAAATATTCTTCCTCTATTTCAGTAAGTCTTAAATACTCATCTGTTGATAATATAACTGCAGATGGCTGGTTATTTTTTAAAACAACCAATTCTTTCTCTACACTGAGCCTGTCAAATATTTTTGATGCCTGACCTTTATTAAAATTAGAAATAGGGATTAAGTTATTTAATACATTCGCTACAAGTGCCATATTGTACCTCCCTAAAATTAAAAATATTATATTTATATATTACAATATACATTTAAAAAATACAATATATTTAACAATAAATTTATAAAAGAAGCCACTATAAAAATACAGAAAAAATTATAGTGACTTCTATTATATGCATTATTGTAAAATTAAAATTTTCAGATTAAGCATCTAACTGTTTCTTTACTTCATCAGCAACAGCTTCTACAGCAAGATCTATCTTCTCAGGAAGCTTACCGCCAGCCTGAGCCATATTAGGACGACCACCGCCGCCGCCACCGACTATAGGTGCAACAGCCTTGATAAGATTACCTGCATGAACTCCTGCCTTTACAGCTCCGTCAGTGGCCATAGCTACAAGACTTACCTTTCCGTCTTTAGCAGAGGCCAGAAATACAAGTCCTTCACCAAGTTTATTCTTAAGCTCATCACCAAGTGTCCTAAGTTCATTACCATCAGTATCAGGGATGTCAACTGCAAGTACCTTAACTCCACTAATCTCTACAACCTTGTCCATAACATCACCGAGAGCTTCCTTAGCAGCCTTATTTTTAAGCGATTCATTCTCACTCTGAAGAGCTTTAAGTTCTTCCATAAGATGCTTAGCCTTTTCTACAAGCTTATCAGGGCTTGCCTTAAGCATTTTAGCAGCTTCAGCAATTGTATTTTCAAGGTTTTCATAATACTTAAGTACATTGTTACCTGTAATAGCCTCAATTCTTCTTATTCCTGCTGCTACTCCACTTTCAGAAATAATCTTAAACTGCCCTATCATTCCGGTGTTTTTTACATGAGTACCACCACAAAATTCCTTAGAGAACTCTCCCATGCCAACTACACGAACCTCTTCACCGTATTTCTCTCCAAAAAGTGCCATGGCTCCACTCTTTTTAGCATCTTCAACTGACATAACCTTTGTATCAACAGGAAGTGACTCTGCTATTTTATCATTTACAAGCTTCTCAACTGCCTTAATTTCCTCAGGAGTCATAGCCTTAAAGTGACTGAAGTCAAATCTTGTTCTTCCACTATCCTGATAAGAACCGGACTGCTCAACATGGGTTCCGAGCACTTCACGAAGAGCTTTTTGCAAAAGATGGGTAGCACTGTGGTTTCTACAAGTAGCCATGCGATTTTCAGCATCAACATTAAGAGTAACTACATCACCATTCTTAAACATACCCTTTATAACCTGACCAATATGGGCTATTTTAGAGCCTGCTACAGGTGTAGTATCTTTTACTTCAAATACAGAATCACCAACTGTAATTACACCAATATCCCCAAGCTGTCCGCCCTTTGTAGCATAAAATGGGGTAACATCAGTAATTATAGCTCCTGTCATTCCGTCTGTAAGAGCCTCTGATATAGCACTTTCTTCTCCATCTTCATCTGAATTAACACTTACAAGAGCAACTATTTTTCCTTCTGCCTCTGTCTTATCATATCCAATGAACTCAGAGTTAATAGCAGGATCAATCTGCTCATATATAGTAGCATCTGCTCCCATATAGCTTGTGGTTTTTCTTGCATTTCTGGCAGTATCTTTTTGTACCTTCATAGCCTGTTTGAAGGCTTCTTCATCTATATCCATTCCCTTTTCTTCAAGAATTTCCTTAGTTAAGTCGATTGGGAAACCATAGGTATCATAAAGCTTAAAGGCGTCTTCACCGGACATAGTCTTTATGCCCTTAGCCTCCATATCCTTCTGTATGCCCTCAAGTATTTCAAGTCCCTGATTTATTGTCTTTTCAAATTTTTCTTCTTCCTGCTCTATTACATTTAATATGAAATCCTGTTTCTCAGCAAGCTCAGGATAACCGTCTTTACTTCCTGCAATTACAGCTTTAGCAAGTCCTACAAGAAAAGCTCCATCTATGCCGAGTAACTTCCCATGTCTGTCAGCTCTTCTGATTATTCTTCTAAGCACATAGCCCCTTCCTTCGTTTGAAGGCATAATTCCATCAGATATCATAAATGTTGCTGAACGGATATGGTCGGTAATTACTCGGATTGAGATATCATTTTTCTCATTATCCTTATACTTTTTACCTGCTATTTCACAAACCTTGTTTCTGAGTGCTAAAAGTGTATCTACATCAAAGATGGAATCAACATCCTGTACTGCTACTGCAAGTCTTTCAAGTCCCATACCAGTATCGATATTCTTCTGCTCAAGGTCTGAATAATTGCCCTTACCATCATTATCAAACTGTGAAAATACGACATTCCATACTTCCATATATCTGTCACAATCGCAACCTACAGTACAGCTAGGTTTACCACAACCATACTTCTCGCCTCTGTCAAAGTAAATCTCTGTACAAGGACCGCAAGGACCTGAGCCATGCTCCCAAAAATTATCCTCTTTGCCAAACTTGAATATTCTCTCAGCAGGAATATTCATCTTCTTATTCCAAATTTCAAAAGCCTCATTATCATCTACATAGACTGATGGATAAAGCCTGTCAGCAGGAATACCCACTGTTTCAGTAAGGAACTCCCAAGCCCAAGGAATAGCCTCCTCTTTAAAATAATCCCCAAAAGAAAAATTTCCCAGCATTTCAAAGAAGGTACCATGTCTTGCAGTTTTACCAACATTATCTATATCACCTGTACGGATACATTTCTGGCAGGTACAGACCCTTGTACTTGGTGGTATTTCCTGACCTGTAAAATAAGGTTTGAGCGGTGCCATACCTGAATTTATAATAAGCAGACTATTATCATTATGTGGTACAAGCGAAAAACTATTCATTTTAAGGTGTTTCTTCTGTTCAAAAAACTCAAGAAACATTCTTCTTAACTCATTAACTCCATAAGTTTTCATATCTAATCCTCCATAGGGCTGTTTACATTTAAAATCATTTCTTAAAGTCATCTCTATATCTTAACATTTAATATTAAATTTTTCAACTATGATTATTTCATTTTATTTATTTGCCTTAACATTTATACCGGCTAAAGGCAATAAGGTAAAAGCCACCTCATTATCAAGGTGGCTCAATAAGTTACATATTTAAAGCAAATTACTTGGAGGTTATTTTTTATTTTTCCTGTTTAATGATACTACTATAATTCCTAAAACAACAACAATGCCTAAAATTATAAATAAGCTTCTATTACCACCTTCATTATTTGATGATGTCTCATTTTTTGTCTCATTATCTACTACACTACTAATATCTTTACTACCGGTTTCAGCCTCAGTCGAACTTTTTACATCAGATTTTACAAGTACCATTGCAGAAATCGGAGCTACCTTAACTTCACCTGTAACTGTCTCTATAACATCAGTTCCTGCTTTTTTGTCATTTATACAAATATTCCAGTAACTTTCCGGAAGATTGACCTTAGTTTCATGATTATTAGGATTGAAAATAACGAACAAACCATCATTTATACCACCCTTAATATTAAAGGCAACAACATTTTTTTCCAAACCTTCGACCGGAGTAATATTGTTTTTGACATCATCAGGATTAGTAAACCTTAATACTGAATGTTCCTTTCTAAATGCAATAAGGCCTTTATAGTATTTAAATACATCTTTATAAACCTCATTATCTAAGGTATCCCATTTAATACTATTAATTGAATCAGGTGAGCTGTAGCTGTTATGTTCATAAGTTCCATCACCTTTGTCCTTGGTTCTTAACATTTCCTCACCTGCCTGCATAAAAGGTATACCTTCAGCAGTCATATATATAGCAGCGGCTAAGTTATTCATTTTAATCCTATCAGCCTCAGAAACTTTAGGAAGAGTCATAGTAATTCTGTCAAATAAAGTATTGTTATCATGGCAGGATGCATAGTTTACGGTCTGAGAAGGAGTTTTACACCATGGAGCAGCACCCATCCAGCAGTTTGTCAATTTTTCTTCCTGTTCTACTGCGCCTGTAACATAACCGGGCTCTGTATCTGAAAATACACTTCCTTTTAGCAAATCCCTAATTGTGTCACTAAAAAATGCAAATTTAGGTGTTTTTGTTGAATAGGCTTGAGTAGTCATAGCATAACCACCCTTAGTCACGTCTGTCTGCATAGTCCAGCCTTCACCGTAAAAAATTACGTTAGGATGCTTTTCATGTACTTTTTCAACAACTTCGTTAATTGTATCTGTATCAATTAATCCTACTAAATCAAATCTAAAACCATCAATATGGTACTCATCAGCCCAATATAAAACAGAATCTACAATATATTTTTTAACCATAGACCTTTCAGAAGCAGTATCATTACCACAGCCTGAACCATTTGAATACTTGCCGTCACTGCTTATTCTCGAAAAATATCCCGGAACAAGTACATTGAAGCAGAAATCACCTGCATTATGCACATGGTTATAAACAACATCCATAACTACACTTATGCCGTTTTTGTGCAAAGTTTGAATCATCTGTTTAGCTTCCTTCACTCTGACTTCCCCTTTATAAGGATCAGTTGAGTAAGAACCCTCAGGCACATTGTAGTTTTTAGGATCATATCCCCAGTTAAACTGAGGTTTATCTAATTTTGTCTCATCTACTGAGCCATAGTCATAAAACGGCAATATATGTAAATGAGTAATTCCAAGGTCTTTAATATGATCAAGACCTGTTGGAATACCGGAAGAGGTTTTAGTACCTGTTTCAGTTAATCCAAGGAATTTACCAACATTTTTAATCCCTGAGCTTTTATCAGAAGAAAGATCCCTTATATGAATCTCATATATGGTAGCATCTGTAATATTTTTTCCTGAATTTGGATCTTTATCACTATCCCAGCCATCAGGATTGGTAGAAGACAAGTCAATTATCATAGCCCTGTCACCGTTTACACCTGTAGTTCTTGCATAAGGATCACAGGTTTCTGATTTTTTACCATTTACCTCAACAGTATAAGTATAATACACACCATTTAAATCACCCTGTTTTTCAGCTATCCAAGTACCATTTATATCAGATTTCATATCTATTGTTTCGATTAAATCATCAGTCCCTACTGTACCTGACTTATATAAATTAATCTTTACAGACTTAGCTGTTGGAGCCCATACCTTAAAAACAGTCTTATCCTTTGTCCAAACAGCACCTAAATCATCACCTGTATAGGTATATTCTTCTTCAAATTTTTGGGTAGAATAAAAATTAGGCATAATGATTTTATACTCATTTTTGTCATAAATAATACTGTAATTCCCACCTGCATCCAAAGCTTTGTCGAGTATAATAGAATATAAATTATCACTTCCCTCTTCAACAGCCTTTATCTTAACCTCAGGCTTAATTTTAAATGCCTTCATAAGGTCTTCTTTAACTTTACCAGTCATTGTAACAGCAATATTTATATCTCCATTATATTTTGCCTGTGAAACCTTGATTCCTGTTACAGCATCCTTGCTGTTCTTTTTCTCAAAGCCTTCTTTGCCTGATTCTACAAAAACATCTACTGTACCTGAAACCATGTCAGATAAATCAATAAACTGATCACCATTGAAGTCTTTTTCTTCCCATTCACCCTTTCTTATAATAAAGCCGACCTTTGCAGCCCCCGGTGCGACATCCTTGGTTGCAATCATGTCTTTTCCTTCTTTATTGAAGTCATAAGCCTTGCCGTCACCGCCCTCATCCCACATCCATACGTTCCAGCCCTCATACTTTCCATCTTTCCTGTGGTAATGCAGCTTAACAGTTAGACTGGCAGCAGCAACCGGAACCACTTCACTTAAAGGCATAATTACAGATAAAACGCCTAATAGTAATACCATAAAAAATACATTGATTCTTTTTTTCATAAAATCCTCCCCTTGAACCCCAAAATTATTCATGCCATAGGTCACAAGATGTTTCGTGAATAATTGGGGTTAAAATATGTTCACATGATAACATTTGATACTAATTTTTTCAAGATTTAACTTGATATATAGCCTTGTATCCTGTATTATCATTTCATATTAAAATTTAATGGAGGCAATTAATGAAGAGAAAATGGTGGCACGAGAAGGTTGCATATCAGATTTATCCAAAAAGCTTTTTGGATACTAAGGGAAATGGAATAGGTGATTTAAGAGGTGTAATTAATAAACTTGATTATTTGAAAGATTTAGGAGTAGATATTATATGGCTTTCTCCTTGTTACCCATCTCCTCTTGCCGATCAGGGCTATGATATAGCTGATTATTATGATATAGATCCTCGTTTTGGCAGTATGGCTGATATGGATGAATTGCTTTCAGAGGCAAAAAAAAGAAATATGTATATTCTTATGGACTTGGTTATAAACCACTGTTCCGATGAACATGAGTGGTTTAAGAAAGCTATGGAAGATTTGGATAGTGAGTATGCAAAATATTTCTTTATAGAAGATGGTGTAAACGGCAATCCTCCAAATAACTGGCGTTCCTACTTTGGGGGAAGTGCTTGGGAGAAAATTGATGGTACTGATAAATACTATCTTCATCTCTTCCATAAAAAACAGCCTGACTTAAACTGGGAAAATCCAAAACTCCGAGAAGAAATCTACAAAATGATTAACTGGTGGTTAGATAAAGGACTTGCAGGATTTAGAGTAGATGCCATTATGAATATAAGCAAAGCTCTTCCATTTACAGCCTATAACTATCCTCCTGACAGAGAAGACGGAACTGTTATTTGTGCAAAAATGCTTGAAGATGCAAAAAATGCAGATAAATATTTACAGGAATTAAGGGAAAATACCTTTGATAAACATGATGCTTTTACAGTAGGCGAGGTATTTACAGACAGAACTGAGGATATTCCTATCTTCATAGGTGATGAGGGACATTTCTCAACTATGTTTGACTTTGAAGAAACTATATTCGGAAAGAGTGATAAGGGGTGGTATGCTGCAAAACCTATAACTCCAGACGACTATAAAAAATGCTGTTTTACAACACAAAAGAGGGTAGGCGATTTAGGTTATATTTCTACAATAATAGAAAACCATGATGAGCCAAGAGGTGTAAGCCATTATCTACAGTGTTGTGACATAAATGATGACTCCAAAAAACTCCTTGGAACTATGCAGTTTATGATGAAGGGTCTTCCATTCATCTATCAGGGACAGGAAATCGGTATGGAAAATACAGATTTTACAGGCATGGAAGAAATAGATGATATTTCTACCATAGGAGAATATCAGACAGCCCTTGAATCAGGCTTATCTCCTGAAGAGGCATTCAATGCTGTTAAAAAGTTTAGCAGGGATAATGCAAGAACTCCTATGCAGTGGAATGATAGTAAAAATGCAGGCTTTACAACGGGTACTCCTTGGCTTAGAGTAAATCCTCAATACACCAAAATTAATGTTGAATCTCAGATAAATGATAAAAAATCAGTGCTTAGCTACTATAAGAAACTTACTGCACTCAGAAAAAATGAGACTTATAAAGAAACCATAGTCTATGGAGAAGTTGTTCCTTATCTTGAAAATGAACATAATCTTATGGCATTTTACAGAAATGGTGAAAATCAGACCTTACTTGTACTGGGTAATTTTGATAATTGTGAAAAAACTGTCAAATTAGAGAAGAAAGCTGTCGCAACTCTTCTTTCTAATATTGATGGCGTAGAGTTTGTAAATGATTGTGAAATAAAACTCAAACCTTATCAGGCAGTAATCTTAGAAGTTAAATAAAGTATATAATATACAAAAAATCAACATAAACAGATAAATGTTTATGTTGATTTTTTTCATAAATAGTCAAAATATAGGTATCTATAAAAAATCATAGCTGAAACGATATTTTGCCTATTAATTAGTAAGTTTTTATACACTATAAATTCTTAGGTAATTGGGTACAAAACTTTATTTATTTTATAGCACCCTCCATCATACCCTTGATTATCTGTTTCTGTGCAAATAAGAAGAGAATAATTATAGGTATCATAGCAAGGAAAGCTGCAGTAAGAATGAGATCCCACTGTTTTACATAAGAACCTACGAAACTGCTTACTGCGATAGGAAGTGTCTTAATCTTACCATTTAGACCAAGCATTATAGATGGCAGGAGGTAGTCATTCCATATCCAAAGTCCATTAAGAATTAGGACTGTCATCTGTACAGGTTTCATAAGCGGAAAAACTATCTTAAAGAAAATCTGCTCATGAGTACAGCCATCAATTCTTGCCGCCTCTTCAAGTTCCTTTGGAATACCCTTTACAAAGCCATGGAATATAAAGATTGACATTGAACCTCCAAATCCAAGGTAAGCAAAAATAAGTCCTGTATAAGACGAAAGCATAGGTATGCCTAAATAATTACTAATATTCTTAAATATAGTAAGGATAGGTAACATAACTACCTGAAAAGGAATAACCATAGCTGCTACAAAAACAAGAAAGATAACGGCAGACCATTTCTTCTTTTCATTTCTACTAAGTACCCAGGCTGCCATACAGGAAAATACCGTAAGTAAAGCAAGTGACACTATTGTAATTATAATAGAGCTCTTGAATGAACTCCAGTAATTGAAGTTTGCATTATTTATTACATTCTTCATATTTTCAAGCATCTGTCCCCAATTCTTAGGAAAATTAATAGGACTGACTACTATATCAGTACTTGACTTTGCTGAGTTAATAACAACCAAGAAGAATGGGAATAATACAAAAATTGCAATTATTGTAGCAATAATTGTGGCAATAAAATTTCTATTTTTTTCAGGTTTCATTATAATTCCACCTCCTTCTTCTTACTTATAACTACCTGCGTAAGAGAAACTATGGCAAGTATAATAAAGAATATAACCGCTTTAGTCTGACCCAGTGCATAATTATTTTTTCTAATTGCTGTAGTATAAATATTCAATGCTAAGAACTCGGTTGCTTGAACAATCTTAGCCCCTAATACTCTGGCAGGAGCACCATTTGTAATAGAAATATTAAGATCAAACTGTTTAAACGAACTTACCAAAGTAAGGAAGGTACATACAGTAAAAGTATTGGCTATCATTGGAATTTTAATTTTAAAAAGTGTTGTTACTCCATCTGCTCCATCTACTCCTGATGCCTCCATTACAGATTTAGGTATAGTCTGAAGACCTGTTATGTAAATCATCATAATATATCCTGCGTACTGCCATGTACTTACAATAAGAATAGCTGCAAGTGCGAGGTTAGGATCTGTAAGCATTGATTTTGAACCTGCTAAAACCATTGTTAAAACTTTATTAAAAATAAACTGCCATACATATCCTAGTACAAGTCCACCAATAAGATTAGGCAGAAAATATGCTGCTCTAAAGAAATCTCTACCTTTTATTTTAGATGTACATAAAAGAGCAAGTAAAAACGCAACCACATTTACCAATATCATATTTAATATTGTAAATATAGAAGTAATTACAAATGAATAGACAAAATCCATCTGCCTAAACATAGTTATATAATTTGCTATACCGATAAAATTCTTAGCCTCTACACCATTCCAGTCTGTAAAAGAATAGTATATACCGAGCATAAACGGTAACATAACTGTCACAAAAAAAGTAAACAACATTGGAAAAATAAATACAATATTCACTATCTTTGTATGATACACATTAGGAAATTTTAATATGCCTAAAATTGCCATACAAATACCCACTATAAAAATAACCCCACGAAACTCATTCTTCCCCCCACCAAATACCATAACTAACGAAATAACGGTAAGTATAATACCTATTGCCGCCATTCCTCCAAATAGTGCTTTTCTTGTTCCACTCTTCATTAAAGCCTCCTTTTGAAAGCCTGTGTCATATTTTAAAAATATGGGCGTACGGAAAACCGATCGCCCATATTAAAATATTTAGCTTACAAATTATTTATTATTTGCAATATAATCAGAAAGTGCTGTCTGCATTGCCTCTACAAAAGCTGCCTTATCAAGATCTCCCTTTGCAAATGACTCAAATACTAAACCGAAAGCATTCTGAGCTATGCCTTCAGGCATATTTGACCAAGCCCAAGAAGATGTCTTTCCGGCATCTACATAAGTCTTAAGACTTGTAGCAAGAGGAGCCTTAGGAAGGATTGTACTGCTCTTATAAGGAGAAATCATTCCTGCCTCTTTAACTAAAATCGACTGACCTTCATCTGTTGTAGCAAGGAAATCGAAGAAATCTTTACAAGCCTGTATATTCTTACTATCCTTGTACACACACCACCAAGATGGGCAGTCTGCAAGTACATTCGGCATATCTGCCTTAGTAAAAGCAAGAGGTGCTATTCCACACTTAAATGAAACATTGTACTTACTAAGTGAAGGATCAACCCAGTTACCCTGAGTAATAAATGCTGTCTTACCCTGAGCCCATTTAGCAAGCTGATCATCATAAGTACCTGAAAGAAGTACCTGCTGATCTGCATACTTAAATAAAAGCTCTACCATATCTGCAAACTCTGTAAGTCTTGCCTTATCAAACTCACCTGCCAAAGCCTTATCTAATAGAGAGTTGTCTCCTCTCTGAAGACCGCCACTATAATAATAACCAAAGATATGGTTTCCTGTTGACCAGAACATCTGACCTGACTCAGCAGCCACTGATGCTACTGCATCAAGACCAAGTTCAGCCTTCATACTGTCAAGTTTTTCAAAAGCTGCCTTAAATGCATCATAGCTTATAAGTGAAGCAGGATCAATGCCCGCTTTTTCAAGTATGTCTGCATTGTAAGTAATACCATAACCTTCAACTGCATAAGGGAAACCTACTAAAGTTCCATCATTTTTATCCTTATAACCAAAGTCTGTATCCTGTGCAAACTTACAATCACTCAGATCCACACATTTTCCTTCCCAGTTCTTGTAATCGCCATCACCATTAACAACGAACATATCAGGCATATTATCTGCTGCGAAGTAGCTCTTAATCTGTCCCTGAATATCAACACCGCCACCCATCGACTCAACAATTACTTCCTGTCCTGTCTTCTCTTTGAAAAGCTTTGCAGCTGCCTGAAGCTGCTTGTCAATTTCAATTTTTCCATTTACAAGGCGAACTGCCTCTCCATTGCTTGCAGGTGCAGATGATGTTGCTGTACTTGCAGCTGTTGAAGCTGTTGAAGCTGCTGATTTTGCAGCAGAATCAGTTGTTGCCTTTGAACCAGTTGCACCACCCGTACTGCCACAGGCTACAAGCATTGACGCAGATAAGCCCAATGCTAAAAGTGATTTAAGATAGTTTTTTTTCATTTTTCTCTCCTTTAATTAGTTTTTCAGTTACCTTATAGACATTATTTTAGCAGAATATTACAAAAATATCAAGTAAAATATCATTTTCCTTGTTGCAATATAACAAAGAATTAACTAAATTATTCAAAAATACCTAACAATTTCTAGCAAAGAACCACAACTGCCTCAAAAGGTCTTAATTTATTTACTATTGCATCAAATTCTTTATAATTATTCACTAAAATCTTACCTGCATTTATTTTATCAAAATCAAACTCTCTTTCCTTTTCAGAAAAATTACAAGCTACCAAAAGTTTCTGTTCGCCTAGGTTTCTTTCATACACAAACAAATCCTCATCTTCCGGAAACAACAAATTATAGTCACCATATACTATAATCTCATAATCCTTTCTAAGAGCTATCAATTTTTTATAATAGTTAAATACTGAATCTTCTCTTTCCATCTGTTCTTTGGCGTTTATCTTAGTATAATTAGGATTTACAGCAATCCAAGGTGTTCCTGTGGTAAAGCCTGCATTATCACTGTCATCCCACTGCATAGGTGTTCTTGCATTATCCCTGCTCTTATGACATATCTTAGGAAAAAGCTCCTCTGCACTAATCACTCCTTTTTCAGTAAGCTCATTAAACGCATTAATTGATTCAAGATCTCTAAAATCTTCCACCGAATTGAAAACCGTATTTGTCATACCAAGCTCTTCCCCCTGATATACATAAGGAGTTCCCTGCATCATATGTAAACAGGTAGCTATGCACTTAGCTGACAGTTCCCTATACTCATCCTTTTCACTTCCAAGCCTTGAAACTATCCTCGGCTGGTCATGATTACAGAAATAGAGACTGTTCCAAGCCACCTCGTTAAGTCCTTTCTGCCATTTTGAAAGATTTTCTTTAAGAGGGACTAACGGCATTTTCTTAGTTGACCATTTCATCTTGTCTCCATCGTCTAAGCCCACATGTTCAAACTGAAATACCATGTTTAATTCGCTACCATCACTATTTGCATACTTCTCAGCCTCTTCAAGTGTTACACCTGCACATTCTCCAACAGTCATTATGTCATACTTAGAAAGCACCTTTTTATTCATTTCTTGTAAAAATTCATGTACCCTAGGACCATTTGCACAAGATTCAAAACTTCCATAAAGTCCACCATATGTAGGGCCATCAGGAAAACTTTGATCCTTTGATATAAGACTTATAACATCCATCCTAAAACCGTCAATTCCTTTTTCAAACCAACGGTTCATCATTCCAAATACCTCTTCTCTAACCTCATCATTTTCCCAATTTAAGTCAGGCTGTTTCTTTGAAAATAAGTGCAAATAATACTGTCCTGTTGTCTTGTCTAACTGCCAAGCTGAGCCCGAAAAACAAGATCCCCAATTATTTGGCTCTTTACCCTCTTTTCCATCTTTCCATATATAATAATCCCTTTTCGGATTATCTTTTGAACTACGGCTTTCTACAAACCACTTATGCTCATCTGAGGTATGGTTTACTACTAAATCCATCACAATCTTAATACCAAGACCATGGGCTGTATCAAGCATTTCATCAAAATTCGCCATGGTACCAAATTCGGTCATTATATCTTCATAATCACTGATATCATATCCATTATCATCATTGGGTGACTGGTATACAGGCGAGAGCCATATTACATTTATACCTAGTTCTTTAAGATAAGGCAGTTTACTTGTAATTCCTTTTAAATCGCCTATACCATCTCCGTTACTGTCACAGAAACTTCTTGGATAAATCTGATAAACAACACTTTCTTTCCACCAAGCTTTGTTCATTATCGTTTCCCTCCTTTTAAAATTCTTTTCCACCTATCACTTTAATATCCTTTTCATTAGCCACAACAGCTCTAATAGCTGCCTCAAGTCCCCTTACAATATCCTTTAGTTCCATAGACGGCTTATCCGGTTTGTCTACAACTTGCTCAGTAATAAAAGGGACATGGATGAATCCACCCTTTGTCCCCTTAAATTGTTTATTCAAAATGTAAAGCACACCGTACATAAGATGGTTACAGACAAATGTCCCTGCCGAATTTGACAGACTTGCAGATAACCCCTCTTTTTTTATTTCTTCTACCATCGCCTTTACCGGAAGTGTAGAAAAGTAAGCCGAATTTCCATCCTCAAAAATAACTTCATCTATAGGCCGGTGTCCCTCATTATCAGGAATTCGGGCATCATCTATATTGATTGCCACTCTTTCAGGCGTAATATCATATCTTCCACCAGCCTGTCCTACACAAAGTACAAAGTCAGGCTTTTCTTCTTCTATCGCTTTACCTACTATCTTAATAGACTTTCTAAAAACTGTAGGTACTTCCAGTTTAACAATATCCGTTCCATCAATCTGATTTTGTACAAGCATCACTGCCTCAAGTGCAGGATTTATCTTTTCTCCTCCAAACGGGTCAAATGCTGTAAGAAGTAATTTCATAGATAACTCCCTAATATTTAAATTGTAAACATATCAGCTTTTTCTTTCAATGACCTTGCAATTCCATTAAGTTTAGATTCAGCCTCCAAAACAATATTCATTGATTCAGCAAGTTCATCCATAGTAGCACTCATCTGCTCTGATGTAGCAGCATTTTCTTCTGAAATCTCAGTTAAAGATTTTCCTGATTTAACTAAACTTTCATTTCCCTGCCTTATTATTTCCGAAGATTCATTAAGTTCGTTTAATATCTCTGTACTTGTATCTACCATATCGGATATTTCAATAAACTTATCACCGGTATCTTTTCTTATTTTAACCTGCTTTCCCATTATTTCACTTACTTCTTCCATCATTTCAACGGAATTATCAGCACTGTCTTTTAACACTTCTATAACAACTTTTATATCATTAGTAAACTTAGCAGACTGCTCAGCGAGCTTTCTTATCTCATCCGCAACTACAGCAAAACCTTTACCTGCCTCACCAGCCCTAGCAGCCTCAATTGCAGCATTAAGAGCCAATAAGTTTGTCTGGTCAGATATAGCCTGAATCATTTCAGAAGCTTCGGATATCTTAGATGCACTAGTGCTAGCTTCCCTTGTAACATCCTTCATTTTCAAAAATGCCTCTTGACTTTTTTCTCCTGCTTTATTTAACTGATTTATAAGAGACATTCCTTCTACCTTATTCTGACTTATAATATGCAATGCATTTTCCATTTTCTTTAAGGTATCAAGCATTAAGGCTAGTTTGCCGTTGATAACCTCTGAAGCCTTAGAAGAACTTGAAACATTCATTGCCTGCTCAGTAGCTCCTTCTGCAATATTAAGCATAGCTACCTGTGAATCCTTTACTATCCTTTCAGTACTCCTTACTATATCAGACATATTGTTAGATAACATCTCAGAAGCTTCCGCATCTTCCTTAAGTACAGCAATCATATCAGAAAGATTGGAACGCATCTTTCTTGTCATCTCCAATACTATATCTAATTCATCAGGCTTAGCAACATCATGCTCATGTGAACTTGAACTGGAAAAATCAAATTCCATCATGCGGCTGGATATACTGGCAACTTTATCTAACTTATCAGATATTCTCTTTTTAAATATCAGACTTATTATTATGGATACAATTAAAGATATTAAAGCCTCAATAACTAATACAATTATAGCCCTTCCCTTAACTTTATTACTCTTAAGTTCTTCTTCGTGTAATATCTTATCCATATCATCTATATAATTACCTGTACCTATAATCCAATTAAATGGTTTATACAATTCTACATAAGCTCTTTTTGGTACAGGTACTGCATCACCTTCCCTGTTAAAAGAATAATCCACAAAGCCTTCACCACCGGAATTAGCTATTTTAAGAAATTCCTCTACTATTTTAACTCCGTTAGGATCAGTCAAATCCTTTCTATTAGTTCCCTCAACACTTTTACCTAACAACACTACATTAGTTCCATCAATAGTATCTGCCCAAAAATATCCATCATTCTCATACCTTGCACTTCTTATAATATCTGCAGCTAATTTTTTTCCTTCTTCTTCACTAATTTTACCGGAACCAATAAGCTCATTAACAGGCTCTAACATAGATATTATAGTCTTTACTTCACTTTTTATCAAATTATCATAGTCAGCTAAAAATAATTCTGAAGATGATTCAAGCTGATTTTTTGACTGCTTGTTTAAACTTATTATTGCCAATCCACCTAAAGCCAAACTCAATGCCGCCGAGATTGAAACACAGGTGAGCAATATTTTATTACCTATTTTCTTATGTTTTTTCTTTACCATAAAACACATCCTTTACTTTAATTGGCAAGACAGCTGATTATACTATCCTACTGTTCACAGTTTCTTTTTTATAATTATTTTCCCATACTTTCCGCAATGCTATGAAACTTAATACATCTTCCATGTAAGTCTATTACCATATTTTACGGATAAAGCAAAATCCCCTCTTACATATTTCATATACATCTCTCTTTTATTCATATTTTTATGAATATTATTGTGTCCTCCTCATACACAAATTATATTATACAATGCAAAAACATATTATACAACAATATATTTTGCATAATATATTTTATTATGTATGTATTATATATATTTGATATATTTGATATAATTTATATTTATTCAATACGGTTAGCTAATATTTATACTAAGTTTAAATCACTCCGGTAGCTTAGTTTTCTTTGGCAAAGTATGTGTTCTTATATACTCCTCGTACAACTCCGGTCTACGTTCTTTAGTTCTTTTCAGTGCTTCTTCAAGTTTCCACTGTTCTATTTTTGCCTGATTACCTGAGAGTAAAATTTCAGGAACCCTCATATCCATATAAGTTTCAGGACGTGTATACTGCGGATACTCAAGAAGTCCGTCTGTAAATGATTCTCCGATAGCAGAATCTATGTTATTTAATACTCCCGGAACCAGTCTTGATATCGCATCTATCATAATCACAGCCGGTAATTCTCCCCCTGTAAGCACATAATCACCTATGGAAATAAAATCCGTACAGACTAATTCCAAAGCTCTTTCATCTACCCCTTCATAGTGACCACATAAAAATACCAACTCTTCTTCCCTTGCAAGTTCTTCTGCTATTTTCTGGGTGAAGGTTCTTCCCTGCGGTGTAACATATATGGTTCTCGGCTTATGTCCTATCTTCTCTGAAATAGCATTATGACAGCGATGAATAGGTTCAACCTGCATTAGCATACCTGCTCCGCCACTATAACAGTAGTCATCTACTTTTTTATGTTTGCTCAGTGTATAATCCCTTATGTTTACAGCATTCACACTGATTAACCCATTATTTATAGCCCGTCCTAAAATACTCTCTCCTACTATATTTTCTATCATTTCAGGAAAAAGTGTCATTACATGGAAATTCATACTCCCCCCTTAGTCAAATAAGCCTTTCATAATATGTACCTTTACAAAGCCTTCATCAGTATTAATCTCAAGTACACATTCAGGTATATGTGGTAGGCAAAACTCTTTAAGTTCCTTGTGTGCCTCATTTGGCTTAACCACAAGCACCTTATTTGCACCTGTTTCTATTACTTCAGAAACTGTACCGTATTCTTCACCTGTATCTGTAATTATTTTACATCCAATTACATCTGATACATAATGTTCACCCTCTGCAAGTGGAAGGGCATCCTCTCTAGCTACAAGCAAGTCCATTCCTTTATATTTGGAAACCATATCTACATTATCAATTCCCTTAAATATAACTATAGGGATATTCTTAAAATATTTCACATTCTCAACTTCCACTTCAAGCATACCACTTCCCTTTATAGTGCCTTTCCCTGAACCAAGGTCAATAAAGGCTCTTTTAAGGCTGTCAAATCTATCCAAACTATCAGTAGTTGGAAATACTTTGATTCCTCCCGTAAGTCCATGTGTGCTTGTAAGCACTCCTACTCTAAAATAATTTTCCATACTATCCTCTTTAAATTTTATATTGATCGATAATTTTTTGTAATTTTTGTTTCAAATTATTATCATAAACATGCTCAGATTCTATTTCATCAAAATCACACTTTCCCTTTTCAGGCACATTTTGAAATGATCCACCATTTTTCCAATACTTTGCTCTAGTCATCCACGCCAAATGCTCTTCAATCTTTCTTCTCTCTTTTTTATCATCAATACACCAGCCAATACAAATAAACCTTAACTTCGAATACTTTTCTTTAATTTCTTTATATAGTTTACTTCTATAAGGATTATTCGCATAATCATCATAAGAAAATCAATAATTACCTCTCCTAACATAATCACTTCGCATATATTACAAAAAAGGGGAAGGATTACTCCTCCCCCTCTGTCATCATTTTATTTCAACGGTGACTTTCTTATCATCCCTTGTAGCTGCAGCTTTCACAACAGTCCTTATAGACTTTGCTATTCTTCCCTGCTTGCCAATAACCTTGCCCATGTCACTATCTGCAACATGAAGAAGAAGGATTGTTTCATCATTCTCTTCTGTCTCTGTAACTGTGACTTCATCAGGATGATCAACAAGAGCCATAGCAATGACCTTTACTAATTCCTTCATGATGACCACCTCCAATAATTACTCAGTTATTCCAGCTTTCTTTAAAAGCTTAGCAACAACCTCTGTAGGTTTAGCACCATTTGAAATCCACTTCTTTGCCTCTTCAGCATTGATGTTGATTGCACTTGGCTCCTTATTTGGATCATAAGTTCCTACCTGAGCAATGAAGTTACCATGCTGAGCTACTCTCTCATCAGCAACTACTACTCTATAGAAAGGGTGCTTCTTATGTCCCATTCTCATTAATCTAATCTTTACCATTTTACTTTTCCTCCTGTGTGTTTGTTATTTTTTATTTTTGACACTTGTATCATATATGAAAATGCTTAGCATTAACACCTAAATTAAAA
>NZ_JBQMXS010000019.1:0-33792 GCF_052173895.1 Catonella sp. | reverse complement strand
TTTCTTATCCCAGAAATATCCTGTAAAGTATTTATCTTACTACAAAACTTTATTTGCTATTTCACTTTTAAGTACGGATGAGAGCATCGCAATCCCCTGTTCGGTAAAGACATACGGCATATATCTTCGACCACCTGAGCCCACTTCATTTTTTGAGGTGACATTTTGGCACCTCAAAATAGCATACTCCTCTTTTGACAACTGAAAGCAAAAATCCTCCGGAAATCTTTCAGTATTTCTTAAACATTCACTACCAGATGCATAGCCCATACCGGAAACTCCTGACTTAAATACGGTAACTTTCCATCTGAATATGCTGTTTCGGGAAATACAAAAACTACATCATATTCAGGCTTTATTTCGGGATATGTTCCATACCCATCCGTAAAATAAATCAATCCCGAGGGTTTGCTCATTCTACCTGACTTTACTTCCTCAGCTATATAACTAAAAGCCTCCCTAAAATCCGTACCGCCTCGGCCAATAATTTCAAAATCCTTAATGTATGTAGCAAGCTCCTCTCTATCTTTTAACACTCTTACATCTTGAATTTGGTTGTCACACTGGATAATTACACATTGTCTTGCTATTCCAAAATCATTATCCATACTTTCCTCAGTAAGAATATTTACCGTTTCCTCAAGAAAACCTGTTACAATTTCCCTGCTTACAGAACCTGAAGTATCTATCACAACTACAAAATTCTTTACAGCTTCTGTTACTCTGTATTCAGGTTCTTCTATAAGAGGCATATTTCCATACAATCTCAGCCCATAATTATAAAAGCCATAGTCGAAAGTTTCAAAGTCAAGTCTTATCTCTTCAACCGGCTCTTTAAACTTCCTTAAAAAATCTGTATAAGATACCTTTTCCCTATTTTTTATAACCAAACTTTGATAGAGCTTTGTATTTTCTATGCCTATACTTCTCGAATAAGTTTCTATTTCTGTCTGAATCTTGGTGCTGACATCTTTCCAAAGTTCTTCTTCTCGGGCATCTTCCTCTTTTTTATTCCTGTCCGTCTTACTTTCATCATCTGCATTATCCGACCAAAGGGAATGGTCATCCACCTTGTAAAATTTTTCAAAAGACAGCATATCCTCTTTGTTTTTCTTCAAAAAATCATAGATGTACTCAGCAGAAAATATCTTACACTCCCTCATAATCCTTGCTGTTGCCTCTTCCTTCAGAGGAGGAATAACCATTTCCACACTTGCCACTCCCATCTCGTCTATTATGCCCTCAACCATAATATCCGTAGCCAAATTCCACACATCCTCATCTCTACTCTCTCTTCTAAACATATGCCCAAAAAGGCAGTGTAACACACTATGCAGATAAGCCCTATTTATAAGTATCGGGTTCTCCATATATTTCTCAGCAGAAAGCATGGGTATAAAATACAGTTTAGCTCCATCAGTTGCAAGAAAATCCACCCTCATATCAGGAACTGCCTCAAGCCCATCCAATGCAGGATAGAGATAACGCATAGAAAGATATAATTCATTCTTAGCTACATTAAATATTTTAAGTCCAAGATTTTCCCACTCTTTATTACTTCTTCCCATTTTATATTTCCATATCCATTATGCTTGTTTTCTTAAATGTCTTGTTTCTATAATCAATCATAATATTTACTCCCTCTGCAAAATCCTTTTCACAGAAAAAGTCCATCGCCTCATCCACATCCTCTTTTGTGGCAAAAATTCCTGTATGTATATAGGCTAATACCTTACTGCTGTCCTTATATACCACAGCCTCATCAAACAATGCCTTTTTATTATTTATTAAAAATTCTAAATATTCTTCCCTTTTCTCATCCCTTAACTCTATCGGATACATAAGTCTAGTCTTGCAAACTGCCACTGCCTCATCAAGCTCCATAGAATATTTTTGAATTGTAAACTGGGTATCATACTTCATATAATCAATACCTTCCCTACCTATACATTCTCTATAATTCATTCCTGCACCATGCATAATCTCTGCAACTATCTTAGCACCGACATCATCCTGAAATTCCGGCTGGAAATGTGGAAAAAAAAGTTCATTTCCGTAAACAGAAACCGTCACACCCTTTGACATAGCTAAGATTATTTCCTTTAGTCCCCTTAAACTTCCACCCGAACTGTTAAGTCCTATGTAGTCTAACTTAGTACAATTACGAAATGCACCATCTCCAAAACTCTCTGCCTTATCAAAAAATGTAAATTTCAGTAAATTTCTGCAATTATAAAAAGCATTATTTCCTACTTCTTCTATATTTTCAGGAAGATTTACCTCCGTAAGCTCTCTATGCTCCTTAAAGGCATAGTCCGCAATCTCTGTAAGTTCTCCCTCTCCCTCATAAACAGCCTCTTTTAGGTCTGCCACATTATAAGATGTTCCTGTATATTTCGTTAATATCATATCAAACCTTTAATCCTGTTCCATATTCCTATCTGAAATGCATCATAAGCCTTATCACCTATGAACCATGCAGGCTGTAAAACTGCCACCCCCACTAATATCCATTTAATATCAGGTTTTGTTAAAAACAACTGCGGAAATATTAACAACATAGGTATAGTAAGCATATTAAACACTGCCAATCTTGAAAGTAGATATATCAACTGAACTTTCTTAATATCTTTGATAGTCTTTTTTGCAAGAAACTCCCAAATCCCCTCTCTTGCCAGTATATATATTTCCACTACTGCATAGGTTATTATCTTAATTTTATCCGGAGCTATAAAAAAAGCAAGTGCTAAAGAAGATACAATATAAGCCACACCCATTTTCAGTCCTGCTTCTCTAATTACAACTCCTGCGAAAAATCCTGACAGGCTTATTAAAAAAAGCGTACTCATCCCGAATACGCCTTCAAGTAAAATTAAAACCATTGATATTGCAAGGCAAAGTCCTGCATAAACTAATTTTTTTACATTTACATGCATGAGCATAAATCTCCTCCCATACATTCACAAAGTGTATCTGCACACCAAAGATTACAGAGCATATTTGTGGCATCATCCAAAGTACTCCTGCCACCTCTGTAATTATTTCTTACACTTGTATATCTATTACTCTGAAAATTCAACTGATTTACAAGGTTCTGATATTCCATATTACTTGGCTCCATTGCGACGGCAGTTCTTGCAAATTCCATTCCACGCATAGTATTTCCAAGTCCTACCTGAGCGATTGCACTGAAATAATACCATCTCGCATTCCTATCTCTCATACCGTCAAGAACTCTGAGTGCCTGACTGTAAGCCCTTCTGTTAAGAAGATTATATACCTCTGTCATTTCAGCACTATCTCCACCGTAATATCCTGCATTATTATAGTTATTAGCATAGCCATAACTACCACTTTTTTCCTTCATTATAGCATCATAAGCCTCCTGAACCTGCTTAAACTTCTCTTCCGCAAGTGAGGAAAGCGGATTACCTGCATAAGAATCAGGATGATACTTTCTACTAAGTTCTCTGTATGCTCTCTTTATTTCTTCAACATCTGCATTCCTTGATATGCCAAGTACCTCATATGGATTCATTCTTATCTCCTCCTGTATCAAACTTTGACCAAACTCCATCATACAATATATTTCTTAAAATGTCGACATCTTTTATGAGAGGCAATCTCTCAAAAGATGCTGTACACTCACCGAGTGTGATTTCAAGCATAATCCTTACATTTGATTTAAATCCTTCTAATTTATAAATATTTTTAAAAGGATTATAATTACCTTTTTTAACATCCTCTTCAACATCTTCATAAGCATCCATTATATAAATGAATTTTCCTATAAAAAAACCTATCTTCCTTAAGTCTTCTTCCCAGTTATCCTTTTCATATACAAAAATTTCAGCCATCAGTCTACCAAAAGTACCTGCTACCTCTTCTACATCTTCACAAGCTGCTGCCTCAAGTCTGTTAAGCTCTCCCAGTTCTTTTTTTATAACTTCAACCTGTCTTTCATATTTATCTGCTGCCTTTTCATATGCATTCTTAAATGCTACCAGCCCTGCTGCTGCCTTAAGTTTCTTTTCATCTTTATAATCATCTGCAAAATGCTCATATGCTAAGATTATATTCATATCAGCAGCATATTCACTGAATTTATTTGTAATTACGAGACTTTTACTAAGAGGATGTACCATACACCGTTTTTTTCTAGTCACAATATCAGGTTCGTAGAGAGATGTTAGAAGTACTATAAGAAAGGTCATATCATAAGAGAGTGAAAATCTTCCGCTCACACCATACCTTTCCCCCAAAGTTTCACAGAGTCCACAATAAAAACCCTTAAACTCATAAAATTCCTTCATCTTCAATTCCATCTTATTGACATTTACATATCCGTACATATTCCTCCAAATCACAAATAGAAATACCATATTTATCGGAAATATTGTTATAGAAACTTTATTTTAAACAAAAAATCTCCGAATTAACTGACACGATAAGCTTAACCCTAACACCCATCAATGTCAATTAAATCGGAGAAACTTTATTCTTAAGAAATACTTACAGTCCTTACTTAATAATTATTTCTTAGGCACAAGCTTTTCCTTACCACCCATATATGGTCTTAAAACCTCAGGAATATTTACACTTCCATCTTCATTTAAGTTATTCTCAAGGAAGGCTATGAGCATACGAGGAGGTGCCGCAACTGTATTATTGAGTGTTGTAGCAAAATAATTTCCATTCTTATTGCGTACTCGTATACGCAGTCTCCTTGCCTGAGCATCTCCAAGATTAGAACAACTTCCAACCTCAAAATACTTCTGCTGCCTTGGGCTCCAAGCCTCCACATCTACCGACTTAACCTTAAGATCTGCAAGATCACCCGAACAGCACTCCAAGGTTCTTACAGGAATATCAAGACTTCTAAAAAGATCGACAGTGTTCTGCCACATCTTATCATACCATTTCATTGCCTCTTCAGGCTTACATACAACTATCATTTCCTGCTTTTCAAACTGATGTATACGGTAAACTCCTCTTTCTTCTATACCATGTGCACCTTTTTCTTTTCTAAAACAAGGTGAATAACTGGTAAACTTCTGAGGAAGACTTTCTTCATCAAGCATCTGATCAATAAATCTTCCTATCATAGAATGTTCACTCGTTCCTATAAGATAAAGATCCTCTCCCTCAATCTTATACATCATAGCATCCATTTCTGCAAAACTCATTACACCTGTTACTACATCACTTCTAATCATAAAAGGAGGTACGCAGTAGGTAAAGCCTCTATCTATCATAAAGTCTCTTGCATACGAGATCACTGCTGAATGAAGTCTTGCAATATCCCCCATAAGGTAGTAAAAACCATTGCCTGCAACCCTTCCTGCACTTTCAAGATCTATACCGTCAAAACTCTCCATAATCTGGGTATGGTAAGGGATTTCAAAAGCAGGCACCTTAGGCTCACCAAACTTTTGAACTTCTACATTCTGTGAATCATCCTTACCTATCGGCACACTAGCATCAATTATGTTAGGTATTGTCATCATAATCTTTTTAATTTTTTCATCAAGCTCAGCCTGCTCTTTTTCCATAGCCTCAAGTTCTTCAGCATCAGCTGTAACTCTTCTCTTTAGTTCCTCAGCATCTTCCTTCATGCCCTTTGCCATACATGCACCAATCTGCTTATTTAACTTATTTTTTTCAGCACGAAGACTATCTCCCTTAGTCTTTAACTCCCTCGCTCTTTCATCCAGCTCTATTACCTCATTTACTAAAGGAAGTTTAGCATCCTGAAACTTATTTCTGATGTTTTGCTTTACAACATCAGGATTCTCTCTTAAAAATTTGATATCTAACATAATGTCTCTCCTATATTGTATTATTATTTATGACAAAACGGCACAAACCCTCTTACAAGTATACTTGAACAGGGTTTCTGCCTCTTGCATTTTAAATGTTTTTCATAACCTGAAGTGCTTTTCTTGCTATTAGCAGGTTTCCATGCTCCAATAGTAACGCCTCTAATGCAGGTCTATTCTTAATATTAGCCCCAAAATCAATAGCCATAAAACAAACTTTTGCATAAGACAGTGTTGCCATAGATGCTTTATGAACTACTAAAATATATCCATCATCCACCTTATACAAGTCACTCTTTATTGGTCTGCCATAAGAAATTGACTTTGCATACTCACTTATATCATCAAGCGTGTCAAAATGCAATACATGAGTTGTTTTTTCTCCATCAATTCCTACAATTGATTCCGTTATTAGTTTTTCCGGAGTTTTCACTTCCTGCTCAGAATCTTCACGTCCACTATCCATTTCACTGATAGTTTGGCGCAACTTATCTACCTGAGACATTTTTCTAAATAATGTCTCAAGCCTTTCTGCCATACCTACATCAACAGTCTCTTCCATACCGGCATCAGTAATCGTAATAGATACCTTACCACCAGGCATCTGCATTATCCCAAGAGTTACCATACCACTCTTAGATATTGTTCCTACCTCCGCACCTGCTCTCTCAAGAAGTTCATGGATAAAGTCAGAAACTTGATCACTCTGTTCGATAAAGTCATCAATGCCAATTCCGTACTCTTCCATGTCTTCCGCTGTAAGAATACATCTGACTGTCCCCTTATTTAATCTTATAAATTTCATCTATTACCTTCTTTTCATGAGCGGTTTACTTATCTTTTTCTTTTATAATCGCACATTTTTTAAGTTTTTTCAATATATTTTAAAAGACAACAAGTGTCAATTTTATATAAAATCTGAATTTTTATCCTTTTTCATCTTCTTTTTATTCTTTTCATTCTTTTTGCTTTTTTTGTTAAAAAAGCCCTTATTGTGAGGATGTAAGGAGAGCTCCAAAGCCTCTTTCGCCACATCAGTAACTGTATCCACAAACACTATTTCAAGGGAATTTTTTGTACTTTCCGGAACATCTATAAGATCCTCTTTATTTGAAAGTGGAATCAATACTCTCTTTATTCCTGCCCTTTCGGCCGCCATCAGTTTTTCAGGAAGACCTCCTATTGGAAGTATCTGTCCTCTAAGAGATATTTCTCCCGTCATTGCAAGCTCCGAAGACACATTTATACCAAGCACAAGTGAAGTTATTGCAGTAAACATCGTTATTCCTGCTGATGGTCCATCTTTTGGCACCGAGCCTGAAGGGACATGTATGTGTATATCCTTATCCCTAAAATCAATATCTCTATCAAAAAGTAATGATTTTACAAGATTTACAGCTATAGATGCAGATTCCTTCATTACATCTCCAAGCTGCCCCGTAATAACTATCTGCCCTGTACCTGAAAATGCAGTAGTTTCGATAAAAAGTATCTCTCCTCCCGCCTGAGTCCAAGCAAGTCCTGTTACAACTCCCGGAATATTATGCTTAAGTGCTTTATCGTGCAAAGCCTTTTTATTTCCAAGTAGTTTAGGTAAGTCTTCCTTTTTAATAACTACTTTACCCATTTCCTCCTCAAGAATCCTCACTGCTACCTGTCGCATAAGTTTATCAATCTGTTTCTTAAGTCCTCTTACACCGGCTTCCATTGTATAATTTGCAATTATATTTTTGAGTACGGAATCTGAAATCCCTATATTTTTCTTTAAAAGTCCTGTTTCTTCAAGGGATTTTGCCATTAAATGTTCCTTAGCTATATAAAATTTTTCTTCAGATGTATATCCGGACAATTCTATAACTTCCATCCTGTCAAGTAAAGGCTCACTCATTTCATCTATACTGTTTGCCGTACATATAAATAATACCTTAGAAAGATCATACGGTACATTCATATAATGGTCTGTAAATGTTACATTCTGCTCAGGATCAAGCACCTCAAGCAAAGCACTTTCAGGATCACCATTAAAACTTCCATAACCCAGTTTATCTATCTCATCAAGTACAATAACCGGATTGTTTACTCCCGAACGCTTGATACTCTCCATAATACGCCCCGGCATAGCACCGATATAAGTTCTTCTATGTCCTCTTATCTCAGCCTCATCCTTCACCCCACCAAGGCTTATCCTTACATACTTTCTACCTAGAGCATCGGCTATCGCCTTTCCCATACTCGTCTTACCTGTACCCGGAGCTCCTGTGAAAAGGATAATAGAACCCGAATTCTGTTTTTTTAATGCCATAACTGCAATCTGCTCTATTATTCTTTCCTTTGGTTTTTTTAATCCATAATGGCTCTTATTTAATATTTCTTTAGCCCTCTTTATGTCTATATCCGTTCCTTTATCAGATTGCCAGCTTAATGCTGTAACAAATTCAAGATATTCTAAAGTTGAGCCATACTCATGGTCATCACTTCCCATCTGCTTAAACTTGTTAAATACCCTCTCAATTTCTGTATTTACTTCATGCGGAAAACCTGCTTCTTTAATTTTACTTTCAAGTCTTTTGACATCAGATACTTCTTCCGGATTGTACTCATTTAGTTCATCACTGAGAAGTTCTATCTGCCTCCTAATCATATTTTCTCTATAATTATCACCCTGTTTATCCTGAATTTTTTTACTTATATCCACCTGAAGTTCTACCAAATCTTTATATTTAAGCATTGCTTCAGAAATAAGATGATGTCTTTCCAAAAGTGAATCTGTTTCAAGCATCGCATATTTTTCTTCTACAGTTAAATCTGTATAAGGTCCTACTATACTTATAATCTCATTCACATTATCTAACTTTTCTGAAAAACGCATAGCAAAACTTCCCCATTGAAAATAAGAGGAAATCTGTGCAAGGTTTTCCATTACCATATTAAATACTGCTCTCTGTTCTCTTTCATCTATATCTGTTTCATCATAAAGTATTTCATAATCAGCAACCAACATCTCCTTATTTGCTACAAGATTATGAACCTTTACCTTAACATCAGTCCGTACTGCAATTATAAAATCTTCATCATTGTTACGTATTCCTTTTATAACTCCTGTCAATCCAATAGGATAAAAATCTTCAGACTTAATTTCCTCTCTTACCTTACTCTCTTTTAGAGGCAAAAGTATTATAGTATCCTCGGCCTTAAGCAAACTCTTCTCTCTATCAGTTAACGAATCCGGTTCAAGATTGTATTGTACTTCCGGTAAAATTATTGTATTATAAATAGGTATAACTAACATCTTACACCTCCTGTCTTCCTATAAATATACGTTCTATAAAATGATACCATTAGACAGATATTTGTCAAGGTTTATTGCAAATTTAAGGGCTAATATCTTGATTTTTTCAACTAAAAATAATAAAATTTATAATTATAATAGATTTTAGGAGAATTATTATGTTAGCTTTAATTACAGGTGCCAGCAGTGGGCTTGGAGTCGAATTTGCAAGACTTCTTGCTATAAATGGTTATGATTTGATTATAAGTGCAAGAAGAAAAGATAGACTGGAATCGCTTAAAAAAATTTTAGAAAAGAAATACAAAATAAATGTAGAGGTATTTCCTGCTGATTTATCAGATGTAAATGATGTATTAAGACTTGCTGCAAATTGTTTTACAAAAAATATTAATATTCTTATCAATAATGCCGGTTTTGGTATACTTAGATCATTTAATAATATCGCAGGTAAGGAGAATATAAATCTTATTAACACCAACATTACAGCCCTTACCCTGCTTAGTCAAGAATTTATCAAAACGCAGAAAAGAGGCTATATCTTAAACGTTGCAAGTGCTGCCGCCTTTCTACCGGGGCCTCTCCTTTCCACTTACTACGCCTCAAAATCCTATGTACTAAGTCTTTCTACTGCTGTAAATGAAGAGCTTAAAAGAAGTGGGAAACCTATTTCTGTTACCACTCTTTGTCCAGGGCCGATGAAAACTGAGTTTTTTACTATAGCAGGAGCTTCTAAAGAATGGGCAACCGCTACTCCAAGAACCTGTGCAAAAAGGGCTTTAAGAGCTATGTTTAAGAGAAAGCCTTTAGTTTTCTCTGATAATCTGATAGCCATTTCAGCCTTTGGAACTAAATTTTTACCTTTGAACCTGCTTACTAAGTTAAGCTATAAGATACAGAGAAGTAAATTTATGTAAATTATAGGAGGAAGTATCGGTGATTAACCTTTACTTCCTCTTACTAATTAGTTTCTATAACATTGCTTAATCATTTTTTTATATTTTTAACAATGAATCTTACAGCAAATACAATGACAGCAATGCCTACTAAGGACATTATAGGTAACATTATAGTTGCAATATTCATATAAACACCCCCTATTAGGTTACTTTTTATAAGAAAGGAAGTTATGTAATATCAAATCGGCTCACAAGCCTCCTTAAGCCAAGCCAATTCATCACCCTCAAAATGAGGTGAAAGTTTCTCAAATACCAGTCTGTGATAAGCATCTATCTGCTCTATATCTTTCTTTTCAAGATAAGTTACATCAATAGCCTCTTTATCAATAGGAGCATAGGTTACAGACTCAAAGCACATAAACTGACCGTATTCATTCTTAATATCCTTCTTGCAAAGCAGCTCATTTTCAATTCTTATTCCATGGCTGTTCTCTGCGTAAACCCCAGGCTCATCTGTAGTTATCATACCTTCTTCAAGTACTGCACTATCATTTCTTTCAGGAACTATCTTCCATCTGAAACCATTTGGAGCCTCGTGTACATTTAAGAGATAGCCGACCCCATGACCTGTACCACACTTGTAGTCTATACCGATATTCCAAAGTGGAGCACGACAAAGGATGTCAAGGTTGATACCTGTACAGCCATATAAGAATTTTGCATTTAAAAGATTCATATGTCCTTTAAGAGTGAGGGTATAATCACGTTTCCACTCGTCCTTAATTGGTCCCAGTACTATGGTTCTGGTAATATCTGTAGTTCCCTCATAATACTGTCCACCTGAATCTACAAGGAATAAGCCTTCAGGTTTAAGCTCGGCATCATGCTCAGGGGTAGCTGAGTAGTGCATCATTGCAGCATTTGCATTGTAGGCAGCTATAGTATCAAAAGAAAGCTCAATAAAACCTTCCTGCTCTCTTCTTCTCTCTTCAAGGTAATCACTTGCAGATAGCTCAGTAATCTTCATCTTTCCGACATTCTTCTTAAGCCAATATATGAATTTCGCCACAGCGACTCCGTCTTTTACATGTGCCTTTTTGATATTTTCTACTTCTGTAGAATTCTTTTTAGCTTTTTCAAGTGTTGTTGGATTGATTTTCTCAAGTTTCTCCACACTTTCAGGTATATTACTGTAGATTGCATAGTTTACTTTATTGCTGTCAAGCATTACCTTCTTGCATTCTTTAAGCCCTTTTACATACTCATAAATATCGTTGTATGGCTTTATTTCTACATTATTTGCTGCAAATTCAGATTTAAGCTTATCATTTAATACTGCTTCATTTAGGAAAAGCACAGCCTTATCCAGAAATACAACTGTATAAGAAAGCACTACAGGGTTGCAAGGGATATCATCTCCACGCATATTATAAAGCCAAGCTATATCGTCAAGGGAAGTAAGTACGAAGGCATCTGCTCCCTCATCTTTCATTGTTTTTCTTACGAAGGCAAGCTTATCTGATGCCGGTCTTCCTGAATATTTTTCTTCAAGGAAAAATGCAGGCTTAACAGAAAGCGCAGGTCTGTCTTTCCAGAATTCATCTACTAAGTCTTTATCATACTTAATAGCCACATTTTTCTTAGCTATAGCCTTTTTAAGCTTGTTACCCAAAGTGGAGTTTATAACTCTTCCATCAAAGCCAAGCACTCCATTTTCAGCTATATTGTCCTCAATATATTTCTCTATCGTAGGCACACCTTCCTCACCCATACGCATCAGTTCTATAGTGCTTCCGTCAAGCTCTCTTTCGGCCTGAATAAAATATCTACCATCTGCCCAAAGAGCAGATTTTTCTTTTCCTACCAAAAGAGTACCGGCTGAGCCTGTAAAACCTGACATATATTTTCTTACACCAAAATGCTCTCCGGCATATTCGGATTCATGAAAATCAGCAGTAGGTATGAGATAAAGGTCAATTCCTTCAGCCGACATTCCTTCTCTTAATTTTGCCAATTTTTCTTTAACTTCCATTTTGTCCTCCTTGCATTAGATGGAACTAATTTTTATAGAAAAAGTCTAACACAAAGAAGTTTATTTTTAAAGTCTTACGGGAAATTTCTAAATATATTTATAACAAAGCTAAATAATTACATATAAAAAGCTCATAAAACTAATTTTGTGATTAGTCTTATGAGCTGAATTATTGAATAGTTACCTCTTACTAAACTGTGGTGCTTTACGAGCTTTCTTAAGTCCGTATTTCTTTCTTTCTTTCATTCTGGAATCACGAGTAAGGAAACCTGCTTTCTTGAGAGATGGACGATAGTCTGCATCTGCCTCAAGAAGAGCTCTTGAAATACCATGACGAATAGCACCAGCCTGACCTGTTGTACCACCACCATGCACTGTAACAAGAATATCAAACTTCTCACCTGTCTGTGTAAGAGCAAGTGGCTGACGAACTATTGTCTTTAATGTTTCAAGACTGAAATACTCATCTATATCCCTCTTATTTACTACAATCTTACCTGATCCTGCTACAAGATATACTCTTGCAACACTACTTTTTCTTCTTCCGGTTCCATAAAATTTAACAGTAGCCAATGTAATATCCTCCCTTCACTCTAATTAGTATCTGCTCTTAATCTCATAAACTTCAGGCTTCTGAGCTGTCTGTGCATACTCAGCATCAGCATATACATGAAGTTTTTTGAGCATATTTCTACCAAGAGTTCCGTTTGGAAGCATACCCTTTACTGCATGAGTAATAGCATCTTCCGGCTTTGTATTAAGAGTTTCCCTAAGTGTCTTCTGCTTAAGTCCACCAACATAATCACTATGACGATAGTAAATCTTCTGATCAAGTTTCTTACCACTTACCTTAATGCCCTTTGCATTAATAACAATCACATAATCACCGGTATCTACAAAAGGTGTATATTCAGGTTTCTTCTTACCTCTTAAAATATTTGCCACCTCTGTTGCAAGGCGTCCAAGTGTCTGTCCCTCAGCATCAATTACATACCATTTCTTCTCAACGCTGTTAGGGTTAGCCATAAAAGTCTTCATGGTTATTCCTCCCAAAAATATTGTAAAAAGCACATTAAGGAGTATGTGCTACTTTGTCTGTTCTTATGGCAGATAAAAATGTATTACTCCGACAGGATGTCCGGGCCTATCTGAATAACGGCATAATTATTCCGTCACATCTATTTATTATATATCTATAAAATGTTATTGTCAAGCACTTTTTCAACAATCCTGCTTACAACTTCCTCTACCGAAATATCATCTACATCAATAATCACATCTGCTGTTTTTTCATAGGCTTCTCTTCTGTCATTCATCAACATTTCTATCTTAGCAAACTTATCCTCTCCCATAAGCAAAGGTCTTGTTACATCTCCATCAAGCCTTTTTACCACTGTTTCAGCTTTTATTCTAAGATAAACAACCATTCCAAGTTGTCTTAGCAACAATATATTTTCTGAATTTGTAATTATTCCTCCACCGGTTGAGATTATATTAATTCCATCTGCCCTAGTGAGTTTCTTTAATATTTCAGTTTCTATCCTTCTAAAATACTTTTCTCCCTTATTATTAAATATTTCACTTATCCTACATTTTTCATAATTCTCAATAAGTTCATCAGTATCTACAAAGGAAATTCCGATTTTTTTCTCCAAAGCCTTGCCGATAGTAGTTTTTCCTGACCCCATAAAGCCTATCAGCACAATATTATTCATCATAATACTGCATCCAGCCTGTCTAGTATTTCTCTGACTTCTGTAATTTCCATCTGTCCGGGAGCACTCGACTTTCCTATGCTCGCAAAAGTGATTGAAGAGCCTGTAAATTCTCCAAGCAATCTTGTAATTCTTCCCATATTGCCCATTGCTATGCTAATAATAGGTTTCGGATTGGGGCGTGTATAAGAAAGTACAGTAGCCGTCATAATTCTCATTACATCCTTTTTCTTGTGCGGCATGGTTGCAATCTTAAGAATATCCGCATTGCAATTATCAATAACAGAAAGTCTGTACACCAGTTCAGCAGTATCAGGAGTACCTGAGAAATCATGATAAGAACCGATTACCTTAACATTTGTAAAACTATGTATTTCGTCAATTATGTCCCTTGCCTTAAACTTAAATGAAAATATTTCAACATCAATCATATCTGTAATTCCTGCATTTGCCACTGAAAGAATCAAATCCTGATATTTCTCGTTGTCAATTTCCTTTCCACCTTCAGGCAGAGTTCTAAATGTATAAATTATAGGAAGATCTCCTATTACCTTTCTTACCTCAGATAAAATCTCATTATGGTAGTCCTCATCAAATTCTCCTTCCCTGAGCATATCTGCTCTCCATTCGATGAGATCCGCTTTACTGTCTACCGCTTTTTTCGCTTCTTCTACCACCTCTGCCTTGTTTTTTCCCATAACAAGCACACATATTTTGGGCTTTCCCTCACCAATAGTTAAGTTTCTTACAGTTACATCCATAGTCGGTTCTCCTTTCTGTTAAAAGAATTTTTTTCTTACTTCTTCAACCGGCATATCTTTCCCTGTATAAAGCTCAAAAGCATATACCCCCTGCCATAACAGCATTCCTTTTCCATCTATGCAGGTACATCCCTGCTTTTTTGCCTCTTTTAAAAGCCTTGTTTCAATAGGATTATACACTACATCAGCCACTACCAGTTCTTTATGAAAAGCAGATATATCTTTAACAACAGACTCATTATCAAGCGGTTTCATTCCGACTGCTGTTGCATTTACCAAAATATCTGCCGACTTAATCTTATCTGTAAATAAAGTTTCATCTTCAAGGTCATGTATATTTATTACTACATTTTTAACTTCAGTTTTAATTCTCGCAATGGTATCAACCATCTTGTCAAAATTCACACTTTTTTTATTAAAAATATTTATCTCCGCTACACCATCTAAGGCTAACTGTACTACGATTGCCGTTGCTGCACCTCCTGCTCCTGCCACTACAATCTTCTTATCATCTATGCCTATATTATGTGCTGCAAGATTTTTAATAAAACCAATTCCATCAGTGTTGTAGCCAATCAATTTTCCGTTTTCATTTACCACAGTATTTACTGCCCCTATAACCCTTGCGGGCAAAGACAGTTCATCTATATAAGAAATCACATCGCTTTTACAGGGCATTGTGAGGTTAAAGCCTCGCATATTATAGAGCCTTGCTGCCGATACAGCTTCTTTAAGTCTTTCCCTTCCTATATCTATCGCTACATACACATAGTCAAGTCCAAGCTTATTAAAGCTATAATTGTACATTGCCGGCGACCCTGAATGTGCAACCGGTGAACCAAATAAGGCAAGCAATCCGGTACGCCCTGTAATATTCATATCAGTTTCCTGCCTTTCTTTCCTTTTCATATGCATTTAATACAATCTTTTCAAGGTATCTTTTAAGCACTATCTGTATCTCTTCTTTTTTGTCTATCGGATTAAGTAAAATGTTGCTTATCCCTGCTCTCTTCGCACCTAAAATATCTGTAAAAAGCTGATCTCCTATAAATACAGTAGTTTCCTTCTTTGTTCCCATCATCCTTATAGCCTTCAGATAATTTGCAGTTTTGGGTTTTCCTGCCTTATAAATATAGAGAGAACGAATATTTTTATTAAATCTCTTCACTCTCTCTAATTTATTATTTGATAATAAAAATGTCTTAAAACCCATTCTCTTAAGTTCACTAAACAATTTCTCAATTCTTTCATCTGCATCTGCACCATGTGGTACAAGGGTATTATCAATATCAAATATCAATCCCCTCATACCTTTTTTATACAATCCGTTAAAATCAACTTCATAGATTGAATTCTGTCTGGCATCAGGATAAAATTTTCTAATTAACTTCATCATACAAGTTTAATATTCTCATTTGACTGCTCAGCCTGTTCAAATGTCTCAAGAATTTCCTGACCATATTCTCCGAGATTAATCTCAAGCAAATCAACATCTTCAAAAGTAATTTCAGTGGACTCATCTATAGAAAGCAGGTACTCTAATAAGGTATCTGTATCTGTAATGCTGTCCTCATCCCAGTTAAAAACTCCTTCAAGATATGAGTGAGCCATAGCTCTCGTGGCCATCTCTCCACAGTCAATAACAATTTCTTCCATTTTACTTCTCTCCTTCTAAATTTTAAAATAATGGATTTAAAATAATCCTTTCTGCATAGAGCCTGTATGAATTATTACTCTATACCATAATTTATGCCACAATCATGTGACCTTGTCAATAACTATTCTGCTAATCTTATACCATCTTTTTCAATTAAAATAATTCGCTCTTTATAAAGTCTTCCTATCGCTCTTTTAAAAGCAGCCTTACTCATGTTAAACTCTTTTTTAATCTCTTCAGCATCACTCTTATCCTGATAAGGCAAACTCCCTCCTGCCGCCTTTAATCTTTCAAGTACCAACTCTGAATCGGCATCCATCTGTATATAGGCTTTCTGTCTTAGCGAAAGATCCATTTTACCATCTTCCTTTACCTCAAGTACTCTAGCTTCTATACATTCTCCTGTTTTTACTTCCCTGTGGAGTTCCTTCTTCGGCACAAGAGCCGAATATTTATCATCCACTGCCACAAAAGCTCCAAACTGCTCGTGTATCTGATATACAGTTCCTTTTACCATATCATCTTTCCGATAAGGAGTACGAAGAGAAAGCCTTGAATATAAGTCCATTGTCGCACATAGCCTGTCACTCAAATCCACATAAACTGTTACGAGAATTTCATCACCGGAGTTTATGTCATAAATTTGTTCTTTAAATGGTAAAAACAAATCTTTCGGAAGTCCCCAGTCAAGGAATGCTCCTATTGTATTAACTTCTTTCACCCTTAGTTTCTTTATTTCTCCAACTTTAATAAATGGTACTATTCTGGTTGCAATCAACCTATCTTCAGAATCTTTATAAATAAACACTTCAATTTCAGAGCCTAACTCCATATCTTCCGTCACCTGATTTTTAGGTAGTAATACCTCATCTTTTGTGTCTCTTTTTTTATCTTCTTTCTTGTCTATGTCTGTTAAAAACAATCCAAAATCTGTTTTTTTAACTATCGCAAGTTTCTGTGAATATCCTAATCTCATCTTCTTTCCTCTCTATCTAAGCTCAAATTCAACCTTTGCAAAATTTTCTCCGGTTTCATTATCAAGCAAAACAAAAATCCTATTATTGCCTTCATCAAAATAATATACAGGAATCATAGTTTCATTAAGTACTGCTGCCTTCTTATATTCTACCCTTATCTGCCTTATTTTATCTAGTTCCAAACTCTCCGGCAAAAAGTCAAGTGCAATCCTCACATACTCCCTATTGTTCATATGACAGTTTGAATCTAGATGTGATTCCCTCACTCTTAGCACATCTGCCTGTATAATTTTTTCCAAGTCATTTGGAATTATTATCTTTCTATCAGCCTTTTCCATAGGAAATTCTTCATCTATTTCAAATCCTATACCTTCTTTTTCATACTTTATAGGCTTTCCTTTTGTAGTATCGACATAGAACCAAATCGAGTTCGCATATGCACACACTTCTTTATTAGCATCATACATAATAAAATTCCTCAGCCCGTAAAATCCTTTAATCTCATAAGCCCTTGTTTCAACCTCAATCTCTTCATCTATGTCCGGTCTTCTATTAATTACTATCTGCCATGAGCTTAAAAACCAAGCCCTCTTCATCCCTAGAAGTTTATCTTTATATAAACCTATACTGTTGCTATGAAAATTTGAACAATCTTGAAAATAACTTATAAGGTGTGGTATAGCTAACTTATTATCTCTTGCAGTTTCGCTAAACCTTACCCTGCTTGTAAATTTATACATTATCAGCCTCCTCCATTTCTATTATGCTGTCTACAAGCCCTGTATTTCTTTTCATTTCACTTTCATTTTGTATCATCTCATTTACTGAACCTTCACTCCCTACGATTGCAACACATTTTCTGGCTCTTGTAACTGCAGTATATAAAAGATTTCTATTTAGCAAAGGTCTTGGGGCATTTAATAACGGAATTATTACCGCAGAATACTCACTTCCCTGCGACTTATGTATAGTAATTGCATAGGCTAAATCTAGCTCCTCTAAGGTTGAATTTGAATACTCTACCATCTTTCCCTCGTCAAATTCAACAGTCACTATTCCTGCATAGTCATTTATTTCCCTTATAATTCCACAGTCTCCATTAAAAACCCCTGTACCTGTTTTTATTGTAAGTCCCGTCTTTGTTACAATCTTCCACTCTAACTGATAATCATTTTTTACCTGCATTACCTTATCATGTACACGAAAAATCATTTCGCCCCACTGTTTTTCCTTCTTAGTCTTATCAGGAGGATTAATATACATCTGAAGAATTTTGTTTAAGTTTTCAACTCCTAATTCCCCTTTTCTAGACGGTGTCAATACCTGAATATCATACTTTGTAGCAGAAACATATTTAGGAAGTTTTTCATCAATAAGACTTACTAAGGCTCTTTGTATCTGCAAAGTACTATTCATTTTAATCATAAAAAAATCCTTGCTATCATTATCAAGCTTAATACTTTTTCCTGCATTTATCTTATGTGCATTTGTAATAATATCACTTTCAGCAGCCTGCCTAAAGATTTCATTTAGCATTACGACATCAAACTTTTTAGAACTTATTATATCTTTTAAAACTTTACCCGGTCCTACACTAGGTAGCTGGTCTACATCTCCTACCAAGATAAGCCTTGTGCCTACTGTTATTGCTTTCAACAAAGAATACATCAAATAAATATCAACCATTGACATTTCATCTATAATTATCACATCCGCCTCTAATGGATTATCTTCATTTCTTTCAAAACGCATAGCTCCACCCTCTTCCGGATTTCCATTTAACTCAAGCAGCCTATGAATAGTTTGTGCTTCCATACCTGTGGTTTCTGTCATTCTCTTTGCTGCCCTTCCGGTCGGTGCTGCAAGCAAAATCTCCATGTTCTGCATCTCAAAAAGTTTAATTATAGCATTTATAGTTGTTGTCTTACCAGTTCCTGGACCTCCTGTAATAATTACCAGTCCGCTCTCAACAGCCTCATACACAGCCTTTCTCTGTAAAACTTCCAGATTAATTCCTATTTTCTTTTCAACTTCTCTTACCTTGGCTTCCATGACTTTAAAATTATTATTGCTTTTAGTGTTTAAGTCTAAAAGCTTTCTTGCTACTGTAAGTTCCATATAGTAAAGATTGTTATTATAAACCCTGCGTTCATTGTTTATCTCTTTTAAGAAAATCTTTTTATCACATTTAAGTTCATAAATGTCATTTTCAAACTCATCTTCTGAAATTCCAAGCAGTCTTTTAGACTCTTCAAACAAAGTTTCAAATGGCAGGTAGGTATGTCCGTTTGATGCCGCAAGACTTAAGACAAACAAGATACCTGCCTTCATTCTCATTGAAGATTCTGTAGAAAATCCCATTTTTAATGCAATTTCATCTGCAGTTTTAAATCCTACCCCGGCAATATCCTCAGCAAGTTTGTACGGATTTTCACGCACGATTTTCATAACCTTAATTCCATACTCTTTATATATCTTCATTGCTAAGGAGTTAGAAACTCCATACTGATTAAGGAACAGCATAGCATTGCGAAATTCTCTTTTTTCTTCAAACTGTGTAGCTATCTCTCTAGCCTTTTTATCTGTAATTCCTCTGATTTCTGCCAATCTTTCAGGTTCTCTGTCAATTATGTTAAAGGTATCATCTCCAAATTTTTTTACAATCTTAGATGCAAGTGCAGGTCCTATACCTTTTATAATCCCTGAACCAAGATATTTCTCCATAGCTATAGAAGTTTCAGGCTCTTGTATTTCATAAGCAGTTACTACAAACTGTATTCCATATTGTTTATGTTCAACAAAGTTACCTTCTGCCATAAGTTTATCACCTTCAGCAAGATCTGCAAAATAACCGGTACACATTACCTCATCACCCTCTACACTGAGGCTAGCAACTGTATAAGCATTTTCCTGATTCCTAAAAATAATTTTCTCTACATGACCATTAATAGTTTCTAATTCCAAAACAATTATCTCCTACACTTAACAAGCCTGCATACAGCTTTTAACCATATGCAGGCATCTATTCTACATTTATTTCACTTTTCAAAACTCTTTCAAGCAGTTTCCGGTTTAACAATATTTCTTTTCATAGATTCATAAAGCATCTTAGCTATACCCAAATCCGTATTCTCTGTCAATAACTCTGCCTTGTTCTTAATAAAGCTGTCATTAAACATAGCCATATACTCATTATCCTTCTCAGAATCCACTCCATCAATATGGGATATTTCTTCCATCTTCGCCATAACCTGCTCTACCATATAAGCCTCAAAAGATTTGCAAGCCTTCATTAACTCTTCATCTTCAGAAACATTCTCAGCTTTCCTTACTGAATCGGTAAGTTTTTTAGTAGTCATGCCTGCAGCTGTATTTTCCATAAGTCCATTGTAATAATTATTATTTATAGAAAGAAAATCCATTGTTACCTCCTAAGGTTATTAGCCTGTTCAAGCATTTCATCTGATGCTGTTATGGCCTTTGAGTTGAGCTGATACGCCCTTTGAGTAACTATCATATTTACCATTTCATCGGCTGCAGATACATTAGACGCCTCAAGGTATCCTGATTTAATAAGGCTCTTGCTAAGCCCTGTATCTGTTTCTTCACTCCTTGCCTCTCCTGATGCAGGTGTCTCATAATAAAGGCTTCCGCCACTTCTACTTAAACCGGCAGGATTATTAAACTGATAAAGTGCTATTTTGCCAAGATTTTCATGCTTTGTAGAGCCTGCCTCCTTATCATCTACTCTGCGTAGCACATTTCCAGCTGTATCTATACTTATATCCTTAGGATCCCAAGAACTATCTATTTTAATAGGTGTACCTTTGGTACTAAGTACAGGATTACCATCTGAATTGGTAAGCTCCCAGCCACCTTCCACCGCTGACAGTCCAAAATGTCCATTTCGAGTATATGCTGTCTTCTCTCCTATTTTTACTGCAAAAAAACCATTACCCTGAATAAAAAGGTCAAGTTTTTCCTCTGTATCAAGAGCTGCACCCTGTGTAAATTTAGCAGTAACTGAAGAATTACGAACTCCAAGTCCTACCTGTACTCCAATCGGCTTTGGATTACCCTCACTGTCAGTCGATTTAGCTTTTAACTGCTGATAAAGCAAAGATTTAAACTCCATGCTCTGAGTCTTAAATCCTGTTGTATTTATATTAGCTATATTGTTTGAAATAGTATCAAGATTCATCTGCTGCGCCATCATTCCTGATGCAGCACTCCATAACGACCTAAGCATTATTATCCTCCTTTAGCCTTAACCGATTCTACCTACTGAATTAGCTGCTGTTTCCATAATTTTATCTGAACTCTGAATCATTTTCTGTCCTGCTTCATAAGCCCTTGTTATAGTTATAAGATTTACCATTTCACGCACTGAGTTTACATTTGACTGTTCTATATAGCCTTGCAAAACCTGTGCTTCTGACTCTTTCTCCACAGCTCCATCTACAGTCTTATATAGATTGTCTCCAAACTTTTCTATATAGTCATAGCTTTCAAAATCAACTACTTTTATCTTATCTATAACCTGATTATTAATAGAAACTGTTCCATCTGTACCTATGGAAATATTTTCAGCATCCACCGGAACTTGCAGCACACCACCCTCTGTTCTAAGCTGATTTCCATATACATCAGTCACATGACCATCCTTAGTCAGTCTAAAATTACCATCTCTAGTATATTTAGTAGACTCATTTCCATTCTTATCTACAAATCTAACTGCAAAAAAACCTTTTCCGGAAAGTGCTAAATCATATTTCCCTGCAGTATCTCTAAGAGCGCCTTGAGAGTAGTCTGTAAATACCTCTCCAACCTTTACTCCAAGACTCATCTGACCTATGCTATGGTCATTAAAAGCTTCAGATACATCTCTTATCTTAATACCTAAAACCTTGTCAAACGACTGGCTTGAAGAACTTTCCATCTTAAATCCTGCTGTAGTTGCATTAGCAAGATTATTTGTCATTATATCCATTCTTCTCTGTTCATTAACCATGCCTGTATAGGCTGTATAAAGGCTTCTTAGCATTTAAGTTCCTCCATATAATCCTGTCTTTTATGAAAATTAACATTTTGAGTTATACATTATAATATATATATCGGCTATTAATAACTAACTCTTAACTATTATTCTTTAAATCCTGTGGTATTGCTTAAAAATTCTACAAATTTTCCTGTACCTATCGCAACACAACTCATAGGATTTTCTGCCGTCATTGTATTTATACCCGTTCTTGCTTCAAGGAGCTGTTCCATCCCCCAAAGCAAAGCTCCTCCTCCTGTAAGCACTATCCCCCTGTCAGCTATATCTGCGGCAAGTTCCGGTGGGGTCTTTTCAAGTACCTGATGAACAGAATCAATTATCTGTTTACAAGGCAGTTCTAAAGCTTCAAGAGTCTCATCAGATGTCACTGTAATTGTATTTGGAAGACCGGTAAGCAGATTTCTACCTCTTACATCCAAAGTTACGAGTTCCGGACGCTTGAAAGCCGAACCAATTTTTATTTTAATTTCTTCTGCCGTCATCTCCCCTATCAGAAGATTATGTTTTTTACGCATATATTTCATAATTGCATCATCAAAATCATCTCCGGCAATTTTTACTGATGCACTTACAACCGAACCTCCCAGTGAAATAACTGCTACATCGCAGGTACCACCACCAATATCTACAATCATATTTCCGCAAGGCTTAGAAATATCTATACCTGCTCCAATAGCCGCTGCAATAGGCTCTTCTATAATCGCAACCTCCCTTGCACCTGCATTGTAAGTAGCTTCTTCAACAGCCCTCTTCTCAACCTCAGTAGCTGCCGAAGGTATACATACGCTTATTCTCGGTTTTCTAAAAAATCTCTTGCCACCTGCTTTTTGTATAAAATACTTCATCATTTTTTCAGTTACATCATAATCTGAAATAACTCCCTGCCTTAAAGGACGGATAGCCATAATGTTACCCGGTGTCCTTCCAAGCATAAATCTCGCTTCTTCACCTATTGCCTTTACCTTCTTCGTATCCCTGTCAATAGCCACTACTGAAGGCTCTTTTAATACAACTCCCTTGCCCTTTATATAAACCAGTACACTTGCTGTACCTAAATCAATTCCGATATCACTGCCAAGCATAAATAAAGCTCCTTTCCTACTCCACTATATATAATAAATTAAACATTATAATCATTTTAAAGTCATGCTAATCTATTATAACCTTTTCTATTAAAAAAAGATAGTAGGAATTTTTAATTATCCTACTCCAAAGAATCAAAATCGAACGCCGCAGCCTTTGTATAATTAGTAACTTTTGCCTCAAAGAAATCAGTCTTTGTAGCATTCAAATTAGAAAAGCTCTCTATCCATGCCATAGGATTTTCTTCAATTTCAGGAAACCATACATTAAGCCCTATGGCTCTTAACCTAAGATTAGAAAGATACTTAATATATTTTTCTATCAGCTCATTATTTATTCCTAAAATCTCGTTATTAGTCACATACTGTCCCCACTCTATCTCATTAAGAGTGCCTACCTTTACCATTTCCCTCATTTCTTCCTTAAGTTCATCGGTAAAAATCTCAGGATTTTCCTTCATAAGTTCCCTTAAAATATTCTGAAAAAGCACAAGATGAGTAATTTCATCCCTATTTATGTATTTAAAAATAGTACTTGTAGCCGTCATCTTACCCTGTCTTGCAAGTGTATAGAAAAAACTGAATCCACTATAAAAATAAATTCCCTCCAGTATGTAATTTGCTGTCACTGAACGCACAAAATTCTCTGTACTTGGGTCATCTGCAAAACGCTGGTACATATCTGCTATAAATTTATTTCGTCTAAGCAAAATAGGGTCTTCACGCCATTCATCATAAATCTTGTCCCTCGTTACGGGATTTGTGACTGTATCAAGTATGTAAGAATAACTCTGAGCATGGATTTCCTCCTGAAACGCCTGAACATTCAGCAGGGAGGCTACTTCAGATGCAGTTATATACCTTGAAAGATTTGGCAAATTCTCACACTGAATTGAATCAAGGAAGTTAAGAAAGGATATTATTTTATCAAATGCCTTTCTTTCCCCTGCTGTTAAATACGAAAACTGCTTTACATCTTCTCCTAGGGATATTTCCTCAGGTATCCAAAAGTTATTGAGCATGGTACGATACATTACATTTGCCCAATCATACTTAATTCGATTCCACTCACGGAGATTTGTAGTATTACCGTTTAATATACCCTCAGTTCCTCTTTTTCCAAGTTCATTAAAAATTTTTTTCTTTTCCATAAAATCCCCTCTTAGCTTGAACAGCTGGTACACTCATCCATCTCAAGCGACCTGTTTCTCACATAATAAATTGTCTTAATCCCTGCCTTATATGCCTCAATATACATATCCAGTATGTCCTTTGCCTTAACCTCCGGTGTAATATAAAGATTGAATGATTGTGCTTGGTCTATATGCCTCTGCCTTGCTCCACAAGCTTTTATCGACCACAGCTGATTGATATAATGCGCCTCTTTATAATACCAAAAAGTCTCATTATTTAACTCCGGTGCTGTCTTAGGTGTAAAACTGCCCTTCTTCTCTTCTACAAAAAACTTTTTAAAAATAGGGTCAATGCCGGCAGTAGTTCCTGCTATATTTGATGTACTTCCGGTAGGTGCTACTGCCATAAGATAACCATTCCTAAGCCCATGCTCCATCACTTCCCTTTTTAATTCCTGCCATCTTTTACTTACATAGCCTCTTTCATCAAAATACTCGCCCGTCTGCCACTTAGAGCCTTCAAACTCCGAATAAGCTCCCTTTTCCTTGGCAAGCTCCATAGATGCCTTAATTGCATTATAGGCTATTTCCTCAAAGAGTCTATCCACTTCTTCTATATGTTTTTCATTCTCCCAAGCTATGGCATTTTTAGCCAAATAATGATGATATCCACTCACTCCAAGCCCTATTGCCCTGTATTTTAGTGAAGTTACCTTTGCATCTGCTACCGGAAACATATTTAATGTAATTACATTGTCAAGCATCCTTATCTGCAAAGGCACATTTTCCTTAAGCTCTTCAAAGGTAACATTGCCAAGATTAATAGAATTAAGGTTACAAGTCACCATATCTCCCGATTTGACTGTGGTAACTATCTTTGACTCACCATTTTCAGTAATAATTTCCTCCGATACATATTCTGTTTCACTCATATTCTGAGCTATCTCATGACAAAGGTTTGAACCATAAATCATGCCTGCATGACTGTTTGGATTTGCCCTGTTTACCGTATCCCTAAAGAAAATGAACGGAGTACCGGTTTCTACGGCACTTTTCATTATTTTTTTCATTATATCAAGAGCCAGTACAGTGATTTTAGTAAGTCTGTTATCATTTTCACAAAGCTTATATCTTTCCGAAAATTCTTTATGCTTTTCATCTTTATCATAATAGTCTTCAAGCGAAAATCCCATCAGTTTTTCTACCTCATGTGGGTCAAAAAGACTAAATTCTTGCCTATTTATAAGCCTTTCCATAAAAATATCAGGTATACTTATAGCCGGAAAAATATCATGAGCCTTTCTTCTGTCATCACCATTATTGGTTCTGAGGTCTATGAATTCATACAAATCCTTATGCCAAATATCAAGGGTAATGGATGCTCCACCCTTTCTTCTTCCCAGCTGATCTACGGCAACTGCAGTATCATTATAGAGCCTTACCCAAGGAATAACACCACCCGATGCATTGTTATATCCTCTTATATCACTTCCAAGACTTCTTACCTTACCAAGATAAATTCCAAGTGCACCACCATGCTTAGATACTTTTGAAAACTTTGAGTTTACATCATAAATAGACCAAAGATTATCCGAAACTGTACTTATAAAACAGCTTGAAAGCTGATTAAAGGTAGTTCCTGCATTTGCAAGGGTCGGAGTAGCTACTGTCATTTTAAGTTTACTAAGTAAGTCATAAAATGCCTTAGCATAGTGTAATTTATCTTTTTCTACACTTGCAAGGTGCATAGCTATTGCCATAAACCTCTCCTGAGGAAGTTCCATCACTTCACCATCTCTACCATGTACAAGATAGCGGTCTGAAAGCAACTTCACTCCTTCATAATTAAAAAGAAAATCTCTCTCTGGCTTTATATAATCAGCCAATTCTCTTCTCTCATCTTCTGTATATTTTGTAATAAAATCCTCACTATATATTCCTCTCTCCACAAGCATATCTATGAGTTTTACAAAATCACCATATCCGAAAGTCTTATAGTTACGGCTTATTTTAGCTTCTTTATAAAGGTCAAATAAAAACAGTCTTGCAGCCACATTCTGCCATTTGCTGTTCATACTGTTAAGCCCACCACCGTTTTCACTTTGTTCATTTACAATAACCTTCTCGATGGCAGAACGGATAAGTACCTGCTGAATTTCTTTTGTGCTCATTCCATTCTTAAACTGAATTTTAGAATCCATTTCCAGCTCCATAGGATCACATCCGTCAAGCCCTTCGCAAGCAAGGGCGACCATCTTCTTAGTCTTTTCCACGCAAAGATTTTCATATCTTCCATTACGCTTTTTAATCAAAATGTCCATATATATTGTGTTTCCTTTTCTATTAGAGTACCATATTTTGATATTATAGACTAATAAATAACATTTGTAAACCTAGTGAAATAATTAATACAGCTAGGTTTAATTAGTTATTTATATTTTCATTAGACCCAAATACCAGTACAAATCATTAAACCATTCAGATATATTTAATATAATGTTATCAAATAAAGGCTTACACAAAAATAAATTGGTATAGCATATTTAGATGAATAGTGATATAATTTACCTGTAATTATTTGAATTATAAATAGCAATCGCAGGAGGTAATTATGGGTAATAAAAATGAATTTAAGGATATTGCAAAAAAAATAGGGTTTGCAGGCATAGGTGCTGTTGCCGTAGCTGCTGAAGCTGCCGGCAAAATGTTAGATACACTTTCTGAAAAGGGTGAACTGGTTACAACCGAAAGTAAAATTATTAATGACGGTAAAAAAGTAGTTAAAGACCTTAAGGAAAATGTCACCAAAAGTCAGGCAAAAAAAGCTATGGATGCTGTCGTAAATATGACTAAAGAAGAACGTGAAGCCCTTCGCAAAAAACTTGATGAAGTAGAAACAGAAGTATGCGATACAGAAAACTTTGAAGATACAGATGACGAAATTGAAGTTGAGTTTGTTTACGATGAAAAGTCTGAAGAAGAAAAAACTGTACTAGAAAATAGCTCTGTAAATGACGAGACAAATAATCAGTAATTTTCATCTCTTTAGGGTAATTTCAAAATAATTTTCTGTACACAAAAACTCTCTATGTAATGCACCGTTTGCATAAAAAAAGTTTGACTTACAGAATCGCCCATACACAAAAAGGGCTGTCACACTAACAATTAAAAAGTTAGTACGACAGCCCTTTTATATTCATATTTACATAGGAGCAAATTTAATTTTGAACTTAAAATTAGAAATCAACTTCTGTATCATAGTAGCAGCACTTAAGAAGTTTTTCCATTTCTTCCTGTTTAGGCTGTCTAGGGTTAGATCCTGTACAGGCATCAGCAATAGCATTCTTAGCAATTTCAGGAAGTCTCTCAAGGAAGATATTCTCAGGTACAAAGCTCTTTTCAGCAGGGAAACTATCAAGACCATAAGTACCAATTCCATGAGGAATCTTGAGTTCATCATTCATGCCTCTTAAGAACTTAATAAGGTTTGCAATCTTTTCACCCTCTGCAGCACCACCAATTCCCAAGTAGTCAGAAACGAAAGCATATCTCTTAGCTGCTGTAGCATCCTTAGCATTAAAAGCTATTACCTTTGGAAGATACATAGCATTTGCAGCTCCATGGATAATATGGGCACCCTGATCCTCAAATACAGCACCTGTCTTATGTGCCATAGAATGAACTATACCAAGGAGAGCATTTGAAAATGCCATACCTGCAAGACACTGTGCATTGTGCATCCTTGCTCTTGCCTCCTTATCCCCCTTATAAGAATTAACAAGGTCAGCCTTAATCATTGTCATAGCGTGAAGTGCAAGTGGATCTGTATAATCACAGTTTGCTGTAGATACATAAGCCTCCATAGCATGAGTCATAGCATCCATACCTGTATGTGCAACAAGCTTATCAGGCATTGTTTCTGCGAGATCAGGATCTACAATAGCTATATCAGGGGTTATCTCAAAATCAGCTATCGGATACTTAATTCCCTTAGAATAATCTGTAATAATAGAGAATGCAGTAACCTCAGTAGCTGTCCCTGAAGTTGAAGGTATAGCACAGAAATGAGCTTTCCTTCTAAGTTCAGGTATGCCAAATATCTTACACATATCTTCAAAAGTACATTCAGGATACTCATACTTAATCCACATAGCCTTAGCAGCATCAATAGGTGAACCTCCACCCATGGCTACTATCCAGTCAGGTTCAAACTTAAGCATAGCCTCTGCACCACGCATAACAGTCTCTACGGAAGGATCAGGCTCGATTCCCTCAAAAAGTTCAACCTCCATACCTGCTTCTTTAAGGTAATTTACTGCTCTGTCAAGGAATCCAAATTTCTTCATTGCACTTCCGCCCACACAGACGATAGCCTTCTTTCCTTTAAGATTCTTAAGGTTCTCAAGTGAACCCTTTCCATGATAAAGGTCTCTTGGTAATGTAAATCTTGCCATTTCTAATTTCCTCCTAAAAGTATATTGAAGATTGCTTTTCTAAATCTACAATCTTTGACTATTTTTTAACAATCTCTATTATATACTCTTCTATGAGAAAATCAAATGTTTTTGGTGATAATTCACAATAATTTTACAAATTTTTGTACTAATTTGATAATGAAAACCAATTTCTTTGTATTTTCATTATCATAATAAACATCCTTCCTTAACCTGTTGCCAATAATTATCTCATATTTTAATTTTCCCACAGACATTTCATTTGACATATACCCCCACTTATAGTAAATTTTAAGAAATATATGTATTAAAAAGGAGATAGTATGAATAACCCATGTATAGTAGGAATAGCCGGTGGCAGTGCCTCAGGCAAAACAACCATTGTGAACAAACTTAAATCTTCATTTGGCGATAATATACTTGTAATAAGCCATGACTCTTATTACAAAGCTCACAACAACCTTAGTTATGATGAGAGAACAAGACTTAATTATGACCATCCTGATTCATTCGATACTGATTTAATGATAGCTGATATTGATAAACTGTCAAAGGGCAACGAAGTAGATATCCCTGTTTATGATTTTTCTATTCACAACAGAACAGATTCTACCACCCATGTATTTCCTAAAAATGTAATTATAGTAGAAGGTATACTTATACTTGCAAATAAAGAATTAAGAGACCTAATGGATATCAAGGTTTTTGTAGATACTGATGCGGATGAAAGGCTTTTAATACGAATTAAACGTGATGTGACCGAAAGAGCCAGAACCATAGATTCTGTTATAAACCAATATCAACAGACAGTTAAACCTATGCATGAACAGTTTGTAGAACCTTCCAAAAAATATGCAGATATCATCATTCCAAGAGGTGGTGAAAATTCAACAGGAATAACTATTTTAACCGAGCACATAAAGCATATGCTTACTTGGTAAATCTATTAATCAGTTCTTCTTTTTCTTTCCTTGTAAGCTTATGTTTTATATACCATTCTCTCTTCATTGCACTACCTTTGTCCTTAAAAATCTCTGTATAAACCAGCTTACAAGGTGTCCTTCCTCTAGTATATTTAGCCCCTTTTCCTGCATTATGCTCTATAAGCCTCTTTTGTACATCTGTTGTAAAACCTGTATAGTAAGTATTATCTATACATAACAAAATGTATATATAGTACATCATTCCTTCCACCTCTTAAATAGATAATTATATACCCCATTATTCACTCCTGATGTCAATTTATTATAATCTAGAAAATATGCTATTTTCAAGGGGTACAATAAAATTAAAAATTATAATAGCTCATTTTAGAATGTATATATGTATCAGTGCTATACAAATTTTGTCTATTCTGTACATTAAACTTTCCAAATTTGGTGAATTGCAAAAGTAACTTCCATACCCTTTGGTATTACCCTTCTTAAGTCCTTCCCTTCCTGCACTCTTTATCCACTTTCAAAGATTTGCTTTTATTTTTTCTCGGACGCATTCTTATAGTGCGTGGCATGTCAATGTTTCTGGCAGAAAACAGACTGTTGTTTATATATTTATAGAGGGTTCTGTCGGAAACCATGATTTCATCAGAATGGTTGATAGTGATATGTCTTATGGATTGCCCTTTTAACAGGAGTGGACTTACAATGCCGTCTATATATTCCCTTTCGTTTTCTGTAAGGTTAAACCCTGTTCTTGATTCAGACAACGATTTTCTGTATCTTGCCTCAGCTTCCTTTGCCTTGTAAAATCTTTTTTCAAGGCGGCACCTGTTTCTGATCTAACCCAATATATATTTTAATCATGGAATCAGTAAAATCCATAGTTAAAGATGTGGTGTATGGAAAAAGTAAAATCCATACTAATATGGAATTTACTTTTTCAAATAACAATTAAAAAAGCACCCTGCTAAGGTGCTTGATTTTTAATGTCATATATTGTATAATCGAAGTAAATAGAGATTGTACCGTTCCCCCACAAGGTTTCTTTGAAACTGGGAGCGGCCACAATCTCTATTTTATTTCTTGAACACTTTTAATATTTCCCCATTTTTTATCAGTATTATTTCGTTGATACTTTGGGTGTGTCTTGAACTATATATGGTTTTTATCTGTAGCTCTACATCGTCCATTCCCAACGCCACATTATCTAGGCAAATTATAAAATTATCAGCCTGTGCTTTACTTTTCCTTACCAAATCATAAATTGTATTCTTGCCTGAGCCTATAGGTGTTTTTAAATCATATTTTTCGCCTTCAATTAAATAATCAGGTGTTCTTATTTTTTGTGGATACAGAATTCTGGGAACTAATTGTACTGACTTGCCATACTTTTCAGAAAATATATTAGCTATTTCCCTTTCTTCTTGATTATGGTCAAGTAATACACATTTATTGTCCACCTTGTAAACAGTTCCATTAGCTTCATATTCCGTTAAGTCTTTAACCTTTTTCGCATTTCCATGTGATACTTCTTTCCATTCATTCGTTATATCTTTCATAATAGGTTCTACTTTATCATCTTTCTTATCTCTCTTCAAGTCTTTTACATATTTCTTTTTCCACTCCTCATACTTAATGTCAGCCGGAACATAATATGTTTCACCATCTTCATCCCTTGCTGCTCTTTCACCAATTGACCATTCATCATTGAAATATGGACAAGTGACTGACCTACACCAAACATGAAAAGGTGGTGCAGTAACTCCTGCCTGATAGTCTTTCATATCAAACACTTCACCATCAAGATTTTGACATATTTCAGATGTGTGACTGTCCAATGTTGCGACAATCTCAAACTTTTCAACATCCAAATCCTTGAAACATTGCCCTTGTGCAGCACTTGAAAAGAAAGCCTGTTCAGTCATTACAAGTCTGCCTGCTTGTGCTTTTGCATTCTTGAATTTCTTATCAACAAACTTAGTCATATTTTTGATTGCTTCATCAGGTGATTTCCCTAAAACACAAGTTTTGACCAGTTCATTGTGAAGTGCACCAATCATTATTCTTTTAGACTGCCATATTCTATTACTGAAATTTTTTCCATCTGTTGCCCAAGGTTTGACTTTCAGCAAATCCAGTTTTCTTTGGTCAATGCTTGCAACATTGAACCCAACATTTAATCCTTTTTAAATTTCATAAATACTTTTAACATAAATTTTATTATTTCCAACTTAAAATCCCAAAGATTCCTGTAGACTGCAGGAATAATATTCCCATCATAACAGGGGCAATGTATTTTACCATAATTTCATAGACTTTTTTCTTATGAAATGTTGCACTATTTTCAATCATCTCCTCTTCAATCCAAGAAGGCTTAACTACCCACCCGATAAAAATACAGGTCAAAAGCGAGATAAGAGGCATAAGAAAACTATTGCTTATATAATCTGCAATATCAAGTAGCTGTCCTGTCGAACCATTTGGCAATGGAGTTTCAAAATACAGAACATTGTATCCAAAGCAGATAAGTATTGCTGTTATTATGCTAAATGCTGCAACTCCCATACATACCTTTTTTCTACCTGCATGAAAGATTTCCATACAATTTGCAACCAAAGTTTCCATAATAGAGATACAGGATGTAAGTGCTGCAAATACTACCATTACAAAGAAAAGTATTCCAACAAACTTCCCTGCCCCTCCCATAGCAGCAAAAACTTTGGGAAGAGATATAAACATAAGGCTAGGTCCTGAACCCATTCCCTCCATTCCAAAGAATACAAACACCGCAGGAACTATCATCATTCCAGCTATAAGTGCTACTCCTGTATCAAAAATCTCAATCTGAGTTATTGATTTTTCCAAATGTGTTTCCTTCTTCACATAAGAACCGTATGTTATCATAATACCCATAGACACACTTAAAGAGAAGAAGAGCTGACTCATTGCATCGAGAAGAATATTTAAAAACTTCGATAGTGTAAGCCCTTCAATGTTCGGGGTAAGATAAACTATAAGTCCATCTATGCCATTTCTGGTAACTCCTGCTGCATCAGTATTTTTTAAGGTGAGTGAAAATATTGCAATGCCAATTATAAGTAATAAAAGCCCCGGCATAACAAACTTTGAAAACTGCTCAATTCCTTTTTCTACTCCCCTATAGACTATCCATATAGTTACTAGAAGAAAGATGAGCATAAAGATTATCGGAGATAGCTCTGAAGTTATAAAACCTGTAAAATATCCATCAGTCGCCACTTCTGAACCGTCAGTAACTACATAGTCAAAAAGATACTTTGTTATCCATCCACCAATTACAGAATAATATGTCATTATAAGTGCAGGTACCAAAAATGTCAGTTTTCCAAGAAAACTCCATTTAGGCGAAATACTTCCAAAAGCCTGCAAAGCATTTTTCCTAGTCTTCCTGCCTATAGCAATGTCCGTAGTAAGTAGGGTAAAACCAAAGGTCAATACTAAAATTAAGTATACTAATATGAATAACCCTCCTCCATCCTTAGCTGCAAGATAAGGAAATCTCCAAATATTGCCTACTCCTACCGCACTTCCTGCTGCAGCCAGAATAAAACCCAGACTACCACTAAAACTTACTTTTTTCTTCTCCATACATTTTCCTCTCGCTCTTAATTTGTAAAGTTCTTATATAATACATGGTTTTCTTCCATATTTCTAGTAGGTTTACTATGCTAAAAATGTATAGCTGATAAAAGTATTTAAGATGTCCTAACCTAATATTAATTTTTTACTTTAAATACCATTTCTGCCTGTAACACCGGCAGTATTAAGACAGAACCATATAATCATAATTATATTTTTGTCCTCTTTATCCTCCTGCTGTCAGCATAAAGTTCAAACAATTCCGCTATATAAAAAATAACTTCATAAAAACTATTATCACATTTTATCTTTTCCTTAATATCAGCCATATCTTTAAGTAAGGGTACAAGAATACTGACATC
>NZ_JBQMXS010000018.1:0-38781 GCF_052173895.1 Catonella sp. | reverse complement strand
TTAGGGTAATATTTGCCGGAAGAAACAAGGATAATACAGCAGATGACATAGTATGCTTTGCAATTAATACCCATTGGGAGAGGCAGGACTGTTATTTGCCTGAACTTCCACATTATTTATGTTGGCAGATTGAGACGGACTCTTCGCTTGAAATATATAAGGCAGGTTTTCCGGAGATTTGGGATAAAAAGGTTAGAACCAATGGCAATATGATTAATATGGAAGCTAGAAGCTCTATGGTTTTTTCTGTGGTTAGAGTATAAAAACAATAGTTTATAAAATAATTTTGATTTTTAAAATAAGACTTTCTATTTAAATGATGATATACTTATCATGGTGACAGAAAGTCTTATTTTTATTTAATGATACAAGTGTCAAATACTTTTGACACCCACATCATTTAATTGAGGTGAAATACTATGAGAGAAATGGAATTTAAGGTTGAAAGAAGCGGACTTTTAAAAGAAGGGGATGTAGTAAATGTAATCGAAACAGAGCTTGAAAGCTTTCGTTATTATACAATAGAGCATGCCTATGGGATGAGTGGAAACATAGCTCTTACAGAACCACTTAAAAATTTAACAGGGAAAGTAGTGAAAATGGAAGAAAAACCTATGGGATTTTATGCTACAATTGAATTTGAGGAGTAGGTAATGCAAAATTGGTAATAAATTTCACTGGTAAAAGTCAGTATAAAATGATACAATGTTCTTAATCAGCTTAGAGCAGTAGGGATAGCCTAACGGTTGCCTTTCCGGAAACGGAGAGGAGGTTGGTATGAATACATTAGAAGTGCTAACGCTTTTATTGGTTGTATTTTCAGCCTTAACATATATCGATAATCGAAAGAACCGTAAATAACAGAGAGGCTATCCTCTACGCCAATAGGGGATAGCCTATGTTCTGTTAAAAATTTAGCAAATATAAGTTTCCACTTGGTAACTGTTGGATGAACCAATATCCTTCAGCCATCTAAGTTGATTATAAACCAATCTTGCAATTTTTGCAAGTAGGTTTGGAGAAGAGGTGCTTTTGTATCTCTTCTCTTAATTGATATATTGTAAATAATTTGGATTAAAAACTGCTATAAGCAAAGTGCGAAAAAGGGGGAAAATCTTATGAAAATGGTTTATGCGATAGTACATAGTGAGGATGGAGATTCGGTAACAGAAGCTTTGATGTCAAATGGCTATATTGTTACCAAGCTTGCTACTACGGGTGGTTTTCTTAGGCGAGGCAATACTACGCTTTTGATAGGTGTAGAGGAGGACAAGGTACAGAATGTGATAGATGTAATAGTTAAGGAGTCGGGACGGAGAGAACAAATAGTATATAATCTTCCTTATTCACAGACGAGTGGTGTGCCGGTTTCGGGGTATAATGCAGTACCTACTAAGGTAGATGTGGGCGGAGCTACAATCTTTGTAATTGATGTAGAAAGGTTTGAAAAAGTTTAAGAAATATTATAACTATATGGCATAGCTGACATTCTTATCATTACTTGACTTTGACAAAGCTGATTGTTATTATTGGTAACAAGTTTCGAAATACCATAATACTAGGTAAGGAGACATATGAATAAAATTGTATTTTCCGTATTTGTAGATAATACTTCCGGTGTACTTAGCAGGGTTGCCGGGCTTTTTAGCAGAAGAGGGTTCAATATTGACAGTCTTACTGTTAGTGAGACTGAGAGGTCAATATATTCTAGGATGACCATAGTTTCTCATGGTGATGACAGTGTATTTGATCAGATTGTAAAGCAATTGGCAAAACTTGAGGATGTTAAAGAAGTTAAGGTACTTCATCCTGATAGTTCTGTAACTAGGGAACTTATACTTGTAAAGCTTAAGGCAGCTGCAGTTGAAAGACAGGCGATCATTGCGACAGCTGACATTTTTAGGGCTAAAATAGTAGATGTTTCTAATGAATCGCTTACAGTGGAACTTACAGGTAATCAGACTAAAATAGAGGCGTTTTTAAGTCTCCTTGGTAAGGATAAGATAATAGAAATGGTTCGTACGGGTGTTACAGGCCTTGAGAGAGGTTCTGAGGCACGTGGTGAAATGTGGGATGATTAATTTTTAAGGTGATGAAGAATATATTTTAATGAAAATGGAGGAATTAGCTATGTCAGATGCAAGAATATTTTATGAGAAAGACTGTAACCTTTCTTTGTTAGAGGGAAAGACTATAGCAATTATTGGTTATGGCAGTCAGGGACATGCACATGCACTTAATCTTAAAGAGTCAGGCTGTAATGTAGTTATCGGTCTTTATGAGGGTAGTAAATCTTGGGCTAAGGCTGAGGCTCAGGGGCTTAAGGTGCTTACAGCAGCTGAGGCTGCAAAGGCAGCAGATATAGTTATGATACTTATAAATGATGAACTTCAGGCTAAGCTTTATAAGGAGAGCATCAGGCCAAATCTTGTGCCGGGCAATATGCTTATGTTTGCGCATGGTTTCAATGTTCATTATGGTCTTATTACTGCTCCGGACGGAGTAGATGTTACGATGATAGCTCCTAAGGCTCCGGGACATACTGTTCGTTCTGAGTATTTAGAGGGTAAGGGAACACCTTGTTTAGTTGCTGTACACCAAGATGCTACAGGTAAGGCACTTGATATGGCACTTGCTTATGGCGCAGGTGTAGGTGGAGCAAGAGCAGGTATTCTTGAGACAACTTTTAGAACAGAGACGGAGACTGACCTTTTTGGTGAACAGGCTGTACTCTGTGGTGGTGTTTGTGCGCTTATGAAGGCTGGTTTTGAGACTCTTGTTGAGGCCGGTTATGATCCAAGGAATGCTTATTTTGAGTGTGTACATGAGATGAAACTTATAGTTGATCTTATTTATCAGTCAGGTTTTGCAGGAATGAGATATTCTATTTCAAATACTGCGGAGTATGGAGATTATATTACAGGACCTAAGATTATAACAGATGAAACAAAGAAGTCTATGAAGAAGATTCTTTCTGATATTCAGGATGGTACATTTGCTAAGGATTTCTTGCTTGATATGAGTGAGGCAGGAGGTCAGGTGCATTTTAATGCTATGAGGAAACTTCATGCTGAGCAGCCTTTAGAGCAGGTTGGTAAGGAAATAAGAGGTCTGTATAGTTGGAATAATGAGAGTGATAAGCTTATAAATAATTAAAGTAGTTTTTTGTTAGAATAAGGGTGTGGATTAATTGCTTAGGTGATTGGTTCATACCTTTTTTATTTTGATTATATGTGATTTTAGTGGACTAAGTGACGGCTTGCCCACGCCAGTAGTCCAGACTCTCTGGCATCCGCTTCGCTCCGCCTAATGCGCTCGCTTAGGCTATGGCTGTGGCAAGTCTGATTTAGGAAGGTGAAAAGAAAAGTATATTAATGGCTGTTTGCTAAGTGATAGTTCTGAATTGACTAAGTGACGGCTTGCCCACGCCAGTAGTCCAGACTCGCTCCGGCATCCGCTTCGCTACGCCTAATGCGCTCGCTTAGGCTATGGCTGTGGCAAGCCTGATTTAGGAAGGAATAAAAAAGAAAAAATATATATTGAGGTAAATTTGAGATGAAATACATTTTAGATGTGGTATAATATAAGGGTTGTAATGAAATAATGAATAATTATTTGTAGGCTTTTGGAAAATAGAGTGGAAAGGAAGAGTGTGATGAGAGGACGATGGTTTATTAAAAATATTGATGGTGACTTTGATGGGATTGCTGAAAAGTTTGGATTGGAAAAAATGGTGGCAAGGGTACTTGTTAACAGAGGTTTGAATACTGATGAAGAAATTTATGAGTATTTGAATGCAGAAGAGGGAGAACTTGCAGATCCTGCACTAATGTATGATTTGGAAAAAGCTTGTGAAATTATTAACGGAAAAATCAGAGGTGCTAAAAAGATTAGAATTATTGGGGATTATGATGTAGATGGAGTGTGTTCTACTTTTATTTTATATGATTTTTTTAGAAAGATTGGAGCAGATATAAGTTATGTTATTCCACATAGGGTACAGGATGGATATGGTATAAATATAGATATTGTAGACCAGGCAAAGGCTGATGGAATTGATACAGTAATAACTTGTGACAATGGTATAGCAGCTTATGATCAGGTAAAACATGCTAAGGAAATTGGACTTACAGTTATTATTACAGACCATCATGACATACCTATTAATAGTGCCCTACCACCTGCAGATACGGTGACAAATCCTAAGAGAGAGAATTGTAATTATCCTTTTAAGGGACTTTGTGGTGCAGCAGTAGCATATCAGCTGATAAATTGCTATGCTAGAGATTATGGAGAAGATGCTGAGTTGTTGAAACATAAAATAGAAAAGACATATTTAGAATTTGTTGCATTAGCTACAGTATGCGATGTAATGGAATTGGTAAAGGAAAATAGGATAATTGTAAAAAAAGGACTGAAGGCAATATATAATACAGAGAATATTGGGCTTAGAGCGATGCTTGAAGTTTCAGGACTTGCTGAGAAAGAAGAGATAAGAGTATATCATCTTGGTTTTATACTCGGACCTATGATTAATGCATCCGGTAGGCTTGAATCTGCTGTAAAAGCAATAAAGTTGTTTTTGGAGGACGATAGGGAGAAGGCTTTGGATGAGGCTAGGGAGCTACAAGAACTTAATAATGAGAGAAAAAGTATAACAGAGCAATCTCTAATAAGGGCAGCTGAAATAGCTGAGAGTCCGGAATACATAAATAATAAGGTTTTGGTTATTTTAGTTCCTGATTGTCATGAAAGCATTGCAGGAATAGTGGCAGGAAAAATAAAAGAAAGATTTTATAAGCCAACCTTAATATTTACTTATGCGGAAAGGGGGATAAAGGGCTCAGGGCGTTCGATAGAAGATTATAATATGGTTGAAGAAATCTCGAAATGTGAAGAGTGTTTTTCAAAGTTTGGTGGACACCCTATGGCTGCAGGTTTTTCATTAAAGGGAGAAACTATGAAAGAACAGTTGGAAGTACTTGATAGTTTGAGGAAAAAGCTTAATGAAAATACGAAGTTGACAGAAGAAGATTTAACTCCAAAGATATATTTTGATATGGAACTGCCACCGTATTACGTATCAGAAAGTTTGATTAACAATCTTTCAAGGCTTGAGCCTTATGGGCAGGGTAACAAAGCACCAACTTTTGCCAGAAGAAACCTATCAGTAAGTTCATATAGAATTCTAGGGAAAAATGAGAATGTAATGAAACTTGAACTTACAGATGGGGGAGATGGTAAGGTGTATAGTGCTATATGGTATGGAGATGCAAGGGCTTTTGAACAATATTTATTGAGCAAAGAAGAGAAGAAACTGAGTATTATATATTCTCCGGAAATAAATGAATATAGGGGGTTTAAAAATATACAGTTAAAAATAGAAGAATACAGATAAATATATTAAAGCCGCCTAAACGATATGAATCCTCTTAAGTAGATAAGGTAAATAACCAAAATCTATTTAAGGGGAATCGTATCAGAATTCAGACGGCTTTATTGTTATTCCAGTATTACAGTTGTGCTGGCTGAGGCTTTCTCACCCCATTTGTCGGTAATTGTGTATTTTATAGTATATTTTCCGGACTTATTAAAATCTATATTCTCTTCAATTTCTATATCCTGAGTTATGTCCTGTCCATCATAACCGATAGATTTAACTCCTTTTAAAAGGTCATAAGCGTAGTCATCGGAAGATAAAACTATTTTTTTAGGAACAGTTATAACAGGGACAGGTTTAACTCCGTTCCAACGGTCGGTAGGGTCGTAGCCAGTGTATTTTTTATAAGGAGCAGCCTTAGGTTTTCCTAAAGAGCCGGGATTGTCAGAAGAGTAGATAGTGACTTTAGTTCCATAAGAGCAGTTATCAAATATCCACTTGACATCTTCAACAGCAAGTCTTACACAGCCATGTGAGGCAGAAGTTCCCAGTTTTTCGTACTCACCTTTTTGCATATACCCTGCATTTAGTCTTGTATAAGGAATCGAATGAAAAAGGATAGGGCCGTTTATTCTGGTGGCATACTGTCCATAAACTCCTCCAAAAAGAGCACGCCAGCGATATTTGGTGCTGGTTCTGAAAGTTCCTAACGGAGTGTTTTTTCCACCAGTAGAACAAAGCATAGCTTTAATTGGAGAATAGGAGCCGTCTTTTTGTTTTTGGTATACGGTTACTGTATTTGTATATCTGTTAACTTTTATATGATAAGTATCTGAAGCAGCAGCAACCGGATTAATAAAACTTAAAGAAGATATCAAAAAAGTTAAAAAAAACAGATATGTTATTATTTTTTTTGTTTTCATTTTCGTATTTCTCCCTTCTAAAAATAAGCGTAAATAATTATATAAATCAAGCTATTACATATAGGGACAGTATAAATGATTACAATTAAAAAGTAAATATCCTGATATTAATTTTGTATCGATATTGATTTTTTATTATAAAATCATTATAATAAATAAAAGTGCTTTTTTTTTGTGTGCAAAAATATCTGAAAAAAAGCTAAAGTTAGTCAAAGTATGCGATATGGAGGTCATACATGATAGATGTAACAAAAATGAATGGTTCAGAGTTTACTATCAATGCTGATCTCATTGAAGTAATTGAAGAAGTTCCGGATACTATAATTACTCTTACTAACGGTAAGAAAATAATGGTTAAAGAGAGTAGGTTTCAGATTAAAAATCTTGTCAAAAGCTATAAGCATGAGATTTTTACCGGAGAAATTCTTGAAAGAGAATAATCTCCAATCACCCTTGTAAAGGGAATAAATGAGAACGGAAGGTGACTGGCTTGGATATAGCTACATTACTTGGTCTTGTAATTTCATTGGCTCTTATGGTTTATTCAATTATGGCAGATAGTCCCGCAGCTATTTTTGGATTCCTTGATTTAAACTCGGCACTCATCACTTTTGGTGGTGCATTTATGATTGTGCTTGCTTCCAGCAAGAATATTGGAGATTTTGTTGGTGGACTTAAGAGTTTCGGTCTTACAATGAAAACGCTTAACTTTAATCAGTCAGAAGTAATCAAGAGTATTATAAATCTTTCCAATATAGCAAGAAAAGATGGCTTGTTGGCTCTGGAAGAGGCTTCACAGAATATTGAGGATCCTTTTCTTAAGAAAGGTATACTGTTAATTGTAGATGGTACCGATCCGGAGTTGGTTAGGGGGATTCTTGAAACTGAAATTTCCTGTATTGAAGATAGGCATAAGAGTAAGATTGGATTTTGGGAGACATTAGGCTCTATGGGACCTGCTTGGGGTATGATTGGTACTCTGATTGGTCTTGTAAACATGCTTGCAAATCTTTCTGATCCAAGTAAAATCGGACCTGCGATGGCTATCGCACTTATTACAACATTCTACGGTTCTTTCCTTGCAAACTGGATGTGTGCTCCGGTAGCTAACAAGCTAAAGGGCAACAGTGCAGAGGAAATTATGCTTAAGGGAATAATGGTAGAGGGCATACTTTCAATTCAGGCCGGAGAGAATCCAAGAGTAATAGAAGAAAAATTAAAATCATTCTTAACACCTGCTGAAAGAGAAGCATTCTCAGAAGGTGGCGGAGAGGAATAAGATATGGCAAGGAAGAAAAAACCGGAAGAAGCTAAGGCGGGAGCACCTGAATGGATGGCGACTTTCTCTGACTTAATGAACCTGCTGCTATGCTTTTTCGTGCTTTTGTTTTCTATGAGCAGTACGGATACTGCAAAGTATAATGAGATTGTAGAGGCTGTTACTTCTTCTTTCAGTATATTTTCAGGAGGAGGCTCGGCGCTTGATCAAGGTATTCTTGTTTCAAGCGGAGTCAGTCAGTTAAATGAACTTGCGGAATATTATTCCAATCTGGCAGTTGAAAATACTGCAAAGGAAGAGGGAACGCAGGGAGGAAGTGGCAAATCGGATGCTGCAAAAAATGAGAATAATAGTACTAATAAGACGGAAGATAAAAAAGAAGAGGAAGTAAAGAAGGAAGATAGTAAAGAAGTCAGTAAGGAAGAGGCTGTAAAAAGATATAAGAAAGAACTTAAAGAAACGGCTGAAAAAAACTATGAAAAAGCATCAGAAGCTATCAATCAATTTAAGCTTAATGATATGGTAAAGCTTAAGATGGATACCTCTTATAATTACATAGGACTTAGCATAGATGGATATTTTCTTTTTGATTCCGGACAGGCAGAACTTAAAAAAGGTGCTGATTCAGTTCTTGACAAGGCAGCAGGTGTCCTTATGAAATTTAAGGATTCTAATATAGTTATTGAGGGTCATACTGATAATGTACCACAGACAAATACTGTTAAGTACAAAAATAATATGTGGCTTTCCGGTGCTAGAGCGATGGCGGTGCTTGAGTATCTTACAGATGTAGAACATATGGATCCTAGAAAACTTTCTGCAAGTGGAAAGGGTGAATATGAGCCTATAGCCACTAATAAGACAGCAGAAGGAAGACAGAAAAATAGAAGAGTTGAAATAAAAATTTTCAATAAAGTTGCTGATTAAAAAATGCTAAGGAGATTATTATGAAAAGAAATATGCTTACAATTGTTGCTATTGCCTTGAGCCTTATAAATTTGGTGCTGACAGCAGTCATTATGTTTTCGGTAGTGTCTTCAGCAAAGGCAACAAATACTTTGGTTTCAAACATAGCCTCAATTATTGACCTGGAGCTTGAGAGTAATACAACTAAAAATAAATTTGCAATGAGTGATATGGATGTAGTAAACTTTGAAGTGCCTCTTCAGATAAACCTTAAAGGTTCCGGAGATGGAAAGGATCATTATGCTGTAATTGACCAGACATCCATATATCTTATTAAGACAGCAGAAGACTATAAAACTCTTTCAGAGAGTATGAAGAATGCAGATACCAAAACAGGTTACGGCTCTACTATTGGTGAAATTGTAAATAACCAGTTTTCTCAGTATACTAAAGAGGAAGTACAAAATAATAGAGAGGCTATAAAAATGGCTGTATTAAAGGCTGTTCAAGAGAAATTTGGTACACAGACAATTGCTGAGATAGCGTTCAAGAATCTTAGATTACAGTAAGATTGACAGAAGTACAAAATAATTTAGGATGGTGAGGCTTAATGAGTGATATACTCTCACAAGAAGAGATAGATAAGCTGCTAAAGGGGATTGAGAGTGGTGATGTGGACACTAACGATCTCAAAGAAAATGATGAAAAGGTTGTAAAGGATTATGACTTTGCAAGACCTTCAAAATTTTCTAAAGATCACTTGCGTACGCTGGAATCTATATTTGAACATTATGGAAGACTTTTATCAGCTAATCTTCCAGCTTATCTTAGAAAGACTGTTCAAGTTGAGGTAAGAGGTTCAGAGGCTATTACATATCAGGAGTTTCAGAATTCTCTTTCAAATCCTGTGTTACTTGCTATAATGAATTTGCCTCCGCTTAAAGGAAGTTGTATAATGGAGATGTCCAATAACCTGGGATATACAATTATAGACAGACTTCTAGGTGGAGAAGGAAATCCTATTGAAAAAGCAAGGGATTTTTCAGAGATAGAAATAGTTGTGCTTGAGAGAATTTTAAATACTTGTACTAACTATTTGGAGGAACCATGGCATAATGTGGTTGAAATAACTCCTAATTTGCTTAGAGTAGAAACTAATGCACAATATGCACAGATTATTTCACCTCAGGAAATGACTGCTCTTATTACTCTTAGTATTAAGATTGGTACGGTTGAGGGCTTTATGAGTTTTTGTTTGCCTTTTGCTGCTCTTGAAGATGTAATGGACAGGCTTAATACTAAGTTTTGGTTCTCTGCACTTCAAGAAAGAGATGATACTAATTATGAAGAACAGATTAGTGAAATTATTGATAAAGCGCAGATACCTATTAGAGCAGTTTTAGGAAAGAGTGTGGTTTCTGTAAATGATTTTGTAAATTTACAGCCTGGAGATGTGGTAAGACTTAATGCGAAGATTGAAGATGAGTTGGATGTGTTTGTCGGGAATATGAAAAAATTTAAGGCATTGCCGGGAGCGTCATCAGGTGTATATGCACTTAGAATTACAAAAGTTATTAGGGAGGAAGAATAAGCCATGGACGGAATGCTTTCGCAGGAAGAAATAAATGCACTGCTTGGCGGTATGGGTGAAGATAGTGGTTCGGATTCTTCTGATACCTCTTCTCCAGAAGGTGTTGAGCCTTTATCAGGAGAAGAAAAAGATGCTATAGGGGAGATTTCCAATATAAGTATGGGGACTGCGGCTACAACGCTTTCGACCCTGCTTAATCAAAGAGTAAATATAACTACTCCTAATGTGTCTATAGCAAACTGGAATGATATATCAGAGTCTTATGATAGGCCATGTGTATTTATTCAGATTTCATATATTGAAGGTCTTGATGGTAATAACATTCTTATACTTAGAGAAAATGATGTTAAGATAATTACAGACTTAATGATGGGTGGAACAGGTACAGATGTAGAAAATACAGAACTTACAGAACTCCATCTATCTGCTATCTGTGAAGCTATGAACCAAATGATGGGATCAGCTGCTACTTCTATTTCATCAGTTCTTGAGAAGAAAGTGGATATAAGTCCACCTACTGCAAGTCTTATTGATTTAGATGGATCAATAGATGAAGAAGGCTTGGGAGATTTCTTAAAGGGACAGTTTGTAAAAGTCTCATTCAGACTTGAGATAGGTACGCTTATAGATAGTGAGCTTATGCAGCTCTATCCAATAGATTTTGCAAAGGAGTTGTACAGTAAATTTATGTCATCATCAGAAACAGATCAGTCAGCACCGGCTCCTCAGCCTGCACCGGCACCAGTGGCACCAGTGGCACCACAGCCAATGCCGGCTGCACCACAGCCTGTACCTATGCCGGTACAGGGGTATGCACCGGCACCAATGCAACCGGTACAGCCTGTCAATGTAGCTCCTGCTCAGTTCCAGACCTTTGATAATAGCATAAATCCGCTTATGCAACAGGAAAATATAGGTCTCATTATGGATGTTCCTCTTGAGGTAACAGTGGAACTTGGAAGGACTAATAAGACTATTAAAGAAATTCTTGATTTTTCACCGGGAACAATCATAGAACTGAATAAACTTGCAGGTGAAGCTATAGACCTCTTGGTTAACGGAAAGTATGTAGCTAAGGGCGAAGTGGTTGTAATTGAGGACAATTTTGGTATTAGAATAACGGAAATTGTGAAGTAGGATTCTCCGTAAAAGCTTTTAGATGGAGATTATATGTTTGCATTAAAAACAATGGGAACACTAGGCAGTATTGCTCAGATTTTTGGAATGCTTGTTGCATTTGCGGTTATTTTAGCTGCTGCCTATTTTGTATCTAAATATTTTGGGAAATATGCACTTAAGACGAGGGAAAACAGCAATATAAGAGTAATAGAAACTAATAGGATTGCTGCGGATAAATATTTACAGATTATAGAGGCAGGTGGAAAGTATTTCCTTATAGGAATAAGCAAATCTAACATAAGTCTCATATCTGAACTTAGTGCAGACCAAATAAAAGATTTTACCAGAAAGGAAATGGAAATATTTTCTTTTAAGGAATTTTTTGACAAGGCTAAATCAAAAGAAAAATAAGAAAAGGCTGGTAACATGAGAGAACATCCTTTATTTAAAAAGAATTTTAATTTTCTGTATCTTGGGATTGTTTTAGTGCTTGTATGTACCTCCCTTTTTTTTGTTACTCCAGCTTATGCGATAGATAACAGGACAGGGAATACAGTAGATAGGAGTTCTAATGACAGCAACAGTTTTACTACAGGAACTTCTCCTTATAATATAGGCATTAATTTAACTACGAACGGAAATCAGAGTGGTCTTGCAGCTACGCTGAGGATAGTTTTGGCACTTACTGTGCTTGGACTTGCGCCGTCTATCCTTATTTTACTTACTTCGTTTACAAGAATTATAGTAGTGTTGCATTTTGTGAGGTCTGCGCTTACGACCCAGACAACCCCACCGAATCAGGTACTTATAGGGCTTGCGCTCTTCCTTACTTGGTTTATAATGTCTCCGATTTTCATACAGATAAATACTGAGGCTATCAAACCGCTTACTGATGGTAACATAAGTTTTGAGCAGGCGTATGAAGTAGGGATAAAACCGTTGCGAACTTTTATGTATAAGCAGACCAATACCAAAGATATAAGGCTATTTCTTGATATAGCAGGTATATCTGAGGTAAATGATATGGATGAGATACCTACAAATGTGCTTATACCTGCTTTTATCATAAGTGAGCTTAGGGCAGCATTTATTATAGGTTTTTGTATTTATATTCCATTTTTAGTTATAGATATGGTAGTTTCGTCAACCTTGATGTCGATGGGTATGATGATGCTACCGCCAACTACTATTTCTATGCCGTTTAAGATTCTTCTCTTTATTATGGTAGATGGATGGGATTTAGTGATAGGAAATTTGGTTAAATCATTTGTAAAATAGATAGGAGGCAGATATGAGTGCGGATAAGGTTTTAGACATATCAAGAGAGACAGTCATGCTTATTCTAAAACTTTCTGCCCCTTTACTTTTGGCGTCACTTGTTGTCGGACTTATAATTAGCTTGATTCAGACTATTACATCAATCCAAGAGCAGACGCTTACCTTTGTGCCAAAGCTTATAGTAACAATGCTTATGCTTGTACTTACAGGAAGTTGGATGATGACGAGCCTTGCAGAATTTACCACTGAGCTTTTTTCAGGATTTGGAAATTATATTTATGAATCAACAAGTTTTATAGGATATTTTGTAATATTATTTCAAAAATAAATAATAAGAAAGTTTGGGGATGAAGATGCAGTTGCAGTTTACCGTTGAGAATTTAGAATATTTTTTATTCATAGTTACACGAGTATCTGCCTTTGTATTTACAGCTCCTTTTTTTAATTTTGGGAGTGTACCAAGGCAGCTTAAAATTGCGTTTACACTTATTTTTTCAGCATTACTTTACCTTACTCTGCCTTATACAGAAATAACTTATCCGGGAGTAGTAGGTTTTACGCTTATGGTATTTTCTGAGGCTTTGACAGGAGCATTACTTGGCTATTTTACCAATATAGTTATGACAATACTCAATTTTACAGGAAGGCTTATAGATATGGAAATAGGATTTGCAATGGTAACTATGTATGATCCTGTTTTTAAAGTAGATACTTCAGTATCAGGAAATCTTTATAACTATTTTGTGATAATTCTCCTTCTGATAGGAAATTTTCATCATTATTTTTTGAAAGCGTTTGCAGATGCTTTTAAGATAATACCTATAGGTAGGGCAGTGGTAAATGCTAATGTTGTAAATGTTATAGTGGATTTTTTGGGTAACTATTTTCTTATTGCAATGAGGCTGATGCTACCTATATATGTGGCGATGCTGCTTGTGAATGTAGTACTTGGAGTTATGGCTAAGGTAGCTCCGCAGATGAATATGTTTGTAGTAGGAATTCAGCTGAAACTTTTAGGAGGGCTTGTAGTTATGGTTCTTATGATGACTATGTTGCCGGGAGTTGCAGATTATCTTACGAGAGAAATGCAGGATGTGTTTCTTAAGGCAGTGGAGGTGCTTAAATAATAGTGAGTTTTTGGGTTGGAGATTGCAAATATGACAAAAATGCTATACAATTGAGAAGTGGACGATTTGCCTACAACCTGCAGTTTTTTGGTGAGGGCGGAGAAAAGACTGAAAAGGCAACACCTAAGAAGTTAGAGGATGCGAGAAAAGAAGGGCGAGTTGCCAGAAGTGCAGACTTAATCAATGGGTTAATGCTTTTAGTTATGTTTATTATATTTAAAATATTTGGGAATATTATGGCAAAGGGATTTTTAGAAAGCTTTGTAAAATATTACAATAAAACTTCAGATATGTCTATGGAAGTATTTGATATTAGGCAGGCATCAAGCCTTGGCAGAGAGATAATATTTGATATAATAATAGTAAGTCTTCCGGTACTGATAGGGACTTTTGTGGTTGCTTTTTTGGGTAATTTGGTACAGGTAGGATGGAAGGTAACGGGCAAACCTTTAAAACCTAAGCTTGAAAGGTTAAATCCCATTGGCGGATTTAAAAGGATGTTTTCACCGGATAAAGCAGTAGAGCTTGTCAAGTCTATACTTAAAGTGCTTGCTATTGCAATAGTTGCATATAATGAAATAAAAGACAGATGGAAGTTCATACTTAATCTGTATGATTTTGAATTTATGCAGGCAATATTAAATATTTTTGCAATTGTTTTAGATGTGGGTATTAAAATCAGTATAATATTTGTTATAATAGGACTGGCTGATTTTGGCTACCAAAAATGGAAACATTTGCGTGATTTGCGAATGACTAAACAGGAAGTTAAGGATGAAATGAAACAAAGTGAGGGAGATCCGCTTATTAAAGGACAGATAAGACAGAAGATGAGGGAAGGAGCCAGAAAGAGAATGATGCAAGACCTTCCTAAAGCAGATGTTGTAATTACTAACCCTACTCACTTTGCAGTTGCAATAAAGTATGATAAGGAGACAGCAGAAGCTCCGTATGTACTTGCTAAGGGTGCAGATTATGTAGCGGCAACTATTAGGGAAACAGCAAAAGAGCATAAGATTGAAATAGTAGAAAATAAACCTCTTGCACGTATGCTTTATTATAATGTAGAAATAGGTGATCAGATACCACCTGAACTGTATCAGATGGTTGCAGAGGTATTGGCTTATGTGTATAGTATTAGAGATAAAGAAATGTTTGTAAACTGATGATTAATGAGAGAGGAGGACAGGCTAGATGGGAAATAAAGCGAGTTTTGGGATTGGCAGTTTTGTACTTCTTTCTGTAATAATGTTTATAATTCCTATTCCAAGCGTGCTTTTGGATGTATTGCTTGCAGTCAACCTGTCTTTGGCAATGATAGTTCTTTTTAATGCAATGTTTTCTAAAGAGGCACTTGATATGTCGAGCTTTCCGACTATCTTGCTTTTTACTACAATATTTAGAATCTCGCTTAATATTTCTTCAACAAAGTTGATTCTTCGTACTGGAGATCCGGGCAATGTTGTAAGAACTTTCGGTGAGTTTGTTGGTGGTGGTGACCTTGTAGTAGGAGTTATAGTATTTTTTATTTTGGTAATAGTTCAGTTTATAGTTATAAACCAAGGTTCAGAGAGAGTTGCTGAGGTTTCTGCAAGATTCACCCTTGATGCTATGCCGGGTAAACAGATGGCTATAGATGCAGATCTTAATACAGGAGCTATTACAGATGAGCAGGCAAAAGAAAAAAGACAGAAGATTCAGGATGAGGCATCATTCTTTGGTTCAATGGATGGTGCCAGTAAGTATGTAAAGGGAGATGCTATTGCAGGTCTTATCATTTCTGTGATTAACTTTGGGGGTGGTATAGCTCTTGGAGTGATGAGGGGAATGAATGTAAATGAAGCACTTAACAGATATTCGATACTTACTATAGGTGATGGTCTAGTTTCTCAGATTCCATCTCTTCTTATCTCACTAGCAACAGGTGTGTTGGTAACTAAGGTAAGTAAGGAGGCTGATCTTGGAGATATTCTTGCAAAGCAGCTGTTTTCGATTCCGAAGGTTATGTATCTTGTAGGTACAGCACTTCTATTTTTTGGTGTGGCAACCCCTCTTAGTACGGTTATTTTTGTGCCGATGGGAGCATTTTTCATAATAGCAGGATGGAGAATGTCAACAAATCTTAATATAGAAGAAATTGAGGATGAGGTTACTGCGGAAGAAGAGGCTGCTGAGGAGGTTAGGAGGCCTGAGAATGTAAATGCCCTGTTACAGGTAGATGCAATAGAACTGGAGTTTGGATATGGTATTATTCCGCTTGCAGATGTTAATCAGGGTGGAGACCTACTTGACAGAGTTGTAATGATTAGGAGGCAGATAGCTTTAGAATTAGGCTGTGTTGTTCCAATTATTAGGTTAAGAGATAATATACAGTTAAATCCTAATCAGTATATGATTAAGATAAAGGGAGTTCCGGTAAGTGAAGGAGAAATACTGTTCGATCACTATATGGCAATGAATCCGGGATATGTTGACGAAGAAATTACGGGAATACCTACAGTAGAACCTTCTTTTAATCTGCCGGCAACCTGGATAACAGAAGCACAGAGAGAACGAGCTGAGACGCTTGGATATACTGTAGTAGATCCTCCTTCGATTATAGCAACACATATTACAGAAATAGTAAGAAGGCATATTTGGGAACTTCTTACAAGACAGGATGTACAAAATCTTATTGATAATATAAAGGATAAGGATCAGGCTCTTGTTTCTGAGCTTGTACCTAAGCTTTTGAGTGTAGGTGAAATTCAGAAAGTTCTTCAAAATCTTATAAGGGAGGGTATTTCCATAAGAGATCTTGTAAGTATTTTGGAAACTCTTGCAGATTATGCAACAACAACAAGGGATACTGATGTGCTTACAGAATATGCAAGACAGGGACTTAAGAGGGCGATATCCAATAAATATTTCCCACAGTCTGAGTCTACAAGTGTAATTACTCTTGACCCTAAGATAGAACAGGAAATTATGAATTCCGTTAAACAGACTGAGCAGGGAGCTTACTTGACAATTGATCCGGCTCTTGCTCAAAATATAATGGATTCTTTGAAAAATGAAATTGATAAGTTGGACAAATTAGGAAAGGCTCCGATAGTAATAACTTCACCAATAGTAAGGATGTACTTCAAAAAGCTTACAATGGATTATTTTACTGATCTGATAGTGCTTTCATATAACGAAGTAGAATCGAATGTTGAATTACAATCGGTAGGGATGGTAACTGTATGATAATCAAAAAATTTAAAGCAGAAACTGAGAAGGATGCTATTCTTCTTGCAAAGGAGGAACTAGGTGGGGATGCTGTAGTTATGAATATTAAAACTACAACACCGAAAGGCTTTTTTAGCTTTTTACGAAAACCGTATGTAGAAGTTACGGCAGCAATTGATGAAAATATGGAAAAAAAACCTAAGTTAGAACAAGTTCCTAATAAATTGCCGGAAAAACCTGCTGTAAATGAGGTTTCTGCTATCGAAAAAAAACTTAATGATTTACAGGGACTTCTTGAGAAACAGTTAAATGATTCTAAAATTAAAGAAATAAGGGATGTTTCAAAGGTAGTAGAACAGGCAGAAAAACAGCAGGAAGTGCATGGAGATTTTTCAGACAGTATAGACATAGATAAAAGCATAGCAGAAGATGCGGCGGCATGGGATAAGGGAGCAGGTCTGGAAAAGAAAGAAAGTAATCTTACAGCCTGTATGCAACTTATCTATAAACAGCTTAAAAATAATGAGGTGGATGAGAAATATATAAAGGAATTGACAGGTGAGATAGAAAATTCTATCAAAAAAGATGCACAGCTTGACCGTATACTTGGTGCTGTATATCAAAAACTGGTACTAAAACTTGGTCAGCCTAGTCTTATAAATATTATGCCGGGAAAGACTAAATATGTATTTTTCTTAGGACCTACAGGTGTAGGAAAGACTACTACAATAGCAAAGATAGCATCGGCTTTTAAAATTAAGGAAAAGAGGACAGTAGGGCTACTTACAGCTGATACATATAGGATAGCGGCGGTGGAGCAGCTAAGGACTTATGCTAATATTCTAGGAGTACCTTTAAGTGTAGTGTATTCTGCAGGAGAAATAGCAGAAGCAAGAAAAACTTTGGATAAGTACGAAGTTGTACTTGTAGATACTGCCGGAAGATCAGATAAAAATAAAGAACAGATAGATGAATTAAAGAGGCTTATAAGTGCGATACCGGAAGAAGACAGGGAAGTCTATTTAGTACTTTCAGCTACAACTAAGTATGGAGATTTAAATAGAATAACTGAAGTATATAAAGATATAACAAATTATAAAATTATTTTTACGAAGGTAGATGAAACGGGAACAATTGGCAATATATACAACATTCTGATGAGAACAGGCTCAGGGTTATCATATGTGACCTTTGGACAGAATGTTCCGGATGATATATGTGCGGCTGACACACAGGCAATTGCCAAACAGTTATTGTCATAAAAGCAGTAAAACTAATAGAATGGGAATAATATGGATCAGGCACAAAATTTAAGGAATATAATTAAGGCAGGCAGTGCTGTACCGGCATTGTCAAGAGTTATTACAATTACAAGTGGCAAGGGCGGTGTAGGAAAGTCGAATTTAGCTATAAATCTTGCGATTCTTTTGAGCAGAATGGGGAAAAAGACTGTAGTTTTGGACGCTGATTTTGGTCTTGCTAATATTGAGGTTATGCTTGGGGTAAGGCCACAGTATAATCTTTCCGATCTTATGTTTAGGGGAAAGTCTTTATCAGAAATAATAGCTGAAGGACCCGAAAATATAGGTTTTATTTCGGGAGGTTCAGGTATAAGGGAGATGACAAATCTTACAAAGGAACAGCTTATAAATCTGTCTGCAAGGCTTTCAGAACTTGATAGGCAGGCGGATGTTGTAATAATAGATACCGGAGCGGGAATTTCAGAGCATGTTATAGAGTTTGTAATGTCAAGTGCAGAAGTATTTTTAGTAGCGACTCCGGAGCCGACATCTATTACTGATGCTTATGCATTATTAAAAACATTGGATCATCAGCCGGAATTTGCAAGGGAGCATTGTCATATTAAACTGATAGCTAATAAGGTTGGAAACGAGAAGAACGGAAGAGAATTATTCGAAAAGCTAAGTGTTGTAGCAGATAAGTTTCTTAATATTTCTTTGGAGTATCTGGGAGCTATACCATCTGACCAAAGTGTAAGCAAGGCAATAATGAAACAACAGCCTTTGGTTACAGCCTTTCCAAATTCTCATGCAGCAAAGGCGATAGATAATATAGCTAGGATGATAACAGGACAGGAAACTATAGGAGAGCTAAAAAGAAGGGGGCTTGCAGGCATATTTTCAGAAACATTGCGCAGGACTTTAAGCAGGTAAAAGAAAGGGTGTGAGTAATATAATGGGAAAATATTCTATTTCAATTGGAGATAAGGTTGATATAATAAGGCAGGCTTATATAAGGAAAGATACAGGAGAGCCGGATGAGCTTGGGAGTAAGGTAATTGATGTAATAGATGAAGTTACATTAAAACTTATGATGCCGATGAATAAAACAATAACTGTTCCGCTTGAACTTGGTGAAGAAAGTATAATGTACTTTTATACAGCAAAGGGAATATTGACTGGAAGAACCGTTGTTTCAGAAAGGTTCTTTGAAGGTAGCCTTGCGGTGATGGTAGTCAAGCTTATCACAGAACTTGAGAAAACTCAGAGAAGGCAGTTTTACAGGCTACAATGTTCGATGAATGCCAAGTTTCACATAATGACTGATGAAGAGAAAAAGGGATTAAATGATTTTATTGGAGAAAGTAGGCTGGTAAGAGAAAATAAAAGCAGGTACATAGATTTAGTTGCCGGTAATACAAACGACTGGGATGAGTGTGTTGTAATAGATTTAAGTGGAGGCGGTGTAAAATATTTATCAGATAAGGAAATAAAGAAAAAAGAAAATGCAATTCTAGCTATAAGTCTTAAATCGGGGGAGCAGATTAAAGAATATTTTTTATTGATGACTATTATAGATTCACTTAGAAAATCGGTTGATTCTACAAAGCTAGAAATAAGAACTAAGTTTTTAGGATTGAGGGAATCTGCAAGAGATGCTATTGTAAGATTTGTATTTGAAGAAGAGCGAAGGAATAGAAATAAAGAGAACTTGTAAGATGATAGAATTTAGTATCAATGAGAGAGGTGTGTATAGTAGAAATGAAGAATATTTTGTTAATTGATGACTCTGCACTCCTAAGAAGAGTAATATCTGATATAATACAGTCTGATGGAAGATTTCAGGTTAAGGACATTGCTCGTGATGGTTTGGAGGGACTCGGTAAACTTCTTAAAGACAGGTGTGGCTATGATGCAGTAATTTTAGATATTAATATGCCTAAGATGAATGGTCTGGAACTGCTTGCAGAGATAGGCAAGGAAAAGATAAAAATTCCTGTAATTATGGTCAGTACTCTTGTGAAGGAAGGAGCAGCAGAAACAATAAAGGCTTTGGAACTGGGGGCTTTTGATTTTGTATTAAAGCCTGATAATTATGCTAAAGTCAGAGAAGAAGATTTTAAAAATAATTTGATAGGGAGCCTTGAAGCTGCAGTAAAGTTACCGGCTTGCAAATGTACAGCTGATTCTCAGTCGGAAAAAGAGGGTGGGCTGAAGTTTTATACTGATTCTAGAAAGATTATATATCCTAAAAGGACGGGAACCGGCAATGGAAAGGTACTTGTAGCCTTAGCTTGTTCTACAGGAGGGCCAAAGGCATTGCAGGCAGTAATTCCAAAACTGCCAAATAAAATTGGTGGAGGAATGATTATAGTCCAGCATATGCCTGAAGGATTTACGAAGTCTTTAGCTGACAGACTTCAAGACAGTAGTATTATAAGCATTAAAGAAGCAAGTGATGGTGATATGCTTGTAGACAACCAGATTTATGTTGCAAAAGGTGGGTATCAGCTAAGGGTTAAAGAGCAGTCGGGAGAAAATTTTATTTCTCTTGAAAAAGATCCTCCAAGAGGAGGGCTAAGGCCTTGTGCAGATATTATGTATGAATCTCTTTCAGGGAGTAGCTACGATAAGATAGTTTGTGTAGTACTTACCGGAATGGGAGCCGATGCAACAGCAGGAATAAGACAGTTGAAAGAAACAAACAATGTTTATGTTATAGCTCAGGATGAGCCGACATGTACTGTGTACGGCATGCCTAGGATGGTAGCTGAAGCCGGGTTGGTAGATGAGGTTCTGCCACTCGATCAGATTGCCGATGCTATAGTAAAAGCGACGGGGGTACATTAGATGGATACAAGTCAATATTTGGATATTTTTGTAGATGAGACTAAGGAGCATATTCAGGTCTTAAGCGATCAGATTATGGTTCTTGAAAAAGAGCCTGATAATAGCGATGCTATTGCAGAAATTTTTCGTTCTGCCCATTCATTAAAGGGAATGGCAGGAACAATGGGATTTAAGAGGATGCAACATCTCACCCATGACATGGAAGATGTTTTCTCAGCAGTACGTGAAGGTAAGATGAAGGTTAATGACAGTCTTGTAGATACGCTTTTTAGAGGACTGGATGCCATTCAGGAATACTTGGATTTAATTCAGGAGACTTCTGATGAAGGTGATAATGATAATGAGGCTATTATCAATGAACTTAACCACTTTTTAAGTGGAGGAGCATCAGAGCCGGCTGCTCCTGCTCAGGCTGCTACAGCAGTTGCTGTTGCAGAAGAGTCAGGAACACAAGGCGATTCAGGTGATAAGGCTAAGTATAAAAATATTAAGCTTACTGAAGTTGAGGAACATGCAATAAAGAAGGCGCATGAAGAAGAGATGAATGTATTTGGAGCTACAGTTTATATACAGGAATCTTGCCTTCTTAAGGCTGCAAGGGCTTTTTTGGTTTTCAAAGCACTTGAAGAAATTGGTGAAATAATAATTTCAAGTCCTTCAGTTCAAGAAATTGAAGATGAAAAATTTGACTTTGACTTTAGTCTTATATTGCTTACTAAAGAATCTGAGAGTGAAGTAAGGGCTGCAATAGAAAATGTTTTAGAGATAGAAGAAGTAATAGTTGAACAGATAGAAGAGGCACAGGCTGTTGAAGAGCCTAAACAAGTAGAAGAACCAAAGAAGGAAGAGGCACCTAAGCCTGCACCTGCTGCTGTTGCAACACAGGCTGCACCAGCAGCAAAGCAGGATACAAAGGCAGATGCAAAGGCAAAGGGTAAGGGTAAGCCTGTAGTAAGTCGTTCAGTACGTGTAGATATAGAGAAACTGGACAGCCTGATGAATCAGGTAAGTGAGCTTATTATTGCAAAGAATGGTCTTGTATCAATGAGTACTACAGATAAGAGGGACAGTGGCGATATGTCTGCCTTCAATGAGCAGATTGAATATCTTGGAACTGTTACAACAAACCTTCATGAAACTGTGATGAAGGTGAGGATGGTACCTATCGAAAGTACTGTTCAGAAGTTCCCTCGTATGATTAGAGACTTGTCTAAGAAACTTGACAAGAAGATGGAACTCTATATGACAGGTGAAGATACAGAGCTTGACAGAACTGTTGTGGATGAAATCGGTGATCCTCTTATGCATCTTCTTAGAAACTCAGCTGACCATGGACTTGAGTCAAATGAAGAGAGAGTTCGTCTTGGTAAGCCGGAAGTGGGTTCAATCTTCCTTGATGCATATCAGGAAGGAAACAATGTAGTTATTGAAGTTCGTGATGATGGTGCAGGTATCAATGTAGATAAGGTTAAGAAAAAGATGGTTGAAAGGGGTCTTGTTCCTGCTGACCAGATTGATACAATTACAGACAAAGAAGCTATATCTACACTTTTCTCACCAAGTTTCTCTACTGCGGATCAGGTAAGTGATGTATCAGGGCGTGGAGTTGGTCTTGATGTAGTTAAGACTAATATAGAGTCTCTTGGAGGTACTATTGAGTGTAAGACAGAGCGTGGAGCAGGAAGTAGTTTCACTATTAGACTTCCACTTACTCTTGCTATTGTACAGGCACTTATGGTTGAGCTCGGTAATGAGAAATATGCAATTCCTCTTGCAAGCATCCAGACAATCGAAGAAGTACCTATGAGCGATATTAAATATGTTCAGTCCAAAGAAGTAATAAGCCTTCGTGGAACAGTTATTCCTCTTATTAGGCTTGATTCACTTTTAGATGTTCCGGACAGAGAAACTAAGACAGACCATGTGGTAATAGTAATTGTAAGAAAGGCTGATAAACTTGCAGGACTTGTAGTTGACGGACTTATCGGACAGCAGGAGATAGTTATCAAGTCGATTGGAAAGTATATCAATACTCCTAAGCTGATAAGCGGCTCAACCATACTCGGTGATGGAGAAGTTGCGCTTATCTTAGATGCAAATGTATTACTTTAGTTCGGATTTTGAAAGGAGTATAAACTCATGGAAAATAGAAGTTTAGAAGTAGAATCAAAACAATATATTGTCACCAAACTGGGCACAGAGCAGTATGGAATAGACATAAGCTATGTTGATAATATAGTGAGAATGACTAGGATTACAAGAGTTCCTAAGTCGCAGCACTTTTTTAAGGGAATAATTAACCTTCGTGGAGAGGTTATTCCAGTTATGAGTCTTAGGCTTAAATTTGGACTTAGTGATGATGAAGTTACCAATGCTACAAGAATTATCATAATTAAGCTGGAAGACTTAGATGGTTCAATAGGTCTTTTGGTAGATGAGGTTAAAGAAGTCGTTACCTTATCTGATGATTCAATAGAGAAACCATCTAATAGCAATAATGGAGAAAAAGCAAAATACTTGTTAGGAGTTGGAAGAACTCATGATACACTTATTTCCTTGCTTAATATGCAGAATGTGATTATAGAGAAGGAAAGGGAACTGGCATAGTTTCGGAGGTAGGCTAGTGGCAAATTTTGATTTAAATAATGTAGATGGAATGCAGTTTGATGTTCTGAGGGAACTTGGAAATATTGGAGCTGGTAATGCAACTACAGCACTTTCCAGCATGTTAAATACCAAAGTGGATATGAATGTTCCTAAGGTGGATCTTTTAAGCTTTGATGAACTTCATGAGATAATGGGAGGAGCTGAGACTATTGTTGTAGGAATCCTTGTGACTCTTGATGAAGATATCAATGGAATGATGATGTTTATGATGAAAACAAAGTCAGCTTTTGGATTGGTGGATATTCTTTTTGGTAGACCTGTAGGTACTACACCTGAGGATGCAGAACTTGATGAGATGTCGCTGTCTGCACTTAAGGAGTTAGGTAATATTATTTCAGGTGCATATATATCGTCTTTATCTTCAATGACTAATTTGAAGATAAATCAGTCGATTCCATACCTGTCTATAGACATGGCAGGGGCGATACTTAGTGTACCGGCTATTGAGTTTGGAAAGCTTGGAGATAAGGCATTATTAATCGAATCACAGTTTATGGAAGATGATAATGATGTGACAGGCTATTTTATTCTTACGCCTACAATTGATTCGTATAATAAAATATTGACATCTCTTGGTTTGTGATTCTAATACAATAAAAGTTTGAGAGAGCCACAGGCAGTAAAGTCTGCCTGTGGATTAGGTTTATTATGGAAAAAATGATAAAAGTTGGAATGGGTGATCTTAAAGTGTGTAAGGCTCCTGACAACCTTACGACACTCGGGCTTGGCTCCTGCGTAGGAGCTGTAGTATATGATAAGACAACTAAGGTGAGTGGTATGCTACATTGCATGCTGCCGGACAGTACTAAAATTGCAAATAATACTAATATAGCTAAGTTTGCAGATACAGGACTGGACGAACTCTTGAGGCAGATGATAGCCTTAGGTGCAAGAAAGACTTCTATGGTTGCAAAAATTGCAGGTGGAGCGCAGATGTTTGCGTTTTCAAATTCAAACGATATGCTAAGGGTAGGAGACAGAAATGTAGAGGCAGTTAAGGCTAAATTGAAGTCGCTGGGCATACCAATTATTGCATCTGATACCGGTCTTAATTATGGAAGAACTATAGAGTTTTATTCTTCAACAGGTGTACTTTTGATTAAAGCTGTCGGTAAGGGAAGTAAGGAAATATGAAATACAGATATCTGCCTGCTACTGTTATGCTTTCAGCAGGTGCAATTACAATGTTTATTTGCCTGTATAACAGGTATGAGGCGTTATATACATTGAAGACGTTATTAGTTGTACTTATAATTTTTTTGATGATTGGTAGTCTTGTAAGAAAGGCTCTTATCAAGATACTTGATATGGGGAATGAATTAGAAAGTGATGATGACCATAACGACAAGGCTGATGAAGAAAATGTACAGGAAAATACTAACGATAGTGACAATGATAGTACAATCAGTTGATTTGTCATATAGAGGAGATAGCTGTCTATGGCAGATGAAAACAATGGCATAAAACTATGGGAGCAATATGCCAAAAAACAGACACAGGAACTTAGGGAAAAACTGATTATTGAATATTCAAGTCTTGTTAAAATAATTGCAGGGCGTATGTCAATGTACCTTGGCTATAATGTGGAATATGATGATTTGGTAGGTTATGGTATCTTTGGACTTATAGATGCTATAGATAAGTTTGATTATGTAAAAGGCGTTAAGTTTGAGACTTATGCAAGCCTGAGGATAAAAGGAGCCATTCTTGATCAGATAAGGAAGATGGACTGGATACCAAGGACTATGCGTCAGCGTCAGAAAAAAATTGAAACAGCTGAAAGAGCGATAGAAGAAAAATATGGAAGGCTGGCTACAGAAGAAGAAATAGCAACAGAGCTCGGAATATCATTAGAAGATTATGATAGTTGGAAAAGTCAGGCAAACCTTTCGGGAATCATTTCCTTAGATGATTATCTTGAGCAGGGGAGTGATTTGGTTGCTGATAATTCTAAAGGAAAGTTGGGTATTTCGAGCTTTGAACAGCCTGAAGAAGCGTTTGAAAAGAATGAATTAAAGAAGTCTTTGGCAGAAGCAATAGAAGGTCTTACTGATAAAGAACAGAAAGTGATAGCACTTTATTATTATGAGGAATTGACTTTAAAAGAAATAAGTCAGGTGCTTTCAGTATCTGAGTCAAGAGTATCTCAACTTCATACGAAGGCGCTAGGTAAATTGAAAGAAAAACTAGGGGATTATATGGATGTTTTTACAAGATTCATGTAAGGGAAAGGATTATGTTCTATAAGAAGACTAATGTAGAAGGAAAGTTTTATGAAGATGAGCAGATGAAAATCAGAATCTCTGAGGATGGGATGCAGGCAGTTTGCACTTTTTTTCCTCCATCGGCAGGTGGAAGGCTTATGACTAAGGAAGAACTGTTGAAAGATTTAGCTCTTAATGGGATTAAATTTGGAATAGTAGAAGCAGAAATAGATAGGTATTTAAATGACAGGCAGTACTATGTAGACTATATAATTGCAAGAGGGGAAAGGCCTGTAAATGGACATGATGCAAAAATAATATATAAATTTAATACAAATTTACAGGCTAAGCCAAAAGAGGGTTTAGATGGTGCTGTAGATTTTTATGATTTGGATATAATTGCAAGAGTGACTGCCGGAGATGAACTTGCTGAGCTTATAAAAGAAGATGAGGGCAGGGCAGGACGAGATGTAAGAGGCCGTATGGTAAGGCCTAATAAGGTAGAGAGGCTTAATTTCAAATATGGACAGAATATTTCACTTTCTGATGATGGTCTTCATCTTATAAGTGAAGTTTCAGGTCATGTAATTCTTGATGAAGAAAATAAAGTATGTGTATCAAATACATTAGTTATCAAAAAGGATGTTGACATTTCTACAGGGAATATTGATTATGATGGAAATGTTGAAGTAAGAGGCAGTGTAATAAATGGATTTAAGATAAATGCAACTGGAGATGTAATTGTAGGAGGAACAGTAGAAGGTGTCCAAATATCTGCCGGAGGACAGATAATACTAAAACATGGGATTCGTGGTATGGGTAAAGGTATTTTAAAGTCTGAAGGCAATATTATAGCTAAATTTTTGGAGAATGCTACTGTACAGTCAGGTGGATATGTGGTGGCTGATGCAATTATTCATAGCGATGTATCAGCTAAAGGGGATGTAATAGTAAATAGCAGGAAAGGCTATGTAAACGGTGGAACTATTAGATCACAGACTCTTATAAGGATAAAGAATGCCGGTTCTGAGATGGGTACTAAGACTAACCTAGAAGTGGGAGTAGATCCGGCTTTGTTATTGCAATATAAAAATCTTCAGAATAAAATAGAAGAAACAGTACAGAGAATGGAGATGGCCGGTAAGTCCATTGAATTATATAGCAGGAAACTTAATAACGGAGAAAAGCTTACTCCGGAAAAATTGTCACATTTTAGAGTTCTCGCAGAAGAATATAAAAGGGATAATGATAATATAGGCTTTATGCAGGAAGAGTTTTTAACCTTGCATGAAGAAATAGAAACACAAGATGGAGGAGTAATAGAAGTTGGCAACATAGTTTATCCCGGAGTTAAGATAGCAGTAGTAGATGCAGTACTTTATATAAGGGATATACTTAAAAGTGTAAGATTTATAAAGGATGGTGCTGATGTAATAGCAACACCTCTTTATTAGAACTGGAGAAAATTATGCCGATTCAGAATATTGATAACTATCTGATGCCTAATAGAAGTCAGGAGGCATCTATTCATAGAACTTCTGCAGAAAATAAGATTCCGGCAGAACAAAAGTTTTTGGCACAGAAAGTGGATGAACAGACTGATAGAAAACTTACAAGGACTAATGAAGCAGATAATGCAGAGTGGAGTCGGGACGGATTTGACCCAAGAGAAAAGAGTAAGAATGAATATTATGCTCGCAAGAAAAAGAAAAATAAAGAAGAGAAAAAATCTTCTGAGCTTATAGATAAGTTTACAGGTATGGTGGGGAGTAGAATAGACATAAAATTGTAAGTGAGGATTTATGGACATAATAATTATAGGATGTATAGTAGCAGGAGTGGCCTGTATTGGAGCAAGTTTTTTTATTAAAGAAAATACTGGAATGAATAGTCAGGAACAGGAAAAAATTGCAGAAGAGATAAGGCAGAAAGCACTGAGTGATGAAAGTTTAAAAAAGGTGATAGCTAAGGTTGAAAAAAGCTTTGAAACCAGAGTTGCTGATATTGCTGAGGAGAAACTAAGTGATAGCAGTCGCCAAATGTCAGAACTTACAAATAATAAGATGCTTGCAATGGATGAAATGAGTAGCCAATTGATGGTGAAGATTGAGCAGAATCATAAAGAGGTGATTTTCTTATATGATATGCTCAATGAAAAAAGTGAGAGTTTGAAAGATTTTTCTGCTAAAATAGATGGTATGCGTAAAGAACTTGAAAATGAAGAGAAACGAATTAAGGTACTTAACCATGAATTGGATGATAAGATATTGAAGGTTAAGGAAGTAAGACAGACAGTGATTACAAAGCAGCCAAAACAAGTACAGCAGGAACCTAAACTTCCAGAGCAGGTTTCAACTCAGGCAGAGGCTTTAGTACAGATGCAGCAGAAGAAAGTTGCAGAAGCAAAGATGAAACAGGAAGTAAAAACACAGTCGGAAGTAGAGGTAAAGGTTGAAAAAGATTCTAAAAGGACAGAAGATATTTCAATGAATGATAAGATTTTAACAATGAAAGAGGAAGGTAAATCGGTAGTTGAAATATCTAAAGAACTTGGAATAGGACAGGGTGAAGTTCAGCTTGTACTAGGGTTATTTGGTAAATAATGGAGGGAATTAAGTGAAAGTAAAATATTTGCTAAGGGGCATAGGAGTAGGAGCCATTTTAGCAGCTGCAATTATGTATTTTCTTTATGGAAGTTCGGGAAAGGCTTTAAGCGATGATGAAATAAGGCAAAAAGCAAGAGAACTTGGAATGATGACAGTAAGCGAATTTCAGGAGAAAGAGCTTGATTCACTTAAAGATAAGCTACCTAAGGAAGATGATAAAATATCGGAAGAAAAGGTAGAAAAGAAAGAAGACTTACCTCAATCAGAAAAAAAATCAGAGAAGAGTTCTAAAGCTGTTGAAAAACCTAAACCTGTTGAGGAACAGAAAATTGTAGAGAAACCAAAGACTATTGAAAATCCAAAACCCATAAATGAAGTAAATCATATAGAAAAACCACAAACAATAGAGAATCCAAAACCTGCCGAGCCTACAAAACCTATGGAAAGACCTAAAAAGCCTGAGCCACAGGTTGTTGGAGGTAAAGTTAATTTTTCAATTACTGCAGGGATGAGTTCTGAAAAGGTTGCAGCCTCCTTAAAAGCTATGGGATTAGTTGATAATAGTGCCGAGTTTAATAAGTATCTAGTTAATAATGGTTATGCATCTAAACTGAAGGTAGGAACTTTCGAACTTCAGACAGGATGGAGCTATAATGAGATAGCATCACAATTTACAAAATAATATGCTGAGTTTATCTATATGAAAGCTTGCTTTCAATATAGGCAATTACAGCTAACTATTAAGATAATATGCTAAGTTGCCTATATGAGAGCTTGCTCTTAATATAGGCAACGAAAGCAGATTATTAAGAGAATCTGATATAGTAAAATATATCAGATTTTTTTATTATTAAGTAACTATTTTAAAATTTCAATTCAATAAATAAAGATAAATATATTGACAACAAATTTAGTGAGTGGTATCCTTTTAGTAAACGGTGTTTACTATTTTAGAAAGGAAGGTAATTTTGCTAAATAATAAAAATGATTCGCATATTCTGATATTAAATAATGCAAAACAGGAATTTTTGGAATTGGGATTTGAGAAGGCGTCTATGCGTTCAATAGCAAGAAAAGCAGGGTTTACAGCTGGAGCTTTGTACAAGCATTTTAAAAATAAAGAGGAGATGTTCTATACTCTGGTTGAGCCTGCCTATTTAAAATTATTGAAAATGTTTGACAAATGTACAGATTCATTGATGGATGATATAGTAGAAAGTCCTGATGAACTGTTTGAAGATTCTGTAAATGGAGCAGTGGCAGTACTTGAACTTATTTATCAAAATTATGATGAGTTTCAGCTTATGTTTAATCATTCTACAGGTACAAGATTTGAGCATATAAGGGAGAATCTAGTTGACATTGAAACAAAGTTAACCAAGCAGTTTATTGAAACTGCCAGAAAAAATGGGCTTAATCCTACCGAAATTTCTGATACGGAGATACATATAGTTGCAACAATGTCGCTTACTCCGCTTTTTGAAGTGATAACACATGGTTATCCTTATGAGGAAGCGGTGGAGATAATAAACCTTATGTCCAAGGTTCAAAATTATGCTTGGGAAAAAATTATAAATTTAAAGGTAGATTAAGGAGGAGATTGAAGTGAAGGTATTAAAAAATCATACAGGGCAGATTATTTTTTCTGTCCTGATGGCTATAGTGGGAGTAGGATTTAGTATAATTCCATATTATGCTTTGGCAGATATTGTGGTAAAAATGATGAGTGGCGAGGCAATAAGTGGCGAGGGAGTATTTGTAAATGATTTATTTTTAATACTTGCAGGACTGATTTTAAGTATAATTTTTCATGAAATTTCTACACTTACTTCTCACAATCTGGCTTTTCGCATTATTGAAAGTGAGAGAAAAGAACTTACAAGAAAACTTAGCAGACTTTCAATGGGAGAGATTGAAAAAAAGAGTAGTGGACAATGGTCGCAGTTTATGGTTGAGACCTTGGATAAACTTGAACAACCTATTGCCCATGTAATACCTGAAGTGCTTGCCAATATAATTATACCTGTAGTTATAGTTGTAATAATTTTTACACTGGACTGGAGGATAGGTGTGGCAAATTTACTTACATTGCCGGTGGGATTCTTATTTTCAACACTTATGATGTCGGGCTATGCAGAAAGGTCGAAGCGTTATCAGGAGGCATCTAAGGCAATGAATACAAGCATCGTTGAATATATAAGAGGTATACAGGTAATAAAGGCATTTAATAAGTCAGCATCTTCTTATGGAAAGTTTAAGGAGGCAGTAAACAATAACAGGGATGCTATGCTTGACTGGTATCTCCACGTTTGCTTTGCAACTACTGCAGCAATGGATAGCTTACCTTCTACATTGATTTTTGTACTTCCTACTACTCTTTATCTTTATATGACAGGGAGCATTAGCGTAAGTGTAGTAGTGATGGGAATGTTACTTTCGTATGGTTCTTACAGACCACTTATCAAGGCTATGAGCCATGCGGATACGATGGCAAATGTAGGGGTAATTTGGAATGAGATAAATAAGGTAATGGACATGCCTGAGTTAGAAAGGGGAGATAAAAATTTAGAAATTTCTTCCTTTGATGTTAGATTTGATAATGTGAGTTTTGGTTATGACAGTGAAAAAAAAGTTTTTGAAAATCTTTCTTTTACAGCAAAAGAAAAAGAGCTTACAGCTATAGTAGGTTATTCAGGAGGAGGAAAGTCTACAATAGCAAAGCTTGTTGCAGGTTTTTGGAATGTATTTTCGGGACATATTTATATAGGTAATGCAGACTTGTCGAAGATGCCTTTGAGCCAAAATATGGATTTGGTTACCTATGTTTCTCAGGAAAATTTCCTGTTTAGAAAAAGTATCTTAGAAAATATGAGATTTGCAAAGGCAGATGCAACTTTATATGAAGTACAGGAAGCCTGCAAGAAGGCAAGTTGTCATGATTTTATTATGAGTCTTAAAGATGGATATGATACAGTTGTAGGGGATTCAGGAGATACTCTTTCAGGAGGAGAAAGACAGCGTATTACTATTGCCAGAGCCTTATTAAAAGATAGCCCTATAGTACTTTTAGATGAGGCTACGGCTTATTCAGACCCTGACAATGAGGCAGAGATACAGAAATCTATAAATGAGCTGATTAAAAGTAAGACGGTTATAATGATAGCTCATAGACTTTCTACTATAATAAATGCAGATAAAATCTTAGTAATGGATAGAGGGAAAATTACTGCTCAAGGTACTCATAGAGAACTTCTTGAAACAAGTAATATCTATAAAGAACTTTGGGCAGCTCATATAGGAGAGATTGATAAGAGGAGGGGAGAAGAATGATAGAGTTAATTAGAAAGCTATATATTGTGGCCGGAAAGCAGTCCTATAGGATTACAAAGATGCTTATCTTCAATACCTTTAAATCGTTTTTTGAAAGTTTTATGATTGGTGGAATATTATTTATTCTTATGAAAATATGTGAAAATATATTTGAAAATAAGTCTATAACTATGAATGATGTGTATACAGTAATCTTAATTGAAACTATCGGTGTAGTAGGCAAAATTATATTTGGATTTTTCGGAGATAAAAATAAAAATATAGTTTCTTACAGTTTAGGAGCAGAAAACAGACTTATTGTCGGTGATAGGTTGAAAAAGGTAAATATGGGATATTTCAACGATAACAGTTTGGGTAATGTGACAGGAAGGATGTCTACAGCTATTACAGAACTGGAAACAATTGGGACGTTAATTATAACGGCTCTGATTGCCGGAACTATTCAAACCGTAATGATGGCAATTTTCATTTTTCCTTTTGATCCTATTACAGGATTTGTTATTTTAGGAACGATTGTAATAGGAATTACAATCAATGGACTTGTGCAGAAAAAAATGGATAAGCTGACTTCTGTTTTGCTGAAGATTAGAATAAATTTAAGTGCTAAAACTCTTGAGTATGTAAAGGGAATAAGCGTACTTAAGGCATTTGGAAAGAATAAAGAAGTAGCAAAGGAGTTAGAAGACAGTATATCTGCTACAAGAAGAGGTTTCCTTGATATAGAAAAGCTGGTAGCACCAATTCAGCTTTTGTACTTGGCAGTATTTAAGGTGGGAGTAGTTGCAATCATAGGTTTAGCTCTTCATAGGTATATTATTGGAAGTATTAATGAAACTAAAGCAATTATGTTAATAGTATCAAGTTTTGTAGTATTTTCAGGAATTGAAATGTTTGGTGGAATGCAGAACTTAAAGGGGATAGCAGTACAGGATTTAGAATCTGTAATGCAACTCCGTTCCTTAGAAGTTATTGATGAAGGAGAAATTACAGAGCTGAAAGAGCCTTTTATAGAGTTTAAGAATGTGAGTTTTTCTTATGGAGATGGTGAATTATTTAATAATATTAATCTTACTATACCATCAAGAAAGACTACTGCTATAGTAGGGTTTTCGGGAAGTGGTAAGACAACACTCTGTAATCTTATATCCAGATTTTGGGATGTTACAGGGGGCGAGGTACTTGTAGATGGAAGAAATGTAAAAGACTATAATTATGATGCATTTTTGGCAAATTTTAGTTTTGTATTTCAGGATGTGTATTTATTTGATGATACGGTGAGAAATAATATAAAATTTGGTAATACTGATGCTACTGATGAAGAAATGATTGAGGTTGCAAAGAAGGCAAGATGCCATGAATTTATTATGAATTTACCCAATGGATATGATACGGTACTACAAGAAGGAGGTTCTAATTTGTCAGGAGGGGAAAGACAGCGAATATCCATTGCAAGGGCTATGTTAAAACCAAGTAAAATAGTAATATTAGATGAGGCTACTTCAAGTATTGACCCAGAAAATGAAAAACAACTTTTACAGGCTCTTGACTGTTTACTGAAAGATAAGACAATTATTGTGATAGCACACAAGCTAAATACAGTCAAAAATGCAGATCAGATTGTAGTACTTGATAAAGGTGGAATTGAAAATTGTGGAAAACATTCTGAATTAATGGAAAAATCAAATGTTTATAAAAAATTTATACATTATAGAGAAAAAGCTACGGAGTGGGCAATTTAAAAAAACTATTTTGAATATTTATACATTATTAACAGCTAATTTTAAGGGATAATTTGTTATTAATTAGAGAAAATACATTATATTTGCAAAAATATAACCATTGAAATAATTGCTTAATTTTGCTATAATAAGTTTATAAAAAATTTAGAAAAGGACTTGACAGATATGATAGAAAAAAAGATAATTTTACAAGACAAGACAAGACAAGACAAGACAAGACAAGACAAGACAAGACAAGACAAGACAACTATAAATTTTTTTTACGGTATTCCTAAGTTGATTGTATTTAGGCATTTATTTTGATGCTTTCAGAATAAATGCCTTTTCTAAATATGAAGTATAAATTAAAAAGTTTAACGATAATTTATAAGCTAATCTTATAGATATCAGATTATATGAGAAATTTACAGTTTTTATGGTATAATTATTGAAAATTTACATAAATTGTGTATAATAGTAATTAGAAAGATGTGACATAATAAATTGAGGGGGATGTATTAGTTTCTGAAAATTTCGTTGAAATGAGGTAAAAATGGGTAAAATTTTGAGGTTTTTTGCGAGTTTAGTTGCTGGAACTTTAATTTTGACAGCTTGTAATGGTACAGGAATTATTAGTACATCTGAAAAAGGAAAACAGGGTTTTGGATTTGGGGCATTAGTGAAAGATGAAGGATTGAAGATAGCTATTGTTTCCAGTCCGTCAGGGATTGATGATGGTAATTTTAATCAAGATATTTATGAAGGGATAAAAGCATTTATTGCTAAGCATCCGAACTCTGATGTGACTCCTATTAGAGAGTTAACAGGAGAGGCAGATGCAGCTATTGAGACTTTGTCCGATATTGTGGGAGATTACGATGTAGTTGTATGTTGTGGTTTTCACTTTTCAGGACTTGCATCGGTTGCTAAAACTTATCCAAATAAAAAATTTATTCTTGTGGATGGACATCCAGTGGATGAGCATGGAAACGAAATAGTGTGTGACAATGTTTATGCAATGGAATTTAAGGAGCAGGAGAGTGGATTTCTTGCAGGAATTTCAGCTGCTCTTGAAACTAGGACTAAAAAGGTTGCAGTTGTTACAGGTAAGCCGTTTCCATCAAATGTTAATTATCAGCTGGGGTTTGAGGCAGGTGTTAATTATGCCAATACACGATATCATTATAAGGTTGAATGTATTGCGATTAAGTCATATGCAGGAGTAGATGTTAGGGGAGTAAATGTAGGAGGAAATTATATAGGAAGCTTTTCGGATAAGGGAAAAGGCAAGACTATAACCAAAGAATTACTTGCAAAAGGATGTGATATAATTTTTGCAGCAGCAGGAGCTGCAGGTGTGGGAGTGTTTGAGGCTATAAAAGAAGATGAGAATACAAAAAGACTAAAGGTGATAGGTTGTGATACTGACCAGTATGACGATGGAAAGAATGGAAAATATAACATAGTATTGACATCTGCAATAAAAATGATGCATACGAATGTTGAAAAACAGTTGGTAAATATTTTAGAAGGTACATTTAAAGGAGAAAATGCCTTGTTAGGAGCGGATACGGATTCCACAGGCTGTGTGAAAGAAAACGGGAGAAGTTATCTGCAAGGCTATACACTGTATAAGATAAATGAGGCATATAATCTTATAAAAATAGGAGAAATAGTTCCACCTTCTAATTTCAATGAGATGACACCGGAGGCATTTATTGGACTTAGGAGAACTACTAAGAAAAATAGATAGTGTTCAAGCTATTAAAATGCAGTGAATATCACACTTGACAATAGTATAAAATTATTTTACCATGTTAGGGGCAGGATTTGCCTCTAACATTTTTTTATGGAAAGAAGGAAGAGTATAGTGTATAGAGAAGTCAAAACTGATATGAAGTTTGTAGATCGTGAAAAGGCTACACTTAAATTTTGGAAAGATAATAACATTTTTGAAAAATCCATAGAGAGCAGGGCTGATGCACCTACTTATATGTTCTTTGATGGACCGCCAACTGCTAATGGTAAGCCACATATTGGTCATGTTGAAACAAGAGTTATTAAGGACATGATTCCTCGTTATAAAACAATGAAGGGCTACAAGGTACCTAGAAAAGCTGGTTGGGATACACATGGACTTCCTGTTGAGATAGAAGTTGAAAAACTCTTAGGGCTTAATGGTAAGGAACAGATAGAAGAATATGGAATGGAGCCTTTCATTGAGAAATGTAAGGAGTCTGTTTGGAAGTTTAAGGGGATGTGGGAGGATTTCTCAGGAACAGTAGGTTTCTGGGCAGACATGGACAATCCTTATGTTACTTATCATGATGACTTTATAGAGTCTGAATGGTGGGCATTAAAAGAAATATGGAAGAAAGGACTTTTGTATAAAGGTCATAAGATAGTACCATATTGTCCTCGATGTGGAACTTCGCTTTCATCACATGAGGTTGCACAGGGATATAAAAATGTAAAAGAGCGTTCTGCAGTAGTAAGGTTCAAAGCTGTAGGTGAAGATGCTTATTTCCTTGCTTGGACGACTACTCCTTGGACTTTGCCTTCAAATGTGGCTCTTTGTGTAAATCCAGATGAAAGCTATGTGAAGGTAAAGGCTGCGGACGGTTTTATTTATTATATGGCGGAAGCTTTGTTAGATAAGGTGCTTGGAGTGCTTGGTAATGAAGAAACCAAGGCATATGAGGTACTTGAGAGATATAAGGGTTCCGACCTTGAAAAAAGAGAATATGAGCCGCTTTTTGTATGTGCAGGTGAGGCTGCTGTTAAGCAGAATAAAAAGGGACATTTCATTGTTATGGACAGTTATGTAACTATGTCAGACGGTACAGGTATAGTGCATATTGCTCCTGCTTTTGGTGAAGATGATGCGAGGATTGGCAGAAACTATGAACTTCCATTTGTTCAGTTTGTAAATGAACAAGGAGAGCTTACAGAGGAAACCCCTTTTGCAGGTAAATTTATAAAGGATGCAGACCCTGATGTATTACAGGATTTGGAGAATAGAAAACTTCTTTTTGATGCCCCTAAGTTCGAGCATGAATATCCTCATTGTTGGCGTTGTGACAGTCCACTTATTTACTATGCAAAAGAAACTTGGTTCATTAAGATGACAGCAGTAAGAGATGACCTGCTTAAAAATAATGCAAAGATTAACTGGATACCTGAAAATATAGGCAAGGGAAGGTTTGGTGATTGGCTCCAGAATGTACAGGACTGGGGGTTATCTAGAAACAGATATTGGGGAACTCCACTCCCTGCTTGGACTTGTGAGTGTGGAAAGGTTCATGTTATAGGAAGTAAGGCAGAGCTTAAGGAAATGAGTTCTAATTGTCCTGATGACATAGAACTTCATCGTCCATTTATTGACAATGTAACGATTAAGTGTCCTGAATGTGGTAAGGAAATGAACAGAGTGCCGGAGGTTATTGACTGCTGGTTTGATTCAGGAGCTATGCCTTATGCACAGCATCACTATCCTTTTGAAAATAAAGAACTTTTTGAACAGCAGTTCCCTGCTGACTTCATTTCTGAGGCAGTTGACCAGACTAGAGGCTGGTTCTATTCACTTCTTGCAGAGTCAACCCTGCTCTTTAATGAAGCACCGTATAAGAATGTAATTGTGTTAGGCCATGTACTTGATGAAAATGGACAGAAGATGAGTAAATCAAAGGGAAATGCAGTAGATCCTTTTGAGGCGCTTGCAAAGCATGGTGCAGATGCTATCCGTTGGTATTTCTATGCTAATAGTGCACCTTGGCTCCCAAACCGTTTCTCAGATAAACTTGTAACTGAGGGACAGAGTAAGTTTATGAGCACACTTTGGAATACCTATGCTTTCTTTGTGCTTTATGCCAATATAGATGAATTTGATGCTACTAAGTATAAATTAGAGTATGATAAGTTGGCAATTATTGACAAATGGTTGCTTTCAAAGCTTAATTCTACAATTAAGGCTGTAGAGGATAATCTTGATAACTACCGTATACTTGAGACTGCTAAGGCACTTCTTAACTTTGTAGATGAAATGAGTAACTGGTATGTAAGACGCTGCCGTAACCGTTTTTGGGCAAAGGGAATGGAACAGGATAAGATTAATGCTTATTTAACCCTTTATACAGCTCTTGTAGAGATAAGTAAGGCAGCAGCGCCTATGATTCCTTTTATGACAGAGGAGATATATCAGAATCTTGTTAGAAGTATAGATAAAGCTGCTCCTGAGAGTATACATCTCTGCGATTTCCCTAAGGTTGACGAAAGCCATATCGACAAAGAGCTTGAAGACAATATGGAGAAGGTGCTTGAGATAGTTGTACTTGGTCGTGCCGGAAGAAATGAAGCAAATATTAAGAACCGTCAGCCAATCGGAAATATGTATGTAAATTTTGCCACTGGCAAAAATATACTTCCTGAAATGTATATGGATATAATTAAGGAAGAATTAAATGTTAAGAATATAACAATGCTTGATGATGTAAGTAAGTTCAGTGGATATACCTTTAAGCCACAACTTCGTACATTGGGTAAGAGATTTGGCAGCAGACTTAACACCCTTAAGGAAGTGCTTGCAAATGTAGATGGAGTTAAGGTAATGGCAGAACTTAAGGATACAGGAAAGACTGTACTTAATGTAGGTGGCATAGATGAAGAGCTTGCTATGGATGACCTGCTTTATGAGGCAGTTCAGGTAGAGGGATTTGAAACTCAGTCTGAGAATGGTATAACTGTGGTACTTGACAGAGATCTTACACCTGAACTCATAGAAGAAGGTTTTGTAAGAGAGCTTATCAGCAAGATTCAGACTATGCGTAAGGAAGCAGGCTTTGAGGTAATGGATAAGATTACTGTTTTTGCTAAGGGAAATGACAAGCTTGAGACTCTTATGCAGGCGAATAAAGAGAGTATCCTAACAGATGTAATGGCTACGGATATTGTAACCGGAAGTGTTGATGGTTACGCTAAGGAGTGGAGTATCAATGGTGAGAATGTAGAGCTTGGTGTAAAGAAAAATTAAGAAGTAAAATATAGTTTAAGGGGGAAGGTTTGCGAGTTGCCGCAAGCCTTTCTTCTGTAATATACATGAGTTATATACTAAGTGACGCCCCTCCCTTTGTAAGGTACTCGGAAACTCAGAGCTGAGAGGGCGCATTCGTTTCCGAGTACGCTTACAAACGGGGCTGTTTGGTGTATAATAGTTAAGTGAATTTAACTTATGTTAGAGTGGACGAAGTAAAGGCTTGCTTATTGATGGAAGAGATTAATGTACTAAGTGACGCCCCTATCTTTGTAAGGTACTCGGAAACTCAGAGCTGAGAGGGCGCATTCGTTTCCGAGTAC
>NZ_JBQMXS010000017.1:0-39489 GCF_052173895.1 Catonella sp. | reverse complement strand
AGATGAAGGAGTCGGGCGTTATAGCTAAGACTGCCTTAGTATTTGGACAGATGAATGAGCCACCGGGAGCAAGAATGAGGGTTGCTGAAACAGGGCTTACAATGGCAGAATATTTTAGAGATGAAAAGAATGCGGATGTACTTCTCTTCATAGATAATATTTTCCGTTTTGTACAGGCAGGCTCAGAAGTTTCTGCTCTGCTTGGCCGTATGCCTTCAGCAGTGGGATACCAGCCTACACTTGCAACAGATGTAGGTGAACTTCAGGAGAGGATTGCCTCTACAAAGTCCGGTTCGGTTACTTCTGTGCAGGCGGTATATGTACCGGCAGATGATATTACAGATCCGGCTCCTGCTACTACATTTACCCATCTTGATGCAACAACTGTTCTTTCCAGAAAAATAGTTGAACAGGGTATTTATCCTGCGGTTGATCCTCTTGAATCTTCTTCAAGGGTTCTGGAGGCAGATGTGGTAGGTGAAGAGCATTATAACACTGCAAGAAAAGTGCAGGAAATGCTCCAGAAATATAGAGAGTTGCAGGATATAATTGCAATTCTCGGTATGGAGGAACTTTCAGAGGCGGATAAACAGACGGTGAATAGAGCGAGAAAGATACAGCGTTTCCTTTCGCAGCCTTTCTTTGTGGCAGAAACATTTACGGGTGTACAGGGTAAATATGTACCTCTTGCAGAAACTATTAGAGGTTTTAAGGCGATTATTGAAGGTGAAATGGATGGGTATCCTGAATCAGCCTTCTTTAATGTGGGAACTATTGATGAGGTTAAGGAGAAAGCAGAAGCTATGGAGCGGGAGGCCGTATAAGTGGCAAATAGAACATTTTATCTTAAAGTATATGCAAGTGACAGAATCTTTTTTGAGGGACAGTGTAGGATGCTCGTCATACCTCAGAGTGATGGTTTGAGGGCGATACAGGCTTATCATGAGGATATGGTACTTGCTGTGGATATAGGTCAGGGGCATATAGTTGAAGAAGATGGCACTATTACTTATGTAGTAGTTGGTAGTGGTATGGTGCAGATTTTTCATAATAGGGCAATTATGCTTGTAGATACTGCGGAGCTACCTGATGAAATAGATTCTAAGAGGGCTGGAGATGCCCTTGAACGAGCAAAGGAACAGCTAAGACAGAAACAGAGCATACAGGAACATAAGATGAGTCAGGCTTCACTGGCAAGGGCTTTAACAAGGCTTAAAGAGAGTTCAAAGTATAATGCTTAATGTGAACTAAATAAAAAACATGAGAAGTTAAACTCAGACTTTAGTTTCTCATGTTTTTGTTGTATAATATGGAAAAGTTTGCAGTTCAATAAATATTGTTATTATTTTAACGAAATTGTGTTTATGAAAGGGGATAATACAATGAAGTGTACCAGGCGGATTACAGATGACCTGTACTATGTAGGTGGAAACGATAGGAGGCTTTCTCTCTTTGAAAATTGTTTCCCTATACCTGATGGGATTGCATATAATTCTTACCTTTTGCTAGACGAAAAGACAGTGCTTTTTGATACGGTTGATTATGCAATAGGCAGGCAGTTTGTAGATAATATTACGTCTCTTCTTGACGATAGGAAACTTGATTATCTGGTTGTAAATCATATGGAGCCTGATCACTGTTCATTGATTACTCAGATTATATCAATGTATCCTGAGGTACAGCTTATTGCAAATAAAAAAACCTTAGGGCTTATTGAACAGTTTTATAATATAGATATGACCGAACGTACTATTTTTGTGGGAGATGGTGACAGCTTTTCTACAGGAGCACACAGTCTTAAGTTTTTTACAGCTCCTATGGTACATTGGCCGGAGGTAATGTTTACCTATGATGAAACAGATAAGGTGCTTTTTTCTGCGGATGCCTTTGGTACCTTTGGAGCGTTAGACGGAAGAATATTTAATGATGAATTTGATTACAGACATGAATTTGTTAATGAAGCAAGAAGATACTATGCTAATATAGTAGGTAAATATGGTGCTCAGGTACAGGCTGTATTTAAAAAGCTTCCGTCTGAAATTGCTTATGTCTGTCCTTTACATGGACCGGTTTGGAGAAGAGATATTCCTTTCATTTTGGAAAAATATCAGGCATGGAGTACATATACTCCTGAGGAAAACGGAGTATTTATAGCCTATGCTTCTATGTACGGAGATACAGAGCTGGTTGCGAGTGTGCTTGCAGCAAAGCTTGCTGAGAGAGGTATGGTGAATATGAAGATGGTTGATGTATCCAATAACCATTATTCATATCATATCAGCGATATATTTAAGTACAGTACTATAGTATTTGCTGCACCTTCATACAATATGTCAGTGCATCCTAAGATGAATGAGCTTATTCAAGAAATGAAGGAAATTACTATAAGAAATAGAGCATATGCTGTTATAGAAAATGGTTCTTGGGCTCCAAGTGCAGCAAAGACGATTAAGGGAGTTGTGGATGGGCTTAAGGACATGAGGCAGATAGGGGATACAATTACAATTAAATCAGCTATTTCAGAGGATCAGGAAGAAAGCTTGAGTAAGCTTGCTGACATTATAGTTGATGAGGTAAGGGAAGATTAAATTTGGGTAATTTTGTCTGACAGCACCGCTTGTGTGTAGGGTGTCGCACTAAGAATTATGTATACATAATATAGTTAATATATGAAGATAGACTTGCTATATTTTGTAGTATTTTCTTCAATGCGACAACCCTTTTTTAAGTGCTGATAAATCAAATAAGAAAAGTAGAAAGGATGTGGTTGTAAAAATATGAGACATGGATTTATAAAAGTAGCAGCAGTTACACCGGATATAAGAGTAGCAGACTGTGTTTTTAATGGTGAAAGTATAATAAGAGAAATGAAATTTTGTGTGGAAAGGGGAGTTAAGATTGCAGTATTTCCTGAACTTGTAATAACAGGATATACTTGTGGTGAATTATTTTTACAGGACAAGCTTCTGAATTCAGCAGTAGCTACACTTCATAAGATAATACAGGCAGGAAAAGATATGGATATGCTTGTTTTTGTAGGGCTTCCATTTGAATTAGATGGTAAGCTTTATAATGTGGCAGCAGCTTTTAAGGATGGAGAGCTTTTAGGGCTTATTCCTAAAAAGCATATACCGGAATTTTCGGAATTATACGAGTTACGTTATTTTGCTGCTGCGCCTAAAAAAAATCAGATAATAAAATGGGAATATAATGTATCAGGAATAACTTATTTTGGAAATAAACTTATATTTACAAGTAAAGAAATGAAAAATCTTAGAGTTGCTGCCGAAATTTGTGAAGATTTGTGGGTAATAATTCCTCCAAGTAATTATCATGCACAGGCTGGAGCTACAATTATAGCAAATCTTTCTGCGAGTCCTGAAACAACAGGCAAACATGATTACAGAAAAGCATTGGTGAATGGACAGTCTGCAAGGCTTAATGCAGGTTATATTTATTCAACAAATGGAGAAGGAGAGTCAACTACAGATCTGGTATTTGGAGGGCATGATTTAATTTGTGAAAATGGAACTGTTCTTGCAGAGAAGAAACGTTTTGAAAATGGCTTTATCACAGCAGAAATAAATGTGGACAGATTGGTTTATGAAAGACGCAGGATGAATACTTATGCTATAAGTGGCAAAGAAGAATACGAATATATCCCATTTTCTTTTAATAGTCCATATATAACAGAAAAAAATGAATATGGAGAGATGGAGCAAAGGCTGGTTAAAATTCCCCTTGAGAGGAAATTTTCTAAAACTCCTTTTGTAGCAGAAGATCAAAAAGAGAGGGATGAACATTCGGAAGAAATAATCACCTTGCAGGCATTGGGACTTAAAAAGAGGCTGCTACATACAGGAATAAAGCATGCTGTTATAGGAATTTCAGGAGGTCTTGATTCAACTTTGGCAGTTTTGGTTGTATGTAGGGCTTTTGATATGTTGAGATTCAATAGAGAAAATATAATATCAGTGACTATGCCTTGCTTTGGGACAACAGATAGAACATATAATAATGCAATTGGACTTGCTAAGGAGCTTGGAATAACTCTGCGTGAAATCAATATAAGAGATTCAGTGCTTAGACATTTTAAAGATATAGGACATGATGAGCATATACATAATGTGACATTTGAAAATGCACAGGCACGAGAAAGAACTCAAGTTCTCATGGATCTGGCCAATGAGTGTAATGGTTTGGTTATAGGAACGGGAGATATGAGTGAGCTTGCCCTTGGTTTTGCAACTTATAATGGAGATCAGATGTCTATGTATGGGGTGAATGCTTCTGTTCCAAAGACACTTATAAGATATATGGTACAGTATTGCTCAGAAGAATGTAGGATGAAAGGGAAAGACTCTCTTGCAAATGTGCTTATGGACATAGTTAATACTCCGGTAAGCCCTGAACTACTCCCACCTGACGAAGTAGGTGAGATAGCTCAGAAAACGGAGGATTTGGTAGGACCATATGAACTTAGTGACTTTTTTCTTTATCACATAGTACGCTGGGGTGTAGAGCCTGATAAACTATTTAGGCTTGCTTGTGAAACTTTTATAGGAGAGTATACAGAAGAAGAAATCGCAAAATGGCAGAAAAGTTTTTATAATAGATTTTTTAATCAACAATATAAACGCTCCTGTATGCCTGATGGGCCTAAAGTGGGTTCTATAAGCCTTTCTCCAAGAGGGGATTTCAGGATGCCATCTGATGCTGTAGGAAGACTTTGGGTATAATAAATATAAGGAGATATGATGGTACTTGGTATATATGGATATGGTGGGCATGGCTTAGAAGTAGAAGAACTTGCAAGAACCATAAATTTTAAGGAAAACAGATGGGAGAAAATTATTTTCATAGATGACACTCCTTCAAAAGTAGATAATCAAAAGGTATTTTCCTTTGAAACTATACTCAGTACATATTCGGAATCGGAGATTGAGTTCATGGTTGGCTTGGGAGAACCTGTGCTTAGAGAAAAAATATTTTACAAGATAAAAGTAAGAGGATATAAGCTTGCAAGGCTCATTCATCCCTTAGCTGTTGTAGCAGAAGATGTTGAAATTAAAGAGGGAACCATGGTTTCTGCCCATTCCTTTATTTCTGTAAAAGTGCATTTATCTGAAAATGTTCTTATTCAGCCTATGGCAGCCATTCATCACGAATGCAGGGTTGGTAAACATTCAGTTATTGGTACTTCGGTTTCGATGGGAGGTAATAGCTGTATAGGTGATAATTCGTTTATGGGATTAAACTCTTCACTTAAACAGGGAATTACAGTCGGAAATCGCTCGGTAGTAGGTATGGGAGCTGTTGTGATAAAGAATGTGGCAGATAAGACGACTGTGGCAGGGAATCCTGCGGTAATGATAAAAGAGGGAGATGTAAGAGCGTTTTAGAAAGGTTTGTGACATGAAAATTTTATTCCTTACACTTGTAAAAATATCTTCAATAGCAGATGAAGGCATATATATGGATTTAATGAAGTGTTTTGCAAGCAATGGACATGAGGTATATATAGTATCTCCACTTGAGAAGAAAGAGGGTGGCGAGGAAGAACTTATTTCGGAGGGAAACATACATTTGATTAGGTGTAAAACAGGCAATCTTTTCGGTGTAGGAATGATTACAAAAGGAATTTCTCAAACACTACTTCCATTTAGATATTCTACATCAATAGAAAGATATTTTTCAGGAATAAAATTTGACCTGATTCTATATTCCACTCCACCGGTAAGTCTTGCAGACATTGTGGTTAAGATTAAGAAAAAAACAAGAGCTAAGACCTATCTGCTTTTAAAAGACATTTTTCCACAAAATGCGGTAGACATAGGACTTATTAGTCCGTTTATGGCTAATGTATTATTTAGGCATAAGGAGAAAAAACTTTATGGAATTTCCGACTATATAGGTTGTATGTCGCCTGCTAATGTAGAATTTTTATTAAAACATAATGAAGTAAATAGTGGGAAAGTTGAGGTCTGTCCTAATTCTATACAGGTAGAACAAAAAGAGAAAGTGACTGAGGATAGAAGTGAAGTTTTATCTAAGTACAATCTTCCTACGAATAAAATTTTGTTTTTGTATGGAGGAAATTTAGGCCTGCCACAGGATATTCCTTTTATAATAAAATGTATACAGAAGGCTTTGATTGTTGAAGAGGCACATTTTGTAATATGTGGCAATGGCACAGAATACTATAGGTTGGAGGAGTTTATAAATACTTCTAAACCGAATAATTTTACATTGATTAAGGGACTTCCCAAAATGGAATATGACAGGCTTGTGAGAGCTTGTGATGTAGGGATGATATTTTTAGACCATAGATTTACCATACCTAATTTTCCGTCAAGACTTCTATCTTATCTAAAGGAGAAAATGCCGATTTTAGTATGTACAGATGAAAATACAGACTTGGGGAGGATTGCAGAGGAAAATGAATTTGGAATAAGTTCAGTAAGTGATAATGTTGAAGATTTTGTAAAAAATGTTAAAAATTTAACGAATAAAGGATTGAGGATTCGACTTGGTGAGAATGGTTATAAGTTTTTGATGGATAATTATACAGTTGAAGAGAGCTATAAAATAATTATGAAACATTTTGAGAATTAGACTTGAAGGAGGTAGAGAAAGGAATGGAAAAAATCAAAATAGAAAAAATACAGTTCAAGAAACGCTTATAATTCCACTGTATATTAAGAGTTCGGGTATTACTCTTGCTCATCACCTGCTTGCAAAGGCAGCAGACAGTTTAATGAAGATGTTAGTTAATAGGATGGAGTTTTAAGAAAGTGATTTTTTGTGGTTTGTTTTGGCCTTTTTTAATTTTTGCTTGCTTTAATCCGATTATTGTTATAGAATTATTGTGAAAGGCTATATTTAAATAATTTGTTAAGGAGAATATTATGTCTAAGGCAACAACATTTTCGCCAGAAGAAATATCTATCTTTTGCGACCAGATTGCAATGATACTTAACGGAGGAATACCGATTTTTGAGGGTACCCACATAATTTATGAAGAAATGGAAGAGGGAAGAACTAAAAACATATTAAAAAAAGTTGATGACAATGTTAAATTAGGAATGTCATTTAACGAAGCATTGAAAGAAAGTGGAGCCTTCCCTAACTATATGTGTGAAATGGTAAAGATAGGTGAAATGACCGGTAAGTTAGAAGATATTATGCATTCCTTATCCGGTTTCTATGAAAGAGAGAATATTGTTAAGAATAGTATAAGAAGTGTAATCAGCTATCCTACCGTACTTCTTGGTATGATGGCTGTAATATTGATGGTTTTAGTAGGTAAGATTCTTCCTATGTTTGAAGATATATTTCTTGAACTTGACGGAGGTACGGGAACTACTGTAGGTATCATGAATACAAGTATTTTGGTTTCAAGGATAATAGTTGGAGTTGTGCTTGTATTGCTTGCAGCTCTTTTGGTTGCAATTGCTTGGTACAGAGTAAATGGCGGAAGTGCCATGATTACTAATATCTTAAATAATAATCCGTTTTCTGCAGGACTTGCGGATAAAATAAGCATAGGTAAATTCCTTGCAACCCTTGCAGTTATGAATGCAGGCGGTGTAGAGATGACCGAAGCGGTGAAGAATGCATCTAAGGTAGTTGAAAATAAAAAGACTTTAGCTAAGATTGACAGATGCATAAGCCTGCTTGAAGCTGATGAAAAGCCTGAAAATGCATTTAAGGAAACAGGACTGCTTAATTCCCTTCATTCTAAAATGTTTGGAGTGGCTAGAATAAGTGGATCTGGAGATACTATTCTTTTTAAGCTGGTTAATAGGTTTGATGAGGATATAAATGCAAGGCTTAATTCTTTGTCTTCAGTAATAGAGACTATCCTTGTAGTAGTTTTGTCGATTATAGTAGGAGCTGTGCTGATATCTGTAATGATGCCTTTGATGAGTGTAATTGCATCAATAGGCTAAGGAGCAAAATATGAAAAAATTTGTAGATGTAAAGGCGAGAAGAGCTGAGAGACAGGGAGTATTAAAATCACTTCTTTTCGTAGGAATAATATCAGCAGTTTTGATTGTAGGTGTATTTTACATAAGTAATATGGGAAGTGAGCAAGGAATTAAACTTACCAGAGAGGCAGCAGTCAGAACGGCAGTCGAGTGTTATGCGATAGAGGGGATTTATCCGCCTAATGTACAGTATATGGAAGATAATTACAATCTCAGCTATGATAAGACTAAATATTATATTCATTACGATATATTTGCATCTAATATTATGCCTACCATAGAGGTGTATGAGAAGAGGTAACATGGAGAATACAAATAGAGAAAAGGGGCTTGTGCATACTGTCTGTGTGTTAGTTGTTATTTGTATGTTCGGCATTTCAGCTATGATGCTTGGCAGTGTAGGAGCTTCTGTTTACAAAAATATAGCAGAAAGAAACTTGGATAGTTTTGAGCTTAGGACTTCTCTTTCTTATGTAAAGACTAAGATTAATCAATATGATGAAGTTGGAAAGATTGCACTTGAAGAGAAAAATGGTATAAAGACTCTTGTTCTTAGCGAGGACATTGAGGGTGAGATTTTTGATACTGCAGTTTATTTTTATAAAGGTAAACTGTATGAGATTACCGGTGCGAAAGGCATGGAGTTTAAGCCTGAGGATGGATTCGCCATATTGAGTGTAGATTCATTTGAAATTACAGAGGATAATGGGCTTATTAAACTGGCAACAACTGATGATGATGGAAGCAGTGAAACTCTATATGTAAAACTTAGAAGCAATTAAGTAAAAAAGCTGTTAGGAGGGAAAATGAACACATTTAGGACGGACAATACAAGGGAAACAGGGATGAGTTCGGGAGTTATGCTTCCTGTTGTGGAACTTGTTATTGCTATTGGCTTATTTACTATCATCAGTATATTTATAATTCGATTTTTTACCTCAGCCAATACAATGAGCAGGCAGGCGGATGATTTGAGCAAAGGACTTATAAAAGCTGAGTCGGCAATAGAACTGTCAAAGACTCTTTCTCCTAAAGAAGTTGCTATGGAACTTGGAGGAAGCTATGATGAGAAGAAAGGTGCAGTAGAGGCATATTACGATAAGGAGTGGAAGTCATCTGCTTTAGACAGTAATTGCAAGTATGCGATTTATGTGAATTTTACGGATGAATCTGAAGCAAATGGGGTTCTGAGGCAGATAGGAGCGACGGTTCTTGCTGCTGATACAAAGGGTGAATATACTCCTGTTGCTAATTTGAAAGGTGCAAAATATATTAAAGGTGGCAAATGATGAGAAACAGTATAAAGAATAGGATGAATACAGGCGGAGCATTAGTAATACTGGTAATACTTGTAGTTGCGATGTCATTGTTTGCAGTTCTTGCCATTCAGTCATCTCTTAATGAAAAGAAACTTTCACTTAAGACAAAAGAAGGTATAGAAAATTATTATATGCTGGATGCTGAAGCTGAAAGAGTTTATGCGAGAATAGATGGAATCGTAGTTAAAAGTAAAGATATTGTTAGGGAACTTAATGAATATAAAGAATTTAGAACTGCTACAGCAGATGGTGCGGTTAAAGTAGAGATAAGTGACATTCAGTATGAAGGTGAGTTTCCTACCCTTGTTAAGTACAGTGTGGTACAAGGTGAGAAAAGCCTAAATGTAGAAGTAGGAGTTATAGGAAGGGAAACAACTGTTAATAGATGGAGTACAAAGACCAAGTCTGATAATTTAGAATATGAGCTTGAAATTACTGATTAAATTTTAATATGGGAGGACTCAAAATGGAGTTAATGAATATCCTTGAGCAGGCAGTGAGAGAGGATGCATCAGATATTTTTCTTGTTGTAGGACAGCCAGTTTCTTTTAAATCGGATGGTACGATAAAGAGAATGGATGAAAATAAGCTGATGCCTGTTGATACAGAGCAGATAATTACCAGTATTTATGACAAGGCAGGAAGAAGTTTAAGCCATTTTATGACAACCGGTGATGATGACTTTTCTCTTTCGATTGCAAACTTAGGAAGATTCAGGTGTAATGTTTTTAGACAGAGAGGAACTTTCGGAGCAGTTATTCGAGTTGTTCATTTTGATCTTCCTGGTTATAAGGAAATGAGAATTCCTGAAAGCATAATGAAACTTTCGGAGCTTAATAAGGGTCTTGTGTTAGTTACAGGAGCAGCCGGATCTGGAAAGAGTACGACGATTTCTTATATTATAGACAGAATCAATGAAACAAGAAACTGTCATATACTGACACTTGAAGATCCTATTGAATTTCTTCACAGGCATAAAAAGAGCATAGTAAGCCAGCGTGAAGTTAAGATAGATAGTGAAAGCTACTCTTCCGCTTTGAGGGCTGCTATGCGTCAGTCTCCTGATGTAATTCTTGTTGGTGAAATGAGAGATTATGAGACTATTGACATAGCTATGACTGCAGCTGAAACGGGACATCTCGTTCTTTCAACTCTTCATACTATAGGTGCAGCTAATACGATTGATCGTGTAATTGACGTATTCCCTGCTTCTCAGCAGCAGCAGATAAGGGTACAGCTTTCGATGGTACTGCAGGCAGTAGTATCTCAGCAGCTTATTCCGGGGGTAAATAATGAATTGTTACCTGCTTTTGAAATAATGAAGGTTAATAGTGCAATTAAGACTATGATAAGGGATAATAAAATACATCAGGTTGATTCAGTTATTTATGCCTCAGGCAAGGAAGATATGAGAACTATGGATTCGAGTATTCTTGAGCTTTACACTCAGGGGCTTATTGATAGTCAGACTGCACTAAATTTTGCAACTAATCAGGAACTTATGAGCAGACAGGTAAACAGGTAGTTATGGAGATAAACCTTGAAGACATAGTTACATTAAAAAAAATTCATCCCTGTGGTTCTTATGAGTGGAAGGTAATAAGAACAGGGATGGATATAAGGCTTAGTTGCCTTGGGTGTGGAAGACAGGTAATGATTCCTAGAAAACAGGCTGAAAAAAATATTAAAAAAACAAGATAGGGTGAAAAAATGATTTTGATACTTGCAAAATCATTTTTTTTGTATTATAATAAATATTTGTGATGTAAACAAATATCCTTGCCCTTTTAATGCTACTCGTCCTAGCAAAAAAGAGGGCCAGAAAAGACCAGAAGGAGGAGCAGAGCAACTATGAACAAATATGAATTAGCGTTAGTTGTTAATGCAAAAATCGAAGACGAGGCTAGAAACAAAGTAGTAGAAGATGTTAAGGGCCTTGTGACACGTTTTGGCGGCAATATCACCGATGTAGAAGAGTGGGGAAAAAAGAAACTCGCTTATGAGATTCAGAAAATGAATGAAGGTTATTACTATTTCATACATTTTGAGTCTGAGTCATCAGCACCGGGTGAGATAGAAAGCCGTATCCGTATTATGGAGAACGTTCTTAGATTTTTATGCGTTAGACAGTAAGCATAGTCTTAAGAAGGAGGTTTTCCTTTATGAACAAAGTAATTTTGATGGGTCGTCTTACTAGAGACCCGGAAATGAGATACTCTCAGGACATGGCCATTGCAAGATTTTCACTGGCAATAGATAGAAGGTTTAAAAAGCAGGGAGATACAGTTACGGCTGATTTTTTTAACTGCACAGCCTTTGGAAAACAGGGAGAATTTGTAGAAAAATATCTGAAACAAGGTACAAAAGTATTAGTTACAGGCCGTATTCAGAATGACAATTATACAAATAAAGATGGTCAGAAGGTATATAGTGTACAGGTGATTGTTGAAGAGATAGAGTTTGCTGAGAGCAAGAATTCTTCGGCAGGAGGTGCCGGTTATGCACCGAATATGCCTAGTGGTGAAAAAATAGAACCTACAGCTCCGGGAGATGATTTTATGAATATTAATCCTAAATTTGATAAGGATCTGCCGTTTGGAGATTAATAGTTTTATTTGATGAATTATAGGAGGTAATAAGCATGCCATTCAATAAGGATAATAAGGGTGCTAGAGAAGATAGAAGTGATTTTCCGCGTAGAAGACCAATGCACAGAAGAAAGAAAGTATGTGCTTTGACACCGGAAGAGTTGGATAATCTTGATTACAAGGATGCAGCAAAACTTAAGAAGTTTATTTCTGAGAGAGGTAAAATTCTTCCTAGAAGAATTACAGGAACAAGTGCTAAGCATCAGAGAATTTTGACAACAGCAATTAAGCGTGCTCGTCATTTAGCGCTTATACCATATGTTTGTGAATAATAATTGTTAAAAAGAGACCCTGCCAAATGAGTAATCGGTTGGCAGGGTTTTGTTATTTTTGATAGGAAAATTATTTAAAACTATAGTTATATTTAAAATAAAAAATCCAAGGCTTGACACCTTGAAAAAAAAATGATATTATTAAAAATGCACTATTAGGATTATTCTGGATAATAATATTATTATATCATAAAAAAACTAAAAGTGCAAGTATTTGTAAAATGATTAAAAAATATCAAGGGGTGAAAACGTCAATGAAAAAAAACAGAATTCGTCCGATTAAAGCAGGAAACGGGATAAGAATGAGTTATGCCAGACAGGAAGAAGTTCTTGAAATGCCTAATCTCATTGAGGTTCAGAAAAATTCATATAAATGGCTTCTTACTGACGGGTTAAGAGAAGTATTTGACGATATCTCTACGATTGTTGATTACAGTGGGCGTTATGGGTTAAGATTTGGAAAATTTACCCTTGAGCCAAAGGAGAATCGTACAATCGAGGTGTGTAAAGAAAGAGATGGTACCTATTCTGATTCTCTTAAGGTAGAGGTAGAATTGGTTGATCTTAAAGAAAACAAACTTATTGACAGAAAAGATAATGTTTTTTTGGGTGAGCTTCCGAGAATGACAGAAACGGGGAGTTTTGTCATAAATGGAGCAGAACGAGTAATTGTAAGTCAGTTAGTTCGTTCACCTGGCATTTATTATGGAATTTCTCATGATAAAACAGGAAAAGAGCTTTGCACTGCCCAGGTAATACCTAATAGAGGTGCATGGCTTGAATACGAAACTGATTCAAATAATATTTTTTATGTTAAAGTAGATAGAAATAGAAAAGTCCCTATAACAGTGCTTATAAGGGCTTTAGGTGTGAGCCTTAATAAAGATATTGAAGATATGTTTGGAGATGAGCCAAAGCTTCAGGCCAGTCTTGCAAAAGATGTATCTACCAATGCTGATGAGGGTGTCCTTGAACTTTACAAGAAACTCCGTCCTGGTGAGCCTTTAGTAATTGAAAATGCATATAGTCACATTAATAATATGCTTTTTGATCCTAAGAGATATGACCTTGCAAAAGTAGGGCGTTATAAATTCAATAAAAAGCTTGCTTTCCGTAATCGTATAGTAAAGAAAGTGCTTGCTGAAGATGTGATTGATAGGTTAACGGGTGAAGTTGTTGGAGAAAAGGGAACTGTTATAACAGTGGAACTTGCAGATAAGCTTCAGAATCTTGCAGTACCTTATGTATGGATTCAGGGAGAAGACAGAAATGTAAAGGTACTGTCTAACCTTATGGTTGATATTAGTACATATATTCCTGAATTAGATAAAGAGGAATTAGGCATTACTGAGTTTGTATACTATCCAACGCTTATGGGGCTTATGGAACTTGCAAATGGTGATTATACAAGTGATGAATTTAAGCTTGAGGTAAAGAAACATATTAATGATTTGATTCCAAAACATATAACTAGGGAAGATATATTTGCCTCTATAAACTATGTATTTAATTTAGAGCATAATATAGGGCATGAGGATGATATTGACCATCTTGGAAATAGGCGTATTCGTGCAGTGGGAGAGCTTCTTCAAAATCAGTATCGTATAGGACTTTCAAGAATGGAGAGAACTGTAAAAGATAAACTTAGTTCACTGATTAATAGTGATACTATAGATACGGTAACTCCAGGTGAATTTATTAATTGCAAGCCTGTAACAGCTGCAATAAAAGAATTTTTTGGAAGTTCACAGCTTTCACAGTTTATGGATCAGCATAATCCGTTAGGAGAACTTACTCATAAGCGAAGGCTTTCAGCTCTTGGCCCTGGAGGTCTTTCAAGGGATAGAGCCGGATTTGAGGTACGAGATGTACATTATTCTCATTACGGAAGAATGTGTCCTGTTGAGACTCCAGAAGGACCGAACATCGGTCTTATTAACTCTCTTGCAAGTTATGCAAGAATAAATGAATATGGCTTTATTGAAGCACCATATAGAAAGCTTGATAAGACAGATCCTGCTAATCCACGAGTAACTGATGAGGTGGTTTATCTTACTGCAGATGAGGAAGATCCATTTATAGTTGCACAGGCGAATGAACCGCTTGATGAAAATGGATACTTTATTAATAATTCAGTATCAGGTCGTTTTAGGGATGAGACATCTACATATGATAAGAAGAATGTAGAACTTATGGATGTATCTCCTAAAATGGTATTTTCAGCAGCTACTGCAATGATTCCATTTCTTCAGAACGATGATGCAAACCGTGCGCTCATGGGATCTAACATGCAGCGTCAGGCAGTTCCACTTCTTTTTACGGATTCAGCAGTGGTTGGAACCGGAATGGAAGGCAAAGTTGCAGTTGACTCTGGAGTATGTGTGCTTGCAGAGGAGGCAGGTGTAGTTGAAAATGCCAGTGGCGACAGGATTATAATAAGAAATGATGAAGATAATAGATTAGTAGAGTATCCTCTGCTTAAGTTTGCGAGAAGTAATCAAGGTACATGTATAAATCAGCGCCCTATAGTCAATAAGGGTGATCATGTAGAGGCTAAACAGGTGATTGCTGATGGACCATCTACTAAGGGTGGTGAAATAGGACTTGGAAAGAGTCCTCTGATTGGATTTATGACTTGGGAAGGTTATAATTATGAGGATGCAGTTCTTCTTTCAGAACGTCTTGTAAGAGATGATGTTTATACATCTATTCATATTGAAGAATATGAATGTGAGGCTAGGGATACAAAGCTTGGAGATGAAGAGATTACTAGAGACGTGCCTGGAATAGGAGAAGATGTTCTTAAGGATCTTGATGATATGGGCATAATAAGAATTGGTGCAGAAGTTCGTGCAGGAGATATTCTTGTAGGAAAGGTTACTCCAAAGGGAGAGACCGAGCTTACAGCAGAAGATCAGCTTCTTCGTGCAATTTTTGGAGAAAAAGCTAGAGAAGTTAGAGATACTTCCCTTCGTGTTCCTCATGGAGAGTATGGAATAATTGTTGATGCTAAGAGATTTTCTAGAGCGAACCATGATGAACTGGCCCATGGAGTGAAAGAGAGTGTAAGGGTATACATTGCCCAGAAGAGAAAAATTCAGGTTGGAGATAAGATGGCAGGACGCCATGGTAATAAGGGTGTAGTTTCTAGGGTTCTGCCTGTTGAAGATATGCCTTTCCTTCCAAATGGAAGACCACTTGACATAGTGCTTAATCCTTTGGGTGTGCCTTCACGTATGAACATTGGTCAGGTGCTTGAGATTCATTTAAGTCTTGCGGCCACAGTACTAGGTGTTAAGGTTTCAACTCCTATATTTGATGGTGCAAACGAGGAAGATATTGCTGATACACTTGAACTTGCAAATGACTATGTAAATATGCCTTTGGATGAGTTTGATAAGAAATATAGAGAAGACTTAGGTGATGAGGTTATGGACTATCTGCTTACACATCTTGATTCCAGAAATGATTGGAAGGGAGTTAAGATAGGAAGGGATGGTAAGGTTTGGCTGAAAGATGGTAGAACCGGACAGTATTTTGATTCTCCTGTTACAGTTGGATTTATGAATTATCTGAAACTCCATCATCTTGTAGATGATAAAATTCATGCTCGTTCAACAGGACCTTACTCACTTGTAACACAGCAGCCTCTCGGAGGTAAGGCTCAGTTTGGTGGACAGCGTTTTGGAGAAATGGAAGTTTGGGCTTTGGAGGCTTATGGTGCAGCTTATACTCTTCAGGAGATTCTTACTATTAAGTCTGATGATGTTGTAGGGCGTGTTAAGACATATGAAGCTATCATTAAGGGTGAGAATATAAGTGAGCCTGGAATACCTGAGTCATTTAAGGTACTTCTTAAGGAGCTTCAGTCGCTTGCACTTGATGTTACGGTACTTGATGAAGATGGTAATGAGATTAAAATGATGGAAAATCCTGACTATAATAATGACGATGACTTTGCTGTATTGAATGATGTAAATGAAAGTTTTACATTTACTGACAGTGAAGTAAAAGACGGATTTATAGAAGATATTCCGGATGGAAGTGAAAAAAGAGAATACGATGATGAAGAGTCTGATTATTATGACAGTGAAGAATTAGAGTTAGGCTATGATGAAAATAGTGATGACGAAGATTTTTAATTTCTTATGAAGGGAGCGGCGAAAATGTCAGAAATGAGCATAGAAAATGTTCAGCCAATTACTTATGATGCGATAAAGATAGGGCTGGCTTCACCTGAAAAAATCAAAGAGTGGTCACATGGAGAGGTAAAAAAACCTGAGACAATTAATTATAGATCGCTCAAACCTGAAAAGGATGGTCTTTACTGTGAAAAGATTTTCGGACCAAGCAAGGACTGGGAGTGTAATTGCGGAAAGTATAAGAAGATAAGATATAAGGGTGTAATCTGCGACAAGTGTGGAGTTGAAGTTACAAAGGCGACTGTAAGGCGTGAAAGAATGGGACATATTGAGCTTGCAGCACCAGTTTCTCATATTTGGTATTTTAAAGGAATACCAAGCCGTATGGGTACTATTTTGTCCATACCTCCAAGGAGTCTTGAGAAGGTACTGTACTTTGCGTCATACATAGTAACGGATAAGGGAAGCAGTGACTTTGAGAAAAAAACTATTCTTTCTGAAAAGGAATATTTAGAGGCTAAAGAAAAGTATGGAAATACTTTTAAGGCTGAAATGGGAGCGGAAGCCATCTACAAGCTTCTTGCAGATATTGATCTTGATGAGGAATCAAAACGCCTTAAAGAAGAGTTGAAAAAAGCAGGCAATTCAAAAAGTCAGAAAATGATAAAAGCTGCTAAAGAATTAGCGGTAATAGAAGCATTTAGGGAGTCGGGAAACCGTCCAGAATGGATGATACTTAAAGCAATCCCTGTACTTCCACCAGATCTTCGTCCTATGGTTCAGTTGGATGGAGGAAGATTTGCAACTTCTGATATGAACGATCTTTACAGAAGAATAATAAATAGAAATAGCCGTCTTAAAAAATTACTTGAAATTAATGCGCCTATTACTATTGTAAGAAATGAAAAGCGTATGCTTCAGGAGGCAGTTGATGCCCTTATAGATAACGGACGTCGTGGTAAGCCTGTAACAGGTCCTGGAAATAGAGCTCTTAAATCGCTTTCAGATATGCTTAAGGGTAAGCAGGGACGTTTCCGTCAGAACTTACTTGGAAAGCGTGTAGACTATTCAGGACGTTCAGTTATTGTAGTAGGACCGGATCTTAAGATATATCAGTGTGGTGTGCCTAAAGAGATGGCGATAGAGTTATTTAAGCCGTTTGTTATGAAAGAACTTGAGGCAAGAGGCATAGCACATAATATTAAAGCTGCAAAGAAAATGGTTGAGAGAGTAGAAACACAGGTTTGGGATGTACTTGAAGATGTAATTAAGGATCATCCTGTTATGCTTAATCGTGCTCCTACACTTCATAGGCTTGGTATTCAGGCTTTTGAACCTGTACTTGTAGAGGGTAAGGCTATTAAGTTACATCCGCTTGTGTGTACAGCCTTCAACGCTGACTTTGATGGAGATCAGATGGCTATACATCTTCCTCTTTCTGTTGAGGCTCAGGCAGAGTGCCGTTTTCTATTGCTATCACCAAATAATTTGCTAAAACCGTCAGATGGTGGTGTGGTTGCAGTTCCATCTCAGGATATGGTTTTGGGTATTTATTATCTTACTCTTGAAAAGCCGGGGGATAAGGGTGAAGGAATGTTCTTTAAGAACATGAATGAAGCTCTGCTTGCTTATGAGAATGGATATATTACATTACAGGCTAAGATTAAAGTAAGATGCGAAGGTGTGAATTCTAGAGGAGAAACAGAGCAGAGAACAATTGAATCTACACTTGGAAGATTTATATTTAATGAAGTAATAGACCAAAATTTAGGTTTTGTAGATAGAAACCTTGATGAGAATTTCTTAAAACTTGAGGTTGACTTCCTTGTAAAGAAGAAGGAACTTAAGCAGATACTTGAGAAGTGTATGGCTAATATTGGAGCAACTAAAACAGCTGAAGTTATGGATGCTGTAAAGAACTTGGGATATAAGTATTCGACAATAGCAGCCATGACAGTTTCAGTCTCAGATATGACAGTACCACCTGAAAAACCGGTCATTCTCAAAGATGCACAGAGTAAGGTAGAGGAAATCACAAAGAGGTTTAGAAGAGGTCAGATTACCGAGTATGGTAGATATAAAGAAGTTATTGATGTTTGGAAGAAGGCCGATGATGAGATAGCATCAAAGCTGATGAATGGTCTTGACAAATACAATAATATTTATATGATGGCACATTCAGGAGCTCGTGGTTCTGATAAGCAGATTAAACAGCTTGCAGGTATGCGTGGTCTTATGGCGGATACAAAGGGACACACTATTGAACTCCCAATTAAGTCTAATTTCCGTGAGGGTCTTGATGTTCTTGAGTATTTCGTTTCTGCACATGGAGCAAGAAAGGGACTTTCAGATACTGCTCTTCGTACAGCCGATTCAGGATACCTTACAAGAAGACTGGTAGATGTTTCTCAGGATCTTATTATTAGAGAGACGGATTGTCAGGCAGGCAAGAATGAAATTCCGGGAATTTGGGTTTCAGCCTTTATGGATGGAAAGGAAGAAATCGAGAGCCTTGAAGAGAGAATTAGTGGCAGATATTCTTGTGAAACAATATATGATGACAATGGTGAAATCATAGTTAAGGCCAACCATATTATTACACCAAAAAGAGCTGCAAGAATAATGCAGACACAGGCTGTAAGGGAAGCTGGCTTAAGTGCTAAAATTAAAATTCGTACAGTACTGACTTGTCGTAGCCATGTGGGAATTTGTGCTAAGTGCTATGGTGCAAACATGGCGACCGGTGAACCTGTACAGGTTGGTGAGGCAGTAGGAATCATAGCGGCACAGTCTATCGGTGAGCCGGGTACACAGCTTACAATGAGAACCTTCCATACCGGTGGTGTTGCGGGTGGAGATATTACACAGGGTCTTCCTCGTGTAGAGGAGCTTTTTGAGGCTCGTAAGCCAAAGGGACTTGCTATTATTTCAGAAATTGATGGTAAGATTACTATTCAGGACGGTAAGAGCAGGCGTGAGGTAGTAGTTACTGCTCCTGATGGTGACGAGAAAAAATATCCTATCAACTATGGTTCAAGAATAAAGGTAGCAGAAGGTGATGAGATTGAAGCAGGTGATGAAATTACAGAAGGTAGTATCAACCCTCATGATCTTCTCAGCATTAAGGGAGTAAGAGCAGTACAGGATTATATGATCCGAGAAGTACAGCGAGTATATCGTTTACAGGGTGTTCAGATTAATGATAAGCATATTGAGATGATAGTTCGTCAGATGCTTAAAAAGATTAAGATAACAGAAACCGGTGATTCAGACTACTTAACAGGAGAATATGCTGATATAATTGAGTTTGAGGAACTTAATGAACAGCTTGAGCATGAAGGATTTGAGAAAGCGGAAGGCGAGCGGATTATGCTTGGTATCACCAAGGCATCACTTGCTACCAATTCTTTCCTTTCAGCAGCATCTTTCCAGGAAACAACTAAGGTTCTGACTGATGCAGCTATTAGGGGCAAGGTGGATAAGCTGATTGGACTTAAGGAAAATGTTATCTTAGGTAAGCTTATTCCTGCAGGTACAGGTATGAAGTTCTATCGTTCTGTTAAGTTAGATAGTGATCATGAAGAGGATGATGAAATAGTAGTAGAAGATAGTCTTGATCTAAATGAAAATGAACAGAATTATAGTAATGCAGAACTTGAAACAGTGGATGGTGGACAGGACGAATAACAAGTAAGATTATGATAATGACAGGAGTAGCAGAGGCTGCTCCTGTTTTTTGATTTTATTATACAATTCATAAAAAATGTTAGAGTAAACAAAATATCTCAGAGTTTGCTGAACTATCAAGAAGAAAGTTTGTACTATAATGAAGACTTTTACTTGTATTTTAGGAGAATAAGATATATAATATAAATGAAATTAAATATCATTTACATCATGCATCTTATTATTAACTAGATGGAGGTATTAGTATGAGTGAAACATTAATAAAAAGAAAAGTTGTTAGAGGACTGATTCTTACGGCTTTAGCAATAGCAGTAAATATATTAGCAGGATCTATTATGATATAAATGATTGAAATAGGTATTTCAGAGACATTAAGATGTTATTAACACTCTTTTATCGAGTGTTAATAACATCTTAATAATGGAACGCAAGGTTCTCACCAAAAGAGTATACTTGCATATATTTCTTTAGAAAAATTATTTTACTTTGATTTTAAGGTTTGCAATCTTTTTAGTACTTAAAATTTTACCATCTATAGATATCTTAATCTTAAACTTACCATTTTTTTGTCTATCAACCTTTATGGTAAATTTTTTATGAGTAAGCTTGTTAAGCACTTGGATATGTTTAGCATTTAATTTTACATTAAAATTTTTAGCTTTGATTATAAATGATACCGATTTTTTAGCAACAAGTTTAGATAAAGCTTTTGATGTAATTGAAACATTTATCTTTGTTTTATTTTGTTTAAGCTCTATTTTTTTTGTAGAAACATTATCTAAACCGTTTAATGATTTAAGATTGATTAAATTATTTTTTGAAGGTAAAGTAAATATTTTTTTATCTGCATTGTCATTTTTACTTTCAGAAACTTCATTATTAGTTGGTGCCTTATCATTAAGTTTAGAGTTTTCATCATTTTCTTTAAATTTCTTTTCAGCAGGCTGTTTAGCGATATTTTCCTCTTTTTTATCTGAAGCCTTATCGGTTTTATTTTCGGTAGATGGAACAGGTGCTATGGGATTATAGTGACCACTATAACCATTGTAATTGCCGGAACTGCTGTTTGAATTATTGTTGCCATTAGGTTTATTCTTAAGGACAAGTTTATTTATAGCATCATTGACTTTGGTTATAAGATCGTTCATTTTATCTGCGTCTATATCAGAATTGTCATCAATAGCAGCTTTTAAAGAGGTGGCTGCATCAGATAGGGATTTAAAGCTATCAGTGGTATACTTGTCTTTATTTTCTTTTTCTTTAGAAGCTTTTTCAAAAATAGTTTTAGCCTCATCTGTTTTAGCTCTCTCTTTAAGGGCATTTATAGCAGTAGATATTTCAGCTGCATATTTGTCAAGTTCTGATTTTTCCTCATTGTCAGTTTTTCCTTTTTTAGCCTTATTTACAGTATCTTTTAGCTTTTGATGAGAACTTGTTGTATAAGTATCTTCTTTTGCAACTAAAGTTTCAGCTTTTTTTATCTGTTCATCAAGGGCAGAACTTCCAATATGATTAGGTTTCATAATATCAGCTATGCTATAAGTATTGTATTTGATTGTAAAATATGTATTACTATTAGCTCCCCATCCATTTTGCTTATCTTCATAAAGGAGGGCAATATCCCCGGATTTTTTGTTATTACCTTCTTTTTTTAGTTCAGTTAGACAAGAGTACATAAAAGGGGTGTTTTCACCTGCTGCATCGTAAGGAGCAAGCCAGCTTATAGTATTGTTTTCATCCTCATTTAAGAGGCCTACTAAGATTTTTCCGTTTACTCGATCTTTTCCGGAATCTCCGGATGGACTGGTAGAGCCTTGTCCATCTTTTCCGGTAGGACAGCTTAATAAGAAAGCGGACTTACCGTTTATTGGCTCAGAATAAACAATTGCAGACATTTGAGTAGCAGTATTTATTTTAATGTCAGTTTTAACTTCTTGTTTCCAAACATAAGTATCACCTGAAAGTTCAGCATCTATATATCTAAGAAATATATCATTTTGATGACGGTAGAAAAACCTGAAATTACCATTAGGCAGTTCTATTAAAGCACTTTCTGAACTCTTGGTGGTTGTAGTAGCACTGTTACTTCTTTTCCATGTGTTTCCTTTATCGGTAGAGTAGATAAAGCATGTTTTTTCTTCAACTCCATTTCCTGGTGAGGTACTTGTATGGCTATAGCAAGGGAAAACTATAGTGCCGTTTTTTGTGAAGAGTCCTCTTCCTGGTCCTACGAGACATACTCTTTCATCCTCCTTTTTTAGAGGAAGTAACATAGGTTCAGAGAAAGTTTTACCACCATCATCAGAACTTACAAGATATAGATAACCTGTTCTCTGTACTTTAAAAGGAGAATCCTTAAAAAATAAGTTTGTATTTATAGAGTCATCATTAGCTTTAGTAAGATTAAATTTTTTGTCTACAGTATAATCTGAAACAATAGTATTGTCCTCTTTTTTGTAAATTTTTGAGTCCTCAAGATTTAGATAATAATCATAACTGGAGTGGTCGTTATTGCTAAGCAAAAGATGTCCGCTCTCATCAAACCCTGTTTCTTTTGTAGGATGAGTATTATCTCTACCGTTTAAGGCAATGCCGTAAGGAAGTAAATCGCAAAGCATCCATACCTTGTTTCCATCATAAACCAGAGAAGGATCTATAAAGCTTGTAGAATCACTACCGTTATATGCATTTCCGTTATCTCCCATATAGTTTACAAGAGAATAGTTCCAGTTTGCACCGTTATCATCCGAATAACTTACCATTGTATCAAGACCACCACCATCGTAAGTAGTATTCCATCTCACATCGGCAGCTGCAACTATCCTCCCTTTATGTTCACCCTCATCAATTGTAATAAGTGCAGGTATACGATAACTGTTACTATCAGCCAGACCCTTTGTAAATGGTTGACTTTGTGTAACTCCATCGCTAGGTTTTACGGCGTAATGGCTATTAGCTGCATAAGCTGACATTGCGTTTGAGAAAGTTAAGGCTAGTGTAAGGGAAAAAATAAAGGGGGGGGTAGTGAAAATAGATTTTTTCATTATTAGTCTCCTTTCAGATTTAATTATTAATATGTACTATTGTTATAATAGCAAAAATTTGATAATATCTGCAATATAAATGAAGAAAATGGAAAGAAAAACCGGTATTTTTATCGGTTGTTTATATATATTTATATAATTATTATAATAAAAATATGCAATATAGATAAAAGAATGAAAGTATTTTCAGATATCTGTTAATTGTCAAGATTCTATTAGCACTCAATAAAAAAGAGTGCTAATAGAATCTTGACAATTAGCATTTTCAGTATTATTATAATAGCTGGATGGTAGATATATGCCATCCGGCTTTATTATTGAATAAGGAGAAATAAAATGGGAAATATGGAAAAAGGTTCATTATCAATTACTTCGGAAAATATATTTCCGATTATAAAGAAATGGCTCTATTCAGACCATGATATCTTTTTAAGAGAGCTTGTATCAAATGCCTGTGATGCAATAACCAAGCTTAAGAAATTAGATGGAATAGGAGAGTGGAAAGCTCCTGCTGATAATAAATTTAGAGTGGATGTAATTACAGACAGTGAGGCAAAGACAATTACCATTATTGACAATGGTATAGGTATGACAGCCGATGAGGTGAGGACATATATCAACCAGATAGCATTTTCAGGGGCACAGAGTTTCCTCGAACAGTATAAGGATAAGGCAAGTGAAGAGCAGATTATAGGTCATTTTGGACTTGGATTCTACTCTGCTTTTATGGTGGCAAGAAGAGTTACCATAGATACCCTTTCCTACAAGGAGGGAGAAAAAGCTGTACACTGGGTTTCTGATGAGGGTATTGACTTTACTATGGAAGATGGCGACAGGACAGAGCGTGGAACTAAGATTACTCTTTTCTTAAATGATGATTGCTATGAATTTGCAAATGAATACAGAGTTAAGGAAATTTTAGAAAAATATTGTTCATTCATGCCGGTCGAAATTTATTATACAAATGCTAATGCAGTTAAAACTGAAAAGGCGGAGGTTGTGGATGAGAAAGAGGGCGAAAAGAAAGAAGAAGAGATAAAGCCTATTAACGAGGTTCATCCACTTTGGGCAAAACACCCTAATGAAGTTAAGGAAGAGGATTACAAAGAATTCTATAGGAAGGTGTTCAGAGATTATAAAGAGCCTCTTTTCTGGATTCACCTCAATATGGATTATCCATTTAATCTTAAAGGTATTCTCTACTTTCCAAAGATTAATATTGAGTATGAGGCGGCAGAGGGAACTATCAAACTTTACAACAATCAGGTTTTTATAGCAGATAATATTAAGGAAGTTATTCCTGAGTTTCTTCTTCTTTTAAAAGGTGTAATTGACTGTCCTGATTTACCTCTTAATGTATCAAGAAGTGCCTTGCAAAATGACGGTTTTGTGAAAAAAATATCAGACTATATTACAAAGAAGGTAGCTGAGAAACTTTCGGGACTTTGTAAGACTGATAGAGAAAATTATGAGAAGTACTGGGATGTTATCAGTCCGTTTATTAAATACGGATGTTTAAAGGATGACAAATTTGAGGAAAAAATGAAGGAGTTCATACTCTTTAAGGATTTAAATGATAAGTATGTAACTTTTGACGATTATGTAAAAACTATAGAGCCTGAAAAGGAAGAAGTAGAAGAAAAGACTGAGGAAGAAAATAAAGAGGAGGCTGAAATAGAGCCAGATAAGCCTAAGAAGATAATTTACTATGTAACAGATGTAAGGGAGCAGAGCCAGTACATCAATATGTTTAAAGAAAATGGACTTAATGCAATTGTTCTTTCTCATAGAATGGACCAGCCTTTTATGAATGCACTTGAGATGAAAAATGATGACCTTAAGTTTGAACGCATTGATTCAAAGGTAAATGCAATGGCTAAAAATGAGATTCCTGAAGAAGAACTGAAGACTATGACAGACAGTCTTTCAGAACTTTTTAAGAAGGCTCTTGACAAAGAAAAACTTGAGGTTAAGGTGGAAAGCCTTAAAAATGAAAATATTTCTTCTATGATTACTGTATCAGAAGAAATGCGTAGGATGCAGGACATGATGAAACAGTACGGTATGGGGGCTATGGGAGACAATACTTTCGGTGCAGGTGAGGTACTTGTGCTTAACAGTAATAATACTCTTGTAAAATATCTGCTTAGTAATAAAGATGAGGCGGATAATGAAAAGGTTAAACTTTTCTGTGAGCAGCTTTATGATTTGGCAGTAATAGCAAACAGGTCATTAGAGCCTGAGGCTATGACTAAGTTTATAACAAGGAGTAATGAAGTGCTTAAACTTCTTGCAGAATAAGTATACGGGGCAGGGAATATTTTCTCTGCCTCTTTTTTTGTATAAGAATATGGTATAAAAAAATAATATTAAAATTTAAAAATAAAATAGTTTATAAAAAGTAAAATAATTTTAATACGTTGTTTATAGACAAAAATAGTAAAAAATGGTAGGATTGTGCATATATTTAATGTATATAGGAGAAGATTTATGAAAAAATTGAAAACAGCACTTTCATTAACATTATGTGCAGGACTTTTTTTCAGTTCTGTTACGGGGATTAGGGCACAGGTTAAGAATGATCCTTTACTTGACACTAAAAATGCTAATTATCAGTATCAGTTTGACACTGTCAATGTAAAGAAGGCTTGGGAACTTTTGAAAGAAAAAGGATATACTAAGACAAAAATTGGTGTAATGGATACCGGAGTGGATTCATTGCATGAAGATCTTAAGAAAAATTTAAAAGAGTATGTTCGGGTAAATCAGGGGATGATTAAGAAAGCAGAGGCAGATCCGGATGAGCATGGGACTCATGTTTCCGGAATTATGGCTGCTACCTACGGAAACGGCAAGGGTGGTAGCGGAATTGCGACAGGTCCTGATAACGACATGGCAGAGCTTTATGTGGCAGGAGTGCAGGATGATAATGGTACTATAAATGATTTGGACATGATTAGGGCAATGGAATATTTTAAGGAAAAGGGAGTTAAGGTGGTAAATATCAGCCTTGGAGGATATAATTATGATGATAATATTCACAAGGCTATTAAGGCTGCCTATGATGCAGGAATTACCCTTGTAGTGGCATCAGGTAATGATGATACGGACAAAGACAGTTCTCCTGCAGTTTTTAAGGAAGTTATTTCTGTAAACTCATCAGATTCAGATAATCAGACGTCATATTTTTCAAACTATGGTTTTGCCTCAGACGTATCTGCTCCGGGTTCTTCTGTACCAAGTACGGTGCCGGGAGATAGATATGTGGCTTTTTCCGGAACTTCAATGGCATCTCCGGTAGTTGCAGGAATAGCATCTCTTGTGCTTTCTGCAAATAAGGATCTTACACCAAGACAGGTTTACAATATAATATGCGGTACAGCCGGAAAGTCTGTACTTAATGGAAAGTTTTTTGATGAAAAACAGTATGGTTATGGTATTGTAGATGCTTATGAGGCTGTGAAAGCAGCATACGAAATGAAGGAGAGCCCTTCAGAAAATGTTAATCGCATATTTGTGAAAAGTAAAACTTTAACTGTACCAAAGGGGTATGAATTAGCTATAGAAACATTGCTTTTGCCTTGTACAAGTACAGCTAAAATAGAATGGTCAAGCAGTGATGAAAAGATTGCTACAGTTAATGAAGACGGATATGTAAAGGGACTCAGTGTAGGACATACTACAATAACTGTTAAAGCCGGCAGCAGAGAGGAAACAATATCTGTAAATGTTAAAGAAGAAATGCTGCCTGATAAACTTGAAATATTAAAGGCGAAGAAGGTTATCTCTGTAGGTGAAATGGATGAGCTGTTTGTTAAGGTAGCTCCTGATGAGGCTTTAGTTAAGGAATATTATGCAACTAGCAGTAATACGAAAGTTGCAGCAGCCTATTCAAACTATGGAGTAAGGGGTATTAAGGTCGGAAAAGCAACCATTACTTTAAAAACAGTTAATGGAATAGAAGAAAAATATGAAGTTACTGTAAAGCCGGCTGTAGCTGATGTTAAATTTGTAGAAAAGACTAATAAAGTTAAGGTTGGAAAGAAGTTTAAGTTTAAAGCTAAAGCTGTTAGTGAGTTAGGTTATCAGGATGTGGCAGTTAAAGGAGTAGAATGGAGCGTTACAGATACAAGGCTTGCTAAGATAGACAAGACAACAGGTGAATTTACTGCTAAGAAGGCAGGAGAAGTTTTTGTAAAGGTTACATCAAAAGGACTTAAAGAAGATGGAAAGAATAAAATTTCCAAGGTTATTAAGGTAAAATTAGTTGGGAAAACCACTAAAAAAGAAGACAAGACAATTCCTTTTAATAAAAAGGGCTCAAAAGTTAAAGTACAGCATATTGAAAATAGTGAGAATATGCTTAAGTCAAAGGCAAACGACCTTATTGATAACCTTTATACAGCTCTTGAGGTGAATCGCACTAAATACACAGCAGAAGTATTGAAGGCAGCCTTTAAGCTTAAGAAAGAGGCTAGAGGCTTTGTTGCAAATGCTAAATTTGACACAGAACTTTATAAGGAGGGAATTGACCCGGATACACAGATGCCGGGGCTTGTACCGGCAGGCAAACTTGAAGATTATCAGATGTACTTTAAAGCTCTTGAAAGTTATGATATACTAAAGACAGGATATAAATTTAATTTCAAAAACCTTAAAAAAGAAGTATATAAGGTAGTAAATGAAGGCTATAAACTTATAGATAAGGCTAATTATAATGAATATTATGGTCAGCTTGTAGATGCGGATTATGCAAAAGCACTATCAGCTATAAAGAATGCAGATGATATATTAGGATTAGCAAAGGCAGATGCAAACTCTCTTAAACTTCATCAAGGTAGGGACATGGAACTTAGAGGCCTTAGGGCTATAACAGATTATAATGCTGTATTTACTAATAATGACATCAAAGTAATCAAGAGAATACTTAAAAGACAACTTGATTCCTATGTTGACGGACAACTTAAATTATCAGGCTATGAAGAGGGCATAAAGGAGCTTAAGAAAGAATTAAAAGCTTATAAGAAAGATGTAGATAAAACTCTTTATGTGGGTGAAATGTTTGATAAGACAGAGGCAGCTATAAAGAAAATGGTTAATAAAACATCTGTAGGATATGAAAAAATTTCTATTGGTGATATGAAAAGAGCCATGGCAATGCTTGATAAAACTTTATCAAAGTATGATATAAAAAAATATTCCACAGAGGGTTGGGAAAAAATTAAGGCTGCAATGAATGATGCCTATGATACAGTAAGTAGTTCTTGGTATAAGGGAGAAGTTTATAAGCTTGAAGATGGACTTAAGAAAAATCTTGATAAAGTGAAGAATAGCAAAGAAGAGAAGGCAGAAAAAGCTAAAAAGAAAGCTGAAAAGAAAAATAAGGCTGCAAAGAAACCTGTTAAGGGGAAAAAGAAATTACAGCATTAATTAAGTTTTAGTAATATAGATAAATATCTCGGCATATTGTAAAGGCAGGTATTGCCTTTGCAATATGCTTATGGTAGTTTATGGGAAAGATTGGAGGCTATCGTGGAAAAAGAGGTTATAAGTTTTGACTCTGCAGATGGAAAACATAAGATAGCAGCTTACATATATTCAGATAAGCTTGTGAAGACTAAGGCAGTGATTCAGCTTTCACATGGTATGTGTGAGTATGTTGAACGCTATGAATGGGTGGCAGATTTTTTGACAGCTAGAGGATATATATTTGCAGGAAATGACCATTTAGGACATGGTAATAGCTCAGCTCCATCGGAGTATGGTATTTTTGATGAAGAACATATAGAAATTGATTTAAAGAAAATGAATGATATTTTGACAGAAAGATTTCCATTGCTCCCTATAATTTTATACGGACATAGCATGGGAAGTTTTTTTGCCGGCTGGTATGCAGAACGTTATCCCGATACTATAGATGGACTTATTATTAGTGGGACAGCAGGTCCGTCAATAAAAAATAATATCGGCAGAGCCTTAGCAGCTTTTATTGCAAGAACGCATAAGAGAGGTTATGTGTCTAATCTTTTGGTAAAATTAAATTTTTGGAATTATCTTAAAAAAATTCCAAATGCAGGCTCTCCAAACGATTGGCTTACACATGACAGGAATATTGTTGAAAAATATGATAAAGATTCAAAATGTAATTTTAAATTATCAGCTAAGGGCTATCATTCGATGCTTGCCGCCCTCACTGTTGTAAGCAGAAGGGGATGGGCGAGAAGTTTGCCAAAAGAGATGAGAATTTTACAGATTGCAGGCGAAAAAGATCCTGTGGGTGATTATGGCAAGGGCGTAAAAAAGGTTACAGAGATGCTAAAAAATGCAGGAATAAGTGATGTTGAGGAATATATAGATAAAACCGGTAGACATGAGCTACATAATGAAACTAATAAAGAAGAGATAATGAGAAAAGTTATATGTTGGCTTGACGATAGGTTTAATTAGCAGATTTAGGGAGAAAATATGGCAGAATTTATTATAAATGAGGGAGAAGTTATTACTACAGCAGGAAAGTCCATCAATAAAATGTGGATAATAAAAAGTGGACGGGTAAGGGTAGAAGGAGCTGGAGGAAGTTATGAGCTGGGGCCTGGAGATGTAGTTGGAATATGTGAAGTTTTTTTAGAGGTACATTTTTTGACCTATGTAGCAATGGAAGATACAGAAACATATATGTACCCTATAGTAAGTTCTGAAGCAATAGGTTCAATACTTAAATCAAATACTGACATTGCAAGGATGTTTATCCGTTCTTGCATAAGACAGATTACAAAGCTTATTTATGCATACAGAACCGAGCAGGTAAGATGTAATGCCATTTATGATAGTCTTAAAGCCTGCTATAATATCTATCTTAATTTGGCAGAGTATGTAGGTGTTGAATTAAAAAGGAATAAAGAAATTGAAGAGCTGGAAGCCTATTCTAATAATGAAGAACTTGACTACTGGCTTTCAGGATATTATGAAGGTCTTAATAGGCTTTATGCAGGTGAAAATTATAAGTGTCTGATAGCTGAGTCTGATGTTTCGGTGGGAATGCTTAGAAAAGGCTGTCTGGATGCAAGAAAATCTGTACTGCTTATGGGTGATAGATACCAGTTTGTGAAAAAATGTCTTAATTATTATTTTTTGGAAGAAGAAGGAGGACTGTTTAGCAAGCTTTTAACTGTATTTGAGAGATTTTCGGCTGATGCTAATATAAAGAATAATTTTTTAAATAAAATGAATATCATAGTATATGAGGCATCTAAGTTTCCTATGCATTCTTCGGGTAATTTAGGAGTTAGGATAAAGCAATGTGCAGAAGAGTTAAAAAGGCTAAGGAGTAATACCTCATTGCAGGAAGGCGAGGAACAGGAAACCCCAGAACCGGATTTTATGGAAGAATTATATGAATCATTAGATACTATCCTTGATTTTGCTGAAATAGTAGGAGCTGAACGAAGACTTTTTAGAATCAACATAGGCAAGCTGAATTCATTATCAGATAAAAATGCAATAGACGATGAGACAATGGCTCTAAAAAGAGATATTACAGCTGAATTTTATCAGATTTATTCAGAAGTATTTTTTAAGAGTTTAGAAAAAGAAATTCCTCCTGCCGTTAGGATGTTCCTGTACTTTGGCTATGTAGATGAGAATTTGGCAGGAAAAAAACATACAAAAACATTGTATCATCTATCTGAAGATTTAAAGACAAATGATCCGTCTGTTTCCGGAGTTTATACTTTTTATGACTGGCTTTTGGCTATTTACAGAGGCGAAAAGAAACCTTGCCGTAATGAATTTGATGTAGATTTTTCTGATTATGTAAGGGAATTAAAAAATGCCAAAAAGATTACACCTCAAGAGGCAGAAACATTATTGGAAGATGGAGAGGCAAAGGTAAACTATGAACTGGATAATATTTTTAAAACAGCAAATAAGATTACATTTGGAAGAGTATCTACTTTCTGCCCTGTATTCATTGAGGGGAATATATTAAAAGAACTTAAAGACTGTATTGTGAAGGTAGGAAATATAAGGAGAAATTTAGACGTAGTTAAAAGTGTGGATTATTCTGCATTTTATAGGGAAACCCTTGCTTTATCTGATGGAGATATCATGGCCAGGGAGCACGTACATATAGAGAAGATTCCGGATTTCATCCTTTTGCCAAATGCCGGAGTAAGAGGTATAATGTGGCAGGAGATAGAAGGAAAGGTAAGGACAACCCCAGGTCGAATGTTTCTTTCAATATTGCATATGGAAGACTTGCAGAATACAATCATAAGAATGACAGGAGAATTTAGATGGGAACTTTGTAAGAGGGTGCAGGGAATGAGATGGAACGATGTTACTGATCCGTCACTTACAAGCCTTTATTGTGATTATATACAGTTTTATCGTAAAAATAATAATCTGAGTCCGGATATGAAGGAAAAAGTTAAGTTGAGTCTTCAAAGATGTCGTAATAGCTTTAAGGAGATGTTTGTACAGGATTATATTATATATATCTTATATGAAGGAAATGGTTCACCTAGACTTAATAAGGTATCTAGGCAGATTTTATTTGAATTTTGCCCACTTGATGCAGAAGGAATTGAAAGACTGTCTAAAAATCCGACCTACATGGAGCTGATTAAGCAGAAACAGTTTAAAATGGAACAAAAATTACAGAGATATGATGGGCTTGAAAGAAAATGCCTTAAAGAAACAGGAAGTATACCGGAAAGCTTAAAGAAAGAGATAAACTTTATTAAAGGAATAGTATAAATAACTGCCATCCTCAGCAAGGGGATGGCAGTTTCATATATTGATAAATTTATAACAATTTAGTTGTCCATTTAGAAAGATCCCAGATATCGGTGGCAAGACCTTCGTAGAATTCAGGCTCATGGCAAACCATAATTATACTACCCTTGTATGCAATTAGGGCTCTTTTTAATTCATCCTTAGCATCGACATCCAAGTGGTTGGTAGGCTCATCAAGTACAAGGATGTTGCTTTTTCTGTTAATCAGTTTGCAAAGCCTTACCTTAGCCTGCTCACCTCCACTTAGAACCTTGACCATGCTTTCTATGTGCTTGGTAGTAAGACCGCATTTGCTAAGAGCACTTCTTACCTCATACTGGCTAAAGCCGGGGAATTCCTCCCAAATCTCATTGATACAGGTGTTGTTGCCATTTCCACTCATTTCCTGTTCAAAATAGCCAAGTTCTTGAGAGTCACCAAGCCTTACTTCTCCTGAAAGAGCAGGGATTAAACCCATTATACTCTTTAACAGAGTAGTTTTTCCTATGCCGTTTGCACCTTCAATAACTATTTTTTGCCCTCTTTCCATATATAAGTCCATAGGCTTACTGAGTGGACTGTCATACCCTATCACAAGTTCTTTAGCCTCTAGTATAACTTTACCACTAATATTTGATTCAAGGAAGTTAAATACAGGCTTAGGTTTTTCACCTGCAAGCTCTATTATGTCCATTTTATCAAGTTTTTTCTGTCTTGACATAGCCATATTTCTTGTTGATACTCTTGCCTTATTTCTGGCAACAAAATCTTTGAGATCTGCGATTTCCTTTTGCTGTTTATTATAGGCAGCCTCCTGTTGGGCTTTCTGCATTTCATAGACTTCAAGGAAATTATTATAGTCACCTACATAACGCTTAAGTTCTTGATTATTCATATGATAAATAATATTTATTACACTATTTAAAAATGGAATATCATGGCTTATAAGAATGAAGGCATTTTCATATTCTTGTAAATATCTGGTGAGCCAAGTAATATGTTCTCTGTCCAGATAGTTGGTAGGCTCGTCAAGCAGGAGGATATCAGGTTTTTCAAGCAGAAGTTTAGCAAGCAGAACCTTTGTTCGCTGACCACCTGAAAGTTCGGTGACATCATTATCAAGTCCGATTTCGCTAAGACCAAGGGCAGCGGCAACTTCCTCAACCTTAGCATCTATCATATAGAAGTCATGCATAGTAAGAAGGTCTTGGATAGTTCCTGTTTCTTCCATTAGCTGTGCCAGTGTAGCCTCATCAGCCTCACCCATTTCCATATAGGCCTCATTAAGCCTTTTTTCAAGATCAAAAAGATAGTCGAAGGCGGATTTTAATACATTTCTCATTGTCATTCCCTTGGTGAGAACAGCATGCTGATCCATATATCCGACATGGCAGTTCTTTGCCCATTCAATTTTGCCCTCATCCGGCATCTGTTTGCCGGTAATTATGTTCATAAAGGTGGATTTACCCTCTCCGTTTGCACCGATAAGTCCTATATGCTCTCCGGCTAAGAGGCGAAAAGATACATCATTAAATATGGCTCTGTCACCAAAGCCATGCGTTAAGTGTTCTACATTTAATATACTCATAATCAGACCTTTCAAATTTTGATTCATTTATATAACGATACAAGTGTCAAATGCTTTTGACGCTCACATCATATAATATCTGAACAATGGGAGATTTTCAAGGGTGAAAGTGAGAGTAGGGTATTGTATAATCTATCTACCCTATTTGCAAGCTGTAAACTATGTGGTATAATGACTATACATTAAAAAGTTAGGAGAAAAAAACATGAATGATCAGTATTTAGAAGAAGGTATAAAATGCAAGGATACAGGCAAAAATAAAGGGATAAGGGTAGGACTTGTAGCCTTAATAATTATTTCTTTTGTTGTGATTTTAATAAATCCGGCACTTATAATTGCACCGATTATAGCTATTGCACTTTCTGTGTTTATATTTTCAAGGCTTAAAACGGAATATGAGTACATTTATGCAGATGGACAGATTGATTTTGACAGAATAAGTGGTAATGCTAAGAGAAAGACTATAATGAGGATTGACATAGAAAATGCGGAAGTTATAGCTCCTACCAATTCAGACTCTATAAAAGCATATAATAACAACAATAGAATTAAGGTTAAAGACTTTAGCTCGTACAATCCGGAAGTAAGCACTTATTCTATGATAGTTAGTAAAAATGGAGAGCTCTATAAGATAATTTTCGAGCCCTCCGAAAGAATGGTAAAAAGTATGAAGTACAAACAGCCAAGAAAGGTTAAGGAGTACTAATTTTCTTGCAAAAAGTAACAAAAGCATCAAGAGCTTTATTAGTAGTATAATCTCGGAGATAGGTAAATCCTATCTCTCTTTTTTGTATTGGGATAGAAAGGGGGAGGGTGGTAAGAGTACCGTTATTTAGTTCGGTTTTAACAAAATCAGTTATTATACAGGCTATGCCAAGCCCAATTTTTGCAAATTCAATAAGGAGATCCATGCTGCTGACTTCTAATACATGATCATTGAACATCTGACCGGTAGAAAGTACATTGCCCCTCATATATTCATCAATATAGCGTCTTGAAACATTGTGTTTGTCAAGTAACATAAGGTTTCCATATTCAAAAGGATTGGTCGCTGATTCCGGATGCCTTTTTTTAAGGTTTTTAAGGTAGGCAGGAGTAGCAACGAAACCATCTTCAACCAGACCGATAGGAGAAAAGACACAATTCTCTAAGCGGCCGCTTTCACCGACAAGTCCTATGTCTACTTTATGTTTTTGTAGAAGGCTAAGTGTCTGATAGGTAGACTGGCAGCTTATTGATATTTTTATATGTGGGTGAAGTTTAATAAATTTTTCAAGATAAGGCATGAGCACATACTTACAAAGAGTAGTGGAAACCCCGATTTTGAGGCTGCCCGTACCCAGTTTTTTATTTTTCTTTATAGTTTCTTCTGCCTGTTTAAGGTGTTTGAATGCGACATTAGTTTGTTCGTAGAGCATTCTTCCTGAGTCTGTAAGTGTTACTCCTCTGGAACTTCTTACAAAAAGCTTGGTTTCTAAGTTCTGTTCAAGTCTTGTTACAGCCTTGCTTATGGCAGGCTGGCTTATATACAGCTCCTTTGCAGCATGAGAGATATTACCAGCCTCGGCTACGGTGTTAAAAATATGATATAGTGACAAGTTTTGATCCATGCTATTTTCCATTAAAACTCCTTTCTGCTAAATACATTTAAAAATAGCTGTAATTTTATAACTGTAGTTCATAGTGATTATGTTTAATATGTATTTTTATTATACAATATGTCTTGATATAATACAAGGACACCTAAGATTAGAAAGGGGCATATTATGGGAATGACAATGACTCAGAAGATTCTCTCTTTTCATGCCGGACTTACGAAAGTTTCTGCAGGAGAGCTTATAGAAGTAGGGCTTGACATGGTACTTGGGAATGATGTTACAGCACCCGTAGCCATTAAAGAATTGTCCAAATTCAAAGATGCAAAGGTATTTGATAAGGATAAGATAGCTCTTGTACCTGATCATTTTACGCCCAATAAGGATATAAAATCAGCAGAAAACTGTAGATGTATGCGTGACTATGCTATTTCCAATGATATAACCAATTATTTTGAAGTAGGATCGATGGGGATAGAGCATGCCTTACTTCCTGAAAAAGGGATTGTGACAGCAGGAGATTGCATAATAGGAGCTGACTCGCATACCTGTACTTATGGAGCACTCGGAGCTTTTTCTACAGGTGTAGGAAGTACAGATATGGCAGCAGGTATGGTTACAGGTAAGGCTTGGTTTAAAGTGCCTCCAGCAATTAAGTTTGTACTTACAGGAAAAATGAAAAAGTGGGTGAGTGGTAAGGATGTAATCTTACATATTATAGGAAAGATAGGGGTAGATGGTGCTCTTTATAAGTCAATGGAGTTTTCGGGGGAGGGTGTAAAAAACCTTACTATGGATGATAGATTTACAATAGCGAACATGGCTATTGAGGCCGGTGCTAAAAATGGTATTTTTCCGGTGGATGAGCTTACCTTAGAATATATCAGGGAGCACTCAACAAAGCCATATAAGGTATATGAGGCTGATGAAGATGCAGTTTATGATGAAGTGATAGAAATAAATCTTTCAGAACTTGAGCCGACAGTAGCATTTCCACATCTTCCTGAGAATACAAGAACTATTAGTGAAACAGGAGAGATTAAAATAGATCAGGTAGTTATAGGCTCTTGCACCAATGGAAGAATTTCAGATATAAGAATTGCTGCAGAGATAATGAAGGGAAGGAAGATAGCTCCCGGTATAAGGGCAATAGTAATACCTGCTACTCAGGAAATTTATCTTACAGCTCTTAAGGAGGGATATATTACTACCTTTGTACAGGCTGGCTGTATAGTAAGCACCCCTACCTGTGGTCCCTGCCTTGGAGGCCATATGGGAGTTCTTGCAGCGGGAGAAAGGGCTGTGTCTACAACAAACAGGAACTTTGTAGGCCGTATGGGACATATAGAGAGTGAGGTTTACCTTGCAAGCCCTGCGGTAGCGGCAGCAAGTGCGATTACAGGTAAAATAAGTTCGCCTGAAGAACTCGGATTATAGGAGGGAGTATGAAAGCAAGAGGATTTGTTCATAAGTATGGAAATGATGTGGATACTGATGTAATTATTCCTGCAAGATATCTTAATACTTCCGATCCAAAGGAACTTGCAGAAAAATGTATGATAGACATAGATGCAGACTTTGTAAATAAGGTAAAGCATGGGGATATTATGGTTGCAGGAGATAACTTCGGATGTGGTTCTTCAAGGGAGCATGCACCAATAGCCATAAAAGCCTCAGGTATAGCCTGCGTAGTTGCAAAGACTTTTGCAAGGATATTTTATAGAAATGCTATCAATATAGGACTTCCTATTGTAGAATGTAAAGAGGCAGCTGAGGCTATAAAAAATGGTGATGAGGTGGAGATAGACTTTGATACCGGTGTAATAAAAGATCTTACAACAGGAGAGAGTTTTACGGGACAGCCTTTTCCGGAGTTTATTAAGGAAATAATTAAGCAGGGTGGACTTATTAACTATATTAATAAGAAAAAATAAGTAAAAGGACATTTGTCAGTTTGGCAGATGTTTTTTTGTGGAGATTTAGGTTTGAAAAGAGTATATTTGCCAAAATATAAAATAAAATTAATTAGTTTATAATTAAAAAGTATGATATAATATTGAGTATTTGATAAGTATCTATTATAAATTATTTTACAATAGGAGAGAATATGAAATTAATCAGACCAACTTTTTACCGTAATGTGCTTGTTACCATATTAGCTATTAGTTTATTTTGCAATGGTTTCATACGAATAGCATTGGCAGCAGAGATTACTATCAATTTGAAATATACAGTAACAAATGCAGAAGCATATTATGTTGTAACAAAAGGAGATACACTGGAAACTCTGGAAGTGATTGCAGAAGGGAAAGTTGTGTCAGGCGACACTAGTCATGTAACTTTTGATGATTCGTATAAAATACGCATAATTTATTTTGTAAAACCTGCAGAAGGTTATCTGCTTACAGGTGCCGGAACTACAGGAAAAGGTAATATTTCAGCCGTATATGAGTTAAAAGATCCATCTAAATTTGTTCGTACAGAAGCTAAGGTACCACAAGAGATTATTGAACGCCTGGAGAAGGAGGGATATAAGCTTGCATGGGGCTACACAAGACATTCCGGTAACAAAAATCACCTTAATGACAGTGTAAACGGATATCAGCCGAAGGTGGGAACATCAATTACCCATAATGCTGATAATATTGAAGTTGGGCAGACTTTGACTATGAACATTGTTGTGAAACCTGAAAGGCCATTTCGTGATCAAAGCGATAGGCGTAAATATGAAACAGCTATTGCAGCAGGTAATACTACAGTAACTATTGATGGTAATAAGGTTATACCTGTAACCGATTTGGAGAAGATAAACAATAATGAGTACAGGGGAACTCTTAGTTATGTAATAACGGAAGATGATGTTAAGGTAAATGAGCATACGGCTGTTGTAAATTCTAAGGTGGATTATACTTTGGATTTATCTGTTAATACAGGAGATTATCAAGGGGCTACAACAAAGACAACAACTACAGTAGATGCTGCACCTTCTACAGTAAATTTTTCGCTTGTAAGCAGCCCTGCACGAAAACTTGAATATGACTTTGGATATGACGGAGCACCGACAATTGATAGTGCATTACACGATAGTGGTTCTGAAGTAAATGTTAATGCCGGAAATTATACTCGTGATGGATATGAATTTGTGGGCTGGTCTTATAATGATAGTTTAGGAAATGAAGTGGTGCTTAAGCCTTCTGATAAATTTAATATGCCGGATAGGGTGACAGGGACTAGGCTTAAAGCAGTGTGGAAGACAGAACTGAAAGTATATAACAACAATGGTGAGGCAGTTTCAACAAGTTCAGCCATAGTAGGAAAGCCTTTATCGTTAATAACACCGGTAAGAAATGGATACATATTTAAGGGCTGGAAAGGATCGGATGGAAAGATCTATGATACTGATTTTAATATGCCGGATCAACCATTTCAGGTAGTTGCGATGTGGGAAGAGATAAGAAGAGATACAGTATCTGATGATGCAGAAGAGAAATCAAATTCAGCATATACCGGTGGAATGTTGTTTTCAGACCTATCAGAAAAAGAAAACGCAGAAAAGCAGTCAGATCTATCAGAAAAAGAAAACGCAGAAAAGCAGTCAAAGCCATCAGAAAAAGAAAACGCAGAAAAACAGTCAGACCTATCAGAAAAAGAAAACGCAGAAAAACAGTCAAAGCCATCAGAAAAAGAAAACGCAGAAAAGCAGTCAAATCTATCGGAAAAAGAAAAAGCGAAGAAACAGTCAAAGCCATCGGAAAAAGAAAAAACTTCAGCAAAACAGCCGGTTAAAACATCAAAAATAAAAAAAGCAGAAGAATCAGCAAAACAAGGGCTGGATATAAAGAAAGAAAAGATAGCAATATCATCAGAAAAGTCGATAGTTAAAGCAAAAGAAGAAAATGTTCTAGAAGAATCGGAAAAACCTAAATATGATGTACACGAAGAAAGAGTGATAGCATCTTCAGAAAAGCCGACAGATATATTACAAGCACCAAAGAGGGGCAGAGCAGGAGATGCGTTTATGGATGTGTTAAATGATCAGTCTGCAGCCGGTTTAGGCAGATATTCTTTGAGATTGCCCAATGCCGGATTAGCAGCAGGTCAAGGTGATATACTTGCACATAAATATTCTGTTGGTGTAAGAACCTTACCTCAGACAGGTGAAAAAGATGTGGCATTGTTTTATGTAGTAGGCTTACTGGAAGTCGGGTTAGCTTTTATTATGTATTTAAGGAGAAAAATAAGGCATAGTTAGTTTTGGGAAAAATTTACGATTTTAGGGAGCTAGATTTTCAAGGTAAGTGCAACACCATGTTGCATTTAAGTTGAAAAACTACATGTTGCATAATTTCATACAATATGTTATATTTAAGCCATGCAAATGATACCGCTTGCCGATGGAGCGGGGTATAAGTGATTCGGTGTGCAAAT
>NZ_JBQMXS010000016.1:0-42772 GCF_052173895.1 Catonella sp. | reverse complement strand
GATAATCGCAGTGCCTATGTGAATAAACTTCAAGGTGAATTACGCATGGCGTTTCGCTCCTGGATTATGTAAAAAAATCCTATCAATACCTAAAATAGCAAGAACTACAGAATATGATGTAGAATATTTTTCTGATATTATCATATTTTCTTTTACATCATATTTATCTAAAATAGACAAAATTATTTCCCCAAATTCATCTTTTCCAATCTTACCTATTAAAGTTACATCTGCTCCTAAAATCTTAAGTGCTAAACCTGTATTTGCTACACACCCACCTGTATGTACATCTGCATTACCTACCTCAATTAATTTACCTGGAGTTAATATATCATTTAAGTTTTTTACCTCTTCATTTAAAAATATAGGAGTTATATCAAGACAAATATGACCAGCTACAATTATCTTTGTTCTCATATATAAAACCTTTTTTACTTTCCAGTCTTATGATTTGAAACAACATCAAAGACTACAGCTGCAAGAAGCACAAGCCCCTTTACCACATATTGAAACTGATCTGGTAAACCTAATATAGACATACCTTGATTTATTACACCAAGTAAAATTGCACCTATCATTATTCCTTGAATACTGCCAGATCCACCATAAGCAGATGCACCACCTATAAAACATGATGCAATAGCATCCATTTCATAAGTATTTCCCATATTACCATCTACAGAACCTATTCTTGCTGCCACCATAAGACCTGATAAACCCGCCAAAATACTCATTATAAAATATGCAAAGAAATATATTTTTCTTGAATCAATACCAGATAATATTGCTGCCTTTTCATTACCACCAACTGCATAAAAATATCTTCCAAATACAGTATACTTAGTAATTATCATAAAAAATACTATTACAGCTAAAATCCATACTAGCATTATTGGAATACCTTTATAATTCATAAGTTTATATGTGTATGCAATAACTAAAACATCAAAAACTACTATCTTTGCAATAGTTCCATATATTAAACCAACTTCATACCCTGCTCTAATTTTTTTATTTCTACTAATTAAAGTATAAATTGTAAATATTATAGCTATAATTATTCCTACAGCTAAAGCTGAAATTGCATGCTGATTATAATCTATACCTGGAATCTGAATATATGATGTAAATAAATCTAAAAAATCCTTATTCATTACAGATACTGTTTTAGAATCAAGCACCACTCTTGATATTCCTCTAAAAAGAAACATACCAGCAAGAGTACAAATAAATGGAGGTACATGAATATATCCTATCAAATAACCTTGACATGCTCCTATTATAGCCGCAGCAACTATTGCAATAATTATGGTTAAAATAGGATTTACATTTAATGTTAATAATTTAGCAACTATTGCTCCTGATAAACAAAGAGTTGAGCCAATAGAAAGATCTACATTTCCTCCTGTTAATATACAAAGTAACATTCCACAGGCCATTACAAGTACATATGCGTTTTGCAATAATAAATTTGAAATATTTTGTGCAAGTAACAACCTTCCACCAGTAAATATTGTAAAAAGAATAAATACAACAGCAAGGGCTATTACCATCGTATATTTTTTAATAAAATTTCCTGCCTTCATATCTATACTTCCTCCCCACGCTCTTTTAATATAGCTCCCATAATTTTTTCTTGAGTAGCTTCTGCGGAACTAAATTCTCCCGCCATCCTTCCTTCATTCATAACATATACTCTATCACACATACCAAGTAATTCTGGTAATTCTGATGAAATCATAACTACAGATTTCCCCTGACTAATCATATCATTAATTATTGTATATATTTCATATTTAGCTCCTACATCAATACCTCTACTAGGTTCATCTAATATTAATATTTCAGGCTCAGCAAACATCCATTTAGCTAAAAGTACTTTTTGTTGATTTCCTCCTGAAAGATTTCCTACAGATTGCTCTATACTAGGAGTTTTAGTTCTCATTGCCTTAACCAAATCTTTAGACTCTTTTTTCTCCTTCTCTACATCAATAAAACCTCTTTTACTAGAAATCTTATCCATTCTTGCTAAAGTTGTATTTTTTGCTATACTTTCTGTAAGAATCAAACCATCAGTTTTTCTATCCTCTGTTGCATAAGCTAAACCTTTTTCAATGGCATCTTTTACATTTTTAAGATTAACATCTTCACCTTTTATTATCTCTGTTCCAGTTATTTTTGTACCATAACTTTTTCCAAAGAGAGACTTAAAAAGCTCTGTTCTTCCTGCACCTTGCAAACCTGAAAATCCTATAACCTCACCTTTTTTAACATTAAAACTAATATTATCAACTATTTTCTTTTCAGTATAAACAGGATGATATACTGACCAATTTTTTACTTCAAAAACAATCTCTTTACCTATATTTCTTTCTCTTACTGGATATCTATCTACTAATTCACGCCCAACCATCCCCTTAATAATCTTTTCTTCATCAATATCATGATTAGGATTTCCCATAGTTTCTATACTTTTTCCATCCCTTAAAACTGTTATTCTATCTGAACAATAAGCAACTTCATTTAATTTATGGGTTATAATAATTGAAGTAATTCCCTTCTCCTTCTTAAATTTTATTAACATATCAAGAAGTTTTCTAGAATCTGCTTCATTTAATGATGATGTTGGCTCATCCAAAATCAAAAGTTTAACATCTTTTGAAATAGCTTTAGCAATTTCAAGTAATTGTTGTTTTCCTGTACCAATATCTTTAACCAAAGTATTACTATCAGACTCTAAACCAACAATATCCATAGCTTCTTTTGCTTTTTTATTAGTAAGATTCCAATCTATAAGTCCTAATTTATTTTTATTCTCGTTACCTAAAAACATATTTTCTGCAATAGTTAATTCTGGAATTAAAGCAAGTTCCTGATGAATAATTACTATTCCTTTTGCCTCACTATCAGAAATCTTATTAAACTTACATTCTTCACCATTATATATTATCTTACCATCATATTCCTTATAAGTTATAGTACCAGATAATATATTCATAAGAGTTGACTTACCTGCTCCATTTTCCCCTACTAAAGCATGTATCTCTCCTCTTTCTATATCCAAGTTTACATTATCAAGAGCAACTACACCTGGATAAGTCTTTCTAATATCTTTCATTTCCAAAATATAATCGACCAATATTTTATCCCTCACTTTCAAAATAGGGCGAGTATATACCCACCCCACAAAGTAATCTAAAAATTAATTTACTGGATGCGGATAACCATCACTACCCATTGTATAATACCCAGTATCTATAAGTTCTTTCTGTATATTTTCCTTAGTTACTGCTACAGGAACTAATAAAAATGAAGGAATCTTTCCAGTTCCATTATCATAAGATTCTGTATTGTAAGATGCCTCAAAACTCCATTTTGCCTTCTCTATAAGGCTTGCATCTACTGTTTCACCCTTAAGAATTGCTTCACCAAGCGAAAGAGTTGCTATTGCCTCATTTGCAACAGCCTTATAAACTGTCATTGATTGTTTTCCATCAATTATGTTAGCAAGGTTAGGCTCATCACCATCCTGCCCTGTTATAATAACTTCATTTGTTCCAGCATAATCAGAAGAAAGTGCTTGTGTAACACCAAGTGCTGTAGAATCATTAGAACAAAGTGCTGCATCAAGCACTTTACCATCTGAATAATAAGAGCCTAATATATTTTGGAAACGAGAAAGAGCTTTTGAAGTATCCCACTGAGCTGTACCACATTGTTCAAACTCAGTCTGACCAGAAGGAACTACCAATATACCCTTATCAATATATGGTTTTAGTACATCAATCGCACCACCAAAGAAAAATTTTGCATTATTATCAGCTGGATCACCACACGTAAGTTCTATATTATATTTCTTATCACCAGCATTATCTAAATCAAGCTTATTCTTTATAAATTCACCTTGAATTGTACCAACTTTATAATTATCAAATGAAATATAATAACTAATTGCATCAGTATTCATTATAAGTCTATCATAGGCAACTACAGGTATATTTTTTTCTTTAGCCTGATTGAGTACTTGTGAAAGCGATTCTCCATCTATTGCTGCAACAATAAGAAGATTTACATTATCAGCTATAAGACCTTCAATATCTTTAACCTGCTGATCTATCTTATTATCTGAATATGTTATAAGGACTTCATGTCCAGCTTCCTTAAACTTATTTTCCAAATATGAACCATCTCTATTCCAACGTTCAAGAGTTTTTGTAGGCATTGAAATACCTACTTTATTTCCAGCAGATACAGTTTTTGATACTTGTTTACTTGAATCTTTTGCACTAGTTTCTTGTTGTTTTGTAGAAGCACTTTGGGGTCCATTATTGCCAGAACTTGTACATCCCATTAAAGAAAACGCCATAACTCCTGCCATTAATAATGATAATACTTGTTTTTTCATTTAACTTTCTCCTTAAATTAAATTTATTTTGCTATTTCTCCAAACACTTCTTTTAGTGCCGGATAAATTTTCTTAAACTTACTATAAGCCTTTTCATATTTATCCACAATTTCCTTTTTAGGCTCTATCCTTTCCACAACTTCAACTAAACTTTCACAAGCCTCTTTAACCGAGCTAAACTCACCAGCTCCCACTGCTGCAAGAATAGCTGCACCATAACCTGGTCCTTCTTCACATTTCACTACTTCAAGTGTCACATTTAATACATTAGCTATAATTTCTTTCCATATAGGGCTCTTTGCTCCACCACCACAAATCTTAGCCTTATCTATATTTATACCAAGGCTTCTTGCAACTTCTAGAGAATCACGAAGGGCAAAGGCCACTCCTTCAAATACAGCCTGTGTTAATTTTTCACGAGCTGTATCCATACTCATACCTATAAAACTACCTCTTGCAAAAACATCATTATGAGGAGAACGCTCACCCATAAGATACGGAAGGAAAAATACCTTATTTTCTCCTAAGCTATCAAATCCTTCTTGCTCTTTTACAAAATCTTTTGTCTCAAGTACATTTTCAAGCCACCACTTATTACAAGATGCCGCACTTAGCATACAACCCATTAGATGATAATTTCCATCTGCATGAGCAAAACTATGAAGGGCATTATACTTATCAACTGCAAAATTATCACTTGAAATAAATACTGTACCTGAAGTACCAAGAGAAATATTACAAGCTCCATTTCCTACTGTAGCTGTACCTATAGCTGCTGCCGCATTATCTCCTGCACCTGCAACTATTTTTACATCTAATGAAAGTCCAAGCTCATTTGCTATATCTTCTCTAATATTTCCAACTACTTCATAACTTTCAAAAAGTTTAGGAAGCATTTCTTCTTTTATAGAACAAATATCAATCATTTCCTTAGACCAACATTTATTTTTAACATCAAGAAGAAGCATTCCTGAAGCATCTGAATAATCTGTACTATGTACCCCACTTAAAAGATAAACTATATAATCCTTAGGAAGCATTATCTTTTTTATCTTCTTAAAATTTTCCGGCTCATTATTTTTAATCCAAAGAATTTTAGGAGCTGTAAAGCCTGCAAAGGCTATATTGGCTGTATAACTTGAAAGCTTATCCTTACCTATTTTTTCATTTAAGTACTTAGTTTCAGCCTCAGTTCTACCATCATTCCAAAGGATAGCAGGTCTTATTACCTTATCTTCTTCATCTAAAATAACAAGCCCATGCATTTGACCACCAAAGCTTATAGCCTTAATTTCACTTCTCTCAAAATCTTTTATAAGCTCTTTAATTCCACTAAAAACATCTTCCTTCCAAAAGGCCGGCTCCTGTTCAGACCAGCCTTCTTTTGGAAAGCTAAGTGGATATTCCTTAGATACTATATTCTTTACCTCACCCTTATTACTAATAAGAACAAGTTTTACTGCTGAAGTACCTAAATCAACCCCTATATAATACATATTTATCTCCCAAATAAAATATCATTAAGTATACTTTGTAAATATTCCTGTCTACCTGAACCTGGGCTGCTTGGCTTCTTTAATTTAAGTGCATAATCACTAAGCTCACTAAGTGTAGTACTTCTTTCTAAGATTTTCTTTCCTATTCCCTCATTATAAGAAGCATATTTTTCTTCTACAAATTTTTCAATTCTTCCATCTTCTATAAGCTCTGCCGCCTTTATAAGTCCAAGGGCAAAAACATCCATACCTAAAATAAATGAATAAAACATATCTTCATAGGTATTTGAAGGTCTTCTACTCTTTGAATCAAAATTAAGTCCACCATCAAGACCACCATTTTTAAGTATTTCATACATAGCTAAAGTTGTATCATAAGCATTATGTGGAAATTCGTCTGTGTCCCAACCAAGCATAGGATCACCTGTATTTGCATCTACAGAGCCAAGCATACCGTTAACTCTTGATATCCTAAGTTCATGTTGGAAAGTATGACCTGCAAGTGTAGCATGATTTGCTTCTATATTCATCTTAAAATCCTTATCAAGACCATGCTCTTTAAGAAAAGCTATAGAAGTTGCTGCATCAAAGTCATACTGATGTTTCATTGGTTCCTTTGGCTTAGGCTCTATAAAGAAAGTGCCCTTAAAGCCAATACTTCTACCATATTCTACAGCCATCTTCATTAAATTTGCTATATTTTCCTGCTCAAACTTAACATCTGTATTAAGAAGAGTCTCATATCCTTCTCTTCCACCCCAGAATACATAACCTCTTCCACCAAGTTTTACTGTAAGCTCAAGAACTTTTTTTATCTGTGCTGCTGCAAAGCAATAAACCTCTGCACTATTTGTAGAACCTGCACCATTCATAAATCTAGGATTAGAAAACATATTGGCTGTAGCCCAAAGGCACTTGATATCTGTACCCTTTGTTTTTTCTAATATATAATCTGTAATCTCGTCAAGCCTTTCATTTGTAACATTTATGTCTTCTGAACACTCTGGAATAAGATCTACATCATGAAAACAATAATACTTAATTCCAAGTTTTTTCATAAATTCTATACCGGCATCTACCTTAGCCTTAGCATGCTCCATAGTGCCTGGCTTAACTCCAAAACTCTTATCTGTTGTTCCAGCACCAAACATATCCACTCCTGTAGCTGAAAGATTATGCCACCAAGCCATTGCAAATGGAAGATGCTCACTCATCTTCTTACCCATTATCACTCTATCAGCATCATAGTATCTAAATGAAAAAGGATTTTTACTTTCCTTTCCTTCAAATTTAATTTCTGGAATATTTTTAAATATTTCGCCCATAACTAACCTCCATTATTTTTTGTGTTCGTGCACAATTATAAAGTAGCACATTTTTTTTCATAAGTCAAGGTGTTTTTTGTGCGATTTTTATATCTTATAATTTTAGCACACTTATATTTTATACCATTTGACTAAAGCTGTTGAATGTGATATAATACAAAATATCTTTATTTTAGGAGATTTATTTAATTTATGATAACAATAAAGGAAATTGCAGAACTTGTAGGAACTTCAAGGGGTACAGTAGATAGAGTTATAAATAATAGAGGTAACGTTAAACCGGAAATAAAAGAAAAAGTATTAAATATAATAGAAAAATATGATTACAAGCCTAATAAAGCAGGGCTTGCCCTTGTTACCAAAAAAAAGAAATTAACAATAGGAGTTATCCTTTTTAGCAAGCATAATCCATTTTTTATAGATGTTATAAATGGTATGATGACAAAACTAAAAGAGGCCGAAGACTATGGTATTTCTATGATTAGAAAAGAAATTTCCTTTGACTTGGAAGAGCAAAAAAAGGCAATTTTAGAATTAAAAGAAAAAAATATATCATGTCTAATAATATCTCCATTAGATAGTTTCGAAATAAGAGATTTAATTGGTGAACTTTATAATGAAAATATACCTGTTATTACTGTAAACACAGATATTAAAAATTCTAAAAGACTTGCTTATGTAGGAAGTGACTATTACAGTGCCGGTAGTATAGCTGCAGGACTTATGAAGCTCTTTACTAAAGACAAAATAAAACTCGGAATAATTTTAGGCTCAAAAAAGGTACTTTGCCATACAGAAAGACTAGCAGGCTTTAGAGATACTATTAAGAAAAATTATAAAAATCTTGAAATTATAGCCGTACTTGAAAATAATGATGATGATAATAAAAGTTATGAGATAACAAAAAATTTTATAAATAACCATAAAGAAATAAAAGCTCTTTTCTTTGCCGGTGCCGGTGTCGCAGGAGGTACAAGTGCTATTAAAGACGCAAATTTAAAAGATATGTATGTTATTACTTTTGATACACTTAGCAGCACAATAAATATGCTTGAAAAAGGTATAATCACAGCAACTATAGATCAACAACCCTTTATGCAGGGTTATAAATCTATAGAAGTTGCAATTGATTATCTAATACATCACATAAGTCCTAAAAAAGAACTTAATTACCTTAAATCAAATATCATAATAAAGGAAAATATAGGAGAAATTAAAGGGTAGGTCTATCTTAAATAAATATGTATTTTATAATTCTTTTTTCATACATTTTCTGATATACATTGTAAATTTGTCTACTAACAAATCTTATCTACAGCCAAACTTTCTATATCAATTCCCTTTACATATCTCTTTATAAACTCTCTAAAGCCTTCTACATCTTCGCTGTCAGGCTCTATGGTCACACTATCCATTAAAGCAAATATATTTTTATCAAGGAAAGTTTCAAGTGCCTCCCCTTCTTCTTTATTTACCATATATGAAGCAAGAAGTGCCATTCCCCATGCCCCGCCTTCGCTTGCTGGCTTCATTACTTTAACCGGTGCATTTACCGCAGCTGCCAGATACTTCTGACCAACTACTTCAGTCTTAAACAGACCTCCATGACCAAGAAGCTTATCAAACTTTACATTTTCTTCTTTTAATAAAATATCAAGCCCCAGTTTTACTGCTGAAAGAGAAGTATAAAGATGTGTCCTCATAAAGTTTGCAAGATTCAATTTAGCGTTAGGAGTTCTTATAAATTGCAACCCTAAATGTCAGTATTTTATAATTTTTTTCTAGGCTCTTATAGACCGCATTTGAACTCAGTCCACCAAACATCTTTCTCGGATAGTTATTCATAAATTTCTCTATCTCTTTGATCCTCTTTTTGCTGAAACTACCTATGTCCGTGCCTTTGGCTATGAATCTTCTTATCAGTTTGTTATTGTTCTCATTGCTTCCACGTTCATACGAGCAGCAGCTGTGTGCATAAAAATACTTTATACCCATTTCCTCAATAGCCTTCGCATCAGAAAACTCCGTACCATTGTCACTTGTTATGCTCTTGAACATCTTAGAAAATTTACCCCTGTGTATCCTTCTAAGCCCTTCAAGAGCCTCCACTACTGACACACTGCTCTTGTCCTTTATCTTTACTATTATCTCCTTCCTGCTTAGCCTCTCCGTAAGGACGAGTAAGCACGCCTTTGACCCTTTCCCTGACACCACCGTATCCATCTCGTAATGCCCCAGCGTAAGGCGTGAATTTATCTCATCAGACCTTTTCTCAATGATTTCACCACCACGCTTCAATGACCTCTTTTCCTTCTTCCTTACAGCCTTTTCCTTTTTCTTATATATCAGGTTTGAATGGCTTAGGCTCAGAAAGAGATTTCCATATACCTTCTCTGCCCAACATCATAGGCATACTCTTTTCTTTCTCTTAAGTCAGAGTTCTTAAATAGGACTGTCCCTCGATTTATTTCTCTGTAGATAGTTCTTTCTGAAACGCCTATTTTCTCTGCTATATAGGTTTTGGTCTTTTTTTCTTTAAGATATACTTCTATTTTTGCTCTCTCTGCTAAAGTTAACTTGAGTTTCCGTAAACTGCATTAATAAAATTAGTAAATCCTTAAATACAAAGAAGATTTAGGAATTTTTTACATTAAAAAGTGGTACTGTTAAAATGTCTTTTCTGGAAGCTGTTATCTGAACTTTTATATGCGAAAGATATGCTTCATGTTTTTTGCCTTTATAGAATAGCGTAAGTTTCACCTTACCTTTTCGTCTGTTACATAGTTCTGCTGCGGATACCCACCTGCCATGTAACAAGAGCCTTCTTCTTACAGTAAGGCGTATCACATAGTCCTGTTCCATAGAGGCAAGTTTAAGAAACATTTTATTGTCATCATATCCTCTGTCCATTACAAAAGTTGCCTTTCCAAACAATGAGACAGCCCTTTCAATTGCAGAAAAAGTAATATCATTAATTGATGTAAAGTTTTTTTCATTTGATGAATGGATTTTAGAAAACAGGCTGACCGAATGGGCGTTATTAGTCAGCACGGTTGCTTCTGTTACATGATATCCCTTTTTATAAATGTTTTTCTTGGCAGTACTTTCAGAACCGTCACGCACTAAACAGAGCGATTCAAATTTATATCCGCCGGGTTTTACAACATCGCTGTCATCAATGTGTACCACGGGATGTTCAGGGCACCATTTTTTAACAGATGAAAGATAAGAGTTGAGAGCGTATGCCGGTATGCCTTTTGCAAGGTGGTTGGAAAGCCTGTCCACGACATTGATTTTTCTGGATGGTTCGTGAAGTTTGTCAACTATGTCTGTCAGTAGGCAGCTTCCTGATGCTAACATGCCATAATTCATATCAGCCATGAACTTTCTTTCGGACTTTGAAAGTTTTTTTGAAATTTTATTTGAAAAAGTTAAAATTTCCAGTTTCATTTTATAAGTATTTGATGTAAAATTAACCACTGGGAGTCCTCCTAATTTTTGTTTAGTATGTTTTTTGTGGTGATTAAATTATACATCAAAAATGAGAAGGATTCCTTATATTTATGGGATTTTTTGAAAAAAATTTGTTGTAAAACTGTAATTAAAAGTGACTTGTGGATAAAATACGGAAACTCAAGAAAGTTAAATGTTTACCTCTTCTTCTTTTTGCGATATACTTATCTTGCATCAAACAATAAAATCCTTTCATGGTTTTTGGTCGAATTTATGATAACATGATTTTATTGTTTGGTGTACTTTTTTACTCATTTATACTGACACTTTATTTTACCATTTATAATTTTTTTCCATGTTGCTGTGCACTAGTTCTTAGTGCACAGCCCCTTTGATTATATTTATATAATAATGGGCTGTTTACTCTTATTCGGAGCTGCTGTATTTAGAAAGAAATAACTACAACTCCAGGCTTCCCTCATTCAACAAAAATTCAAATATTCCCATTATCGTAATTCCATTTTCATTTCTCCAAACCGGCGGATTGCCGTTTACAACCATTATTTTCTTAAATGAGTCAGGTATTCTTACAAGAGATGCCTGTTCCTGCTCAATCTTTTCTTTGTTAGGAAGAGCAAAGGCTGATTGTATATAATACCTTTTGCTACCTTGATTTGCAACAAAATCAACTTCAAGCTGTTTATATATTTTCTTATTATCCACATTTTCTCTGGTTTCAACCACGCCTACATCTACATTATATCCTCTATATATCAGCTCATTATATATCGCATTTTCCATCAGATGAGTTTCTTCGAACTGTCTAAAGTTCAATAATGCATTTCTCAAACCTAAATCCGTATAGTAATATTTTGACGGAGTGCTTATGTATTTACGCCCTTTTATATCATATCTCTCAGCTTTTTCCACTATAAAACTTTCTGTAAGATAGGTTAAATAGCCTGATATCGTAGGTACAGAGAGAGTATTATTCCCATTACTTACAAATGTATCAGATATTTTTTTAGCATTTGTAAGTGAACCGACTGCCGAAGCCACTATTTTCATAAGTGCTTCCATTCCTTGCTCATCACGCAAATTGTAACGTTCACAAATATCCTTCAAATATATTTCTTTATGGAGTCTTGATAAATAAGTGCTTTTCATTTCTCCGTTTGTCTCAGCTAAGATGTGCGGAAGTCCACCATAATACAGGTAATCCTGCCAGGCATCATATTTATCCTTATCTGTTGCAGGATAATATTCGGAAAACGACAATGGTAATATATGTATCTCATCACCACGTCCTCTAAACTCTGTTAAAATATCTGATGAGAGGAACTTGGAATTACTTCCTGTTATATAAACATCTATATTTTTCTTTCTTAATAAACCATTTAAAACTCCATATAATCTAATCGGTTTATCCCGATTTTTCATTTCCTCTTTTGTAATTGCATATTGTGCTTCATCAATAAAAATGTACAGCTTCCCACCTTTATCCTCTATTTTATTTTTAATATACTCATAGAGTTCATGTGGATTACAATATCTTGCATAATCTTCATCATCTAGGGGAATCGTTATAACATTTTCAGCAGGTACCCCACTATTGATAAGATAATCATAAAATAAATTAAATAAGAGATATGATTTCCCACTTCTTCTTATTCCTGTTATTACTTTTATTAAACCATTATTCATTCGGCTTATTAGTTTATTCAAATATCTGTTTCTTTTTATTTTCATTTTACTCCTACTTTATTTTTTCTGTCCAAGTACTGTTTTATTAAAGTATATATTAATTCATTATTATTTGCAATTCCTATTTTAAAAAAACTGTCCTTATCCAACTTTTATAAAGTAAAAAAAGAGCCTCACAAAGCAGCTCTACCTAACATATAAAACTCTTAGTCCCCCAGTCCCACCCTCGCTTCTTAGTCAATGTATGGTATTAATTTATAAACATCTTAAATCATACACTTGTACAAGATAATGGTCATAACTATAACACTAGGAATCGAACCCCCGGCTTACCTTAACCACCACTATTATATGAATAAAATTCAATTTTTACATTCGCCCTAATCTGCTACCAACTAAGTTTAATTTCATCAGTTTTCTACAAGCTCTGTACTCCAATTAGTTGCCTGAAGACTATTGTCAAGCTGCCTTATTTCTTTCGAAAGCCTATCCACTTCCTTTTGAAGGTCAACCACCTTGAGAGTTGGAAGTATTTTAATCTCTGTACCTCTTGCCCTTCCTGTTATGCTGCTGGATTCATATACAAAATCTCTGTAAGCCGAGGCCTTGAGGATGAGTGCATCCTTCTTGGCAATTACCTCTGTTATCGTCATGTTCCCAATCATAGTTTCATTGTTAGTCTTATTGATCTTGCCTGCAAGATACTCAAACCTATCTATGCAACCATTCATCTCCTTTATAAGCTCTAAAGGATTCTCAGCAGGTTTCTCTCCCTCCTGCACATGCGAATTATTCCTTACCCTTGACCTAAGTCTTTCTATGTTTTTTATCAAGTCTGCTCTTTCTTGTAATGCTTCTGCAAGTTTCATAATATACCTCCATTCCAAATATATGCATTTTAAACTAAATAAATGGTAAAAATAAGGCATTTATATTTACAATTATTTACTTAACAAATCACTCAAATAGTGTTATACTTATTAATGTTCTTAGATGATTAATAGCTTTTACACATATTATACTTAGAAAGGGATGCCTAATATGTACATTGCAAGACAGCCCATATTTGACAAGAAAAAAGATGTATATGGTTATGAATTACTTTTCAGAAACAGTACCACCTCTATGGCTTATACAGGAACAAGTGCAGAAAGTTCTACTGCTGTTGTGCTGGGCGGCTTATTTGAACTTGGTGTAGAAAAAATAGTTGGTAATAAAAAAGCTTTTGTAAACTTTAATTACAATTCCTTACTCTCTAACTCAATAGAATTGGTAGATCCTTCAACTCTTATTATTGAAGTTTTGGAAGATGTAGAAGTGGATAAAAGATTAATACGCCGTCTTGAGAGCTTACACAAAGAAGGATACCGAATAGCTCTTGATGATTTTGTACATAGCATTAAAGATTTTAAAATTGTTCCAGTTGCAGACATAATAAAATACGATCTTATTGCTACTCCCTTAAATACCATCAGAGATGAGGTAAGGGAGGCTTTGAATCGTAAAAAAGTTTTGCTTGCTGAAAAGGTGGAAACTGAAGAAGAATTCATCGAAGCACGTAAAATGGGATTTCACTTGTTTCAAGGATATTTTTTCAGTAAACCTGTCATTGTTGCCGGACTTAAAGGTAAAAAGCCTGACATAACAATTTACAGAAGAATACTGAACGAACTTCATTCCGAAGATCCTTCATTTCGTGTACTCTCGGAAATATTAGAAACCGATGTTTCTGTTGCCTACCGGCTATTAAATATAGTCAGTAAAAAGGATGATAACATACAAAAAGGGGTGAAGTCAGCTCTTATAAAGATGGGGCTTTCTGATTTTGAGCGATGGGTTCATATAATGATGTTACAAGATTTATCAGTAAACAAACCTAATGAACTTATTAGAATAGCTCTTATAAGATCTAAATTTGGTGAACTTGTTTCAAACAACTGTGGCATCCTTTATCCAAGAGCATCTGAAATCTCGCTTATGTGCCTTTTCAGTGTATTGGATGCAATGCTTGATTTAACTATGGAAGAAGCTATGAATGATTTGTCAATAAGTGATGATATTAAAGATGCTTTAATCAAGGGGGAGGGTGCTCTCGTTCCTGTATTAAAGCTTGCAGAAGCTTATGAACAGGGACAGTGGACAGAAATAGATATATTATCTAAGCAGTTACAAATTGATAGCAACCGTCTTGTAGGCTGGTACATGGATTCTATCAACTGGACTGACAAGATAATGTTAGGCGCTTAATTTAATAAGCAGGAAAGAGAGTATATTCCTTCCTGCTTATTTTTATTTGACTTATACTTCACCAAGCATATTTTCAGGATCTTTTCCTGCCTTCACCTTATCATTAGCCTTAATAATAATTCCCTCTTCATCTATAAGATATGTTGTCCTGACCACTCCCATATACTCTATTCCTGCCATCTTCTTCTGACGCCATACATCGTAAGCCTTTATAGTTGTTAACTCGGTGTCTGAAAGTATGGTGAAACCAAGCCCATTCTTTTCTTCAAACTTTTTATGTGATGCTACACTATCCTTACTAATTCCAATAACTTCTACACCTTTTTCTAAAAATAATGGGTATCTCTCGGAAAATCCACAAGCCTGCTTAGTACAGCCGGGAGTACTATCCTTAGGATAAAAATAAATAATCAACTTCTTTCCTCTGTATTCTGCAAGTGTATGTATTATACCATTCTGATCAGGTAAACTAAAATCAGGTGCTTTAGTTCCTACTTCTAACATAAGACCTCCTTTAACTATTTACGCATTATCTTCAGGGAACATAACTAAATCCCTAACAAATATTTCAATAAATTCCTGACACTGTCCACAGCCTGTACTGCATCCGGTAATTTCTGATACCTCTTCAAAAGTCTTTGCTCCTGAATTGACAGCATCTATTATCTTTCCATAAGTTACATTTTCACAATTACAGGCAATTTTATCCCTCTTCATAAATCTCTCCTTTTACTGATGACTTATTTTCTCAATAACTACCTCCTTAGTCTAAGTCATTAGTAATTTATTTGCAAGACTTATTCTAATTAAATTTATACACCCTTCTAGCTACCTCATAACCCCAAATTATAATCTTCCTTCCTCCTTTACCCGGCATACCCATTATCGCTCCTAACAATGTATGCTTAATCATTCTGTTCATCTTAGGGTTATATTTTTTTAGATAATGCCATATTTCCTTTTTCCTTTCCATGTTTTCCGGTTTACCGGATTTTATCAAAAAGACAGTACATATAGTCATCATAATTGCAAGATACTTTGCCATATATTTTTTGAGTTTTGGTTCTTTTAATCTGCTTAAATCATGTGACTCTATAAGAATCCTAGTTATCTTAAGCTGCTGCTCTATCCTTCCTATCATTACTTTTTCATTAACAGACTGGTCATCTCTTCCTATAAAATATCTATAAAAATCTACATCCATGTAATACATAGTCTTTACAAAAGGCAGAGGTTTATATACAAAAATATTATCTACATAAAATGTATGCTCCGGTAACTTTAGCCCTATTTCCTTAAGCAGGGCTGTCCTATAAAATACAGAATGCATGAGAATATATTGCGAATTCTTAAATCTACCCACATCCGACCAAGTAAAAAACCTATTCTCAGGCAAGCAATTTGTATATCTCACTGTACTTGGCTCTTCCCCTACTTTCTCATATACATAGTTACATATCAACATATCCAAGGTATTATTCCCTTTTATCACTGAACGGAGTAAGTCCATTACTTTTCCAAGAGCATCTGTATTTACCCAGTCATCAGAGTCAACTACTTTAAAATATACACCGCTTGCATTAGCAAGTCCTGTATTTACAGCCTCTCCATGCCCACCATTTTCCTGATGTATGGCTTTTACAATGTTTGGAAATTTTTTCTCATACTCTTTTGCAATTTCCAATGTATTATCCTTTGCAGAACCATCATCTACAACAATAATTTCGATATCTTCTCCTCCTGCAAGCAGAGTGTCTATAGCATGGCTCATATATTCTGCCGAATTGTAACAAGGTATTGCAACACTTAAAACTTTCATTATACCATCCTTTCACAAAGCTCTAAGGCTTTTTTAGTAATTGCATCCATATTATAATATTTATATTCTGCAAGCCTTCCTAAAAGATATAAATTTTTATACCTTGAGGCAAGATTAAAATATTTTTCATATAAAGCTTTATTTTCATCATTTAATATCGCATAGTAAGGTATCAGTTCTGTATCAGGCTCAAAATTAAGTGAATATTCTTTCACTATAGTAGTACCTGCTGCCTGCTGCCCCGTCATCTTCTTAAACTCCGTTATTCGTGTAAAATCTTCATCAACTGTGTAATTGACCACCGCCTCCGGCTGATAAGATTCTTTATGATAATGCTCAAACTCAAATCTCAGTGACCTATAGGGCAAAGCACCAAAACATCTTTCAAACAGTTCATCTATCATTCCTGTGTATATGACATCTCCATCAAATTCTATACACTCAAAGAAAATCTGCCCACCTTCTAATTTAATACAGTCCTTAGCATCTATGTTTAATCTTACCTCAATATTAGGATGAGAAAGCATTCTTTCAAAAAGCCTCGTATAACCATCCCTCGGCATTGCCTGATAATCATCCGTAAAATACCCATCTTGCTCTGTTAAAATTACAGGAACTCTTGCTGTAACTGCCTCATCTATCTCTTCAGGTGCAACTCCCCATTGCTTTCCTGTATATTTTACAAATATATTTTCATAAACATATTCTGCTAACTCCCTTATGTCTTCGTCTTTGTTGGCTCGAAGTTGCAGTATCGGAATTGCCGTTTCTCTTCCATACTCATTTATCAACTTCTCTATAAGATTATTCGCCTTATACTCGTTATACACGAGCCTTATACTATTTATATTAAATGGTATTGGTATAAATTTACCATATACATTGCCAACCACCTTATGGTGATAAAGCCTCCACTCTGTAAATTTTCCAAGAAAATCATACACCTCTTTACTTGAGGTATGAAAAATATGTGGTCCATAGGTATGGATTAAAATTTCATGCTCATCAGGCTCATCAAAGGCATTCCCACCTATATGATTTCTTTTTTCTAAAATGAGTACCTTTTTACCTTTATCGGCAAGCTGTCTAGCCGATACTGCCCCTGCATAGCCTGCTCCTACTACAATCACATCATACATTTGCAAAACCTCCTAGTTCAATGCTGAAATAAATATATTTCCGGCTGTCTTAAACATTTTCTCTGCCTCTTTCTTATCCATAAGGCTTGTCTTACCTGTTTTTACATTCATAATCTCTATATTTTGCGGTGTATAGCCCGTAATTAAAACAGCTGTCTTATTATCTTTCATTGCAATTATAGGATTTCCTTTATTAATATAATAAAAAATATTGTTAAATTCTATCCCCGAAAGATTAATAGCTGTAATTTCCGACTGAGATTTAAGCACATCCAGAACAGAATTGCCCTTATTCAAATCTTCACTGGAAATATATATTCCCTTTGCTGTCAAAAACAGCCGAATTGCAGAGTGTATACTATCATCTTCTTCGTAAATATAGTCCACATCTGCCTCATCTGCCTTTGCTGACGAGTCAAGCCTTATTCTCTCCCAAACAAGATTACCTTCCATATCAAGCACATATCCCATTTTATCATCTGCAAGCTTAATCATATCCGCCACCTTATAGGAAGAGGCTACAAACTCACCTGATATATTGGCAAAATATTTGTCCTTATTCTCTTTACCATCCTCTCCCAACCTTATAGTCAAATCTCTTGTTATTACTGTATTTAAAGTTAATAAACTTATTTCCGGATTTTTCTCAAGTTTCAACCCATAAGGTAGAGTCAGATAATACTCTGTTAAATATTTATCAGTTCGCCTGTCTACAACTTTAACCTCTGAATTACCATTAACTACATTGTTTAAGATATGATCAATCCTTATTCTTACGAATTTACCTCCCTTTTTCTCCACTCTTTCCAGTTCGATAGTATCATTAACAATATTTATCCCTGTAATATAAATATTTTTTCTATCATAAATTTTCAAACTTCCACCATTTATATCTGAAATGACAAGCTTTTTATACGGAATAAGTATACTTCCATTCTTTTTATTAACTATATCCTTTTCATATGCAATTCCATACACAAAATTTCCGGATATTTTACCTAAAAGCCTAAGAACTGAGTCCTTTTGTGCATCTATTTCCGTCCTTTTTCTGGTTTCAAGATCCATAATTATCAATTTTTTTGTCTTGGTTATATCCGGTGATTCCTGCCATACTACATGATTATTTTCAGATAGTGCAAGATATGAGCCTCCCGAAATATTTTCCGCCAAAACAGATAACTTTCTCTTTACAAGGCTATATGAATAAATTTTATCATGTAGTGAGAAATAAAAAAATTGTTCTGAACTTACAAAACTGAAATCGGATAATCCACCCTCAAAAAACTGAGCTGGAAGATTAACTGGAATATAAGACTGTTCTTCTATTCTGTCCTCATTCGCCAAATATTTATACAACACAATCCCTGTCTTTCCCTCATATACACCACGATTCATGTATCCATATACTACGAAATAAAAATCTCCATTATCTTCCATCCTAAGAACTTTTATATTATGATGATCATAATATGTCCTTTCATCTGAAAAGTCTTCGCTTATAAAGGAAAATATTCTTTTAATCTTGTTATTTTCAGTATCATAGCACCATAAAGCCCTTTCTCTTACAAATGCAATAAACTTATGTGCCTTATTCAAGCTATATCCACTACTAACATTGTCAGTAATCCCAAACTTTAGCTGGCTCTTTGAAACCGAAGTCTTTTCAGGATTATATATTTCTTCTACTCTTCTCTCAAAGGCCAGTAAGTATGCCGTATTCTCAATTCTATTTATACGATAATATTCTTTTACTGAATAATAATTTGGACTGTCACCCTTTGTCCTTACTATATACCTATAAGCTATTCCCGATATGTTTTCAGAATTTTCAACTACATTTATCAAAGGTTTTGCAAGGCACTCAGGAGAAAGCTTTCCCCAAGTCACAATATCGTAGGAAGAATGTATGTTGACATAGGCAAAATTCATATTGTCCATACTTCCATCAGGTTCAAGATAAGGCTTAATAGCCTTTTCATCACTTTTATTAAATGTTGCCTTAAAAAATCTCTCAGCAAAACTATAATTCTCTACAAATTTATCACCTCTTGTAAATTTAATTGTTGTAAAAAATACAAACTTTTTACCATCTTCATTTACAAGTCTTAATTTAAGTAGAAAATCCATACCTTGAGATATTTCAGTGTCCAACTTTATAGAAACCTTCTGTCTTCCTGTATCATCCTGCTCCTCACCCTGTACTTCTCCACTCGATATTGCTATATTATCTGTTTTATCCTTAACTTCATACTCCACTCTTATTATCTTATTTCCATAAGTATTTATAATGAAATTTATAGTCTTATTATTTTCTAAAGGAGTTATTTCTTGTCTTATACCAAAGTTGTCAAGTTCCTGTCCATATCCATGCAACAAATTAATCTCTTTATTTCCTCTTAGCATACTGACTGTCGGAAAACTCGCCTCAGACATTTCTGTCTTTTCTATCTTATCAGTATATGTTGTTTCTTTAATATTACTTATAAAATATCCTGCTGACAGAATAAATATAAGTGTAATAATTATAAGTTTATAAATGATTTTCTGCATTAAATTCTCCAAACTCTTTTCCCGTTACAGGAATTACAAAATCCATTTTTTTATCGCTTATCGGATGTATAAAGGATAGTCTTACTGCCTCAAGTGCAAGTTCCTGCCATCCATCTATATCTTTATAGTCCTTATTATACTTCGTATCACCAACTATCCCGTTAAATACTTGAGATAGCTGAAGTCTTATCTGATGATGTCTTCCTGTTATAAGGTCAATCTCAATTAAAGCCTTATTGCCTAAAACTTTAAGAACCCTATAATTAAGCTCTGCCTTTTCTGCACCCTCAAATTTCTCATCAACAATTACAGATAAATTTTTTAACTTATCTGCCACCATAAAATCCTGCCTATTTTCCCATACATTTATAACAGGCTTAGTATCAAGAATATTAAAATTAACTACAGCCATGTATTTTTTAGATATCCTATTCTCCCTTATCTGCTGTGAAAGACCGGTTGCAGCTCTCTTTGTTTTAGCATAAACCATTATCCCTCTTACATTTCTGTCCAAGCGATGCAGAACAGCTATATAAGGCTCTTTGGATAATTTAATTTTATTTTTCCTAGCTTCCATTACCAGATATTTTTTTAGTTCCCTTACCATATCTCTATTACCTGCCTTATCCCCTTGGGATAATACTCCTGCAGGTTTTACACATACAATAAGGTCTAAATCTTCATAAATAATTTGCACCATCATAGCTTAAACCTGTATCCAACTCCCCATATAGTCTCAATGTACTGTGGATTTGCTGTATCTTCCTCAATTTTTTCCCTAATCTTTTTAATATGAACTGTCACCGTAGCTATATCACCTAGAGACTCCATTCCCCAAACTTCTCTAAACAACTCTTCCTTTGAATATACATGATTTGGATTATCTGCTAAAAAGGTAAGCAGATCAAACTCTTTAGTTGTAAAACTTTTTTCCTCTTCATTCACAAAAATTCTTCTTGCAGTACGATCAATTCTAATTCCTCTTATATCAATAAAATTATTTCGTTCCTCAGAAGAATTTACAAGTCTTTCATATCTTGCAAGATGTGCCTTAACCCTTGCTACCAGTTCACTTGGGCTAAATGGCTTTGATAAATAATCGTCAGCACCAAGCCCCAGCCCTCTTATCTTGTCTATGTCATCTTTCTTTGCAGACACCATAAGTATAGGTATTTTCTTTTCTTTACGAACTTCCTTACAGATCTCAAATCCATCTTTCCCCGGTAACATAACATCTAAGAGAATTAAGTCAAAATCCTCACTCAATGCCTTTTCTAATCCCTTTTCTCCATCCTCTTCTATTACAACTTCAAAGTCCGAAAGTTCCAAATAATCCTTTTCAATCTCAGCAATAGCTTCTTCATCTTCAATTATTAAAATTCTACTCATTTTTTCTCCTTTATACTACACATTTATTTTACTCTTCTGTATTCTCAACTCCTCAACTTCTCTAACTGAAGTAAATTCAGCATTTCTTAAAAGCATTATTATCTTCGTACCTTGTCCGTTATTACTTTCTGCCCAAACTTTTCCACCATGATCCTCAATTATCTTCTTTACTATTGCCAGTCCTAGTCCGCTACCACCTATCTTAGAATTTCGTGACTCATCTACTCTATAAAGCCTTTCAAAAACTTTTGCCCTAGCTTCTTTTGGTATACCTATACCATTATCATCTACAGAAATCTGCACAAATTCAGACATCAACTCAACCCTTATATCAATCCTACCTTTTCTACCTTTTGCAGAATATTTTTTAGAATTAGAAATAAGGTTATTGATTACTCTTTTAAACTGAACTGCATCTGCTATAACCGAAACCCTTTCTTCAATGCTTGGATGAAAATATATTTCAAAATTATTTATTTCCAAATCAGTTCTTATTTCATCTAATCCTTCTGTCAAATACTCATTAATGTCTAACTCCATAAACTTATATGAAATAGCATCCATATCAAGCTTTGCATATGCTGAAAGTGCATCAATAAGACTGTTCATCTCCACAGCCTTAGAATAAATGATACTTAAATATTTATCCTGTTTTTCCGGAGTATTAGCGACTCCCTCCCTAAGCCCCTCTACATAGCCCTTAATTACAGTAAGCGGAGTCTTCAAGTCATGAAAAATATTAACTACCATTTCTTTCATATTTTGTTTTTTAGATATATTATCCTCCAACAATTCAATAATATGTTCTCTCATATTATTAAACTCATCAGCAAGCTCACCTATTTCATCTCTCTTATGCCTTTTTATTTCTGTGTTAAAATCACCTTTGATAATATCTTTCGCAGATTTTCTAAGGCTGTCTATCGGCATTGCAACACTGGTGTATAACCAGTAAGAAAGTGTCAAGCCTGTAAGAAACATAATCAACACAAAACTTGCTGTAAGCTGTCCCCATGCTAATTTTGATTCTTTTTCCAATTCAGACATATTAGTTACAAAAAATAGGTTCGAACCATCATTTAAAGTACCCACATGTCTAACAATCACATTAAATCCATTATTTTCAAAATAACCTAGGCTTTCATCTGAATCAATCACATAATCATAAAGTTCATATACTATCTTATCATAAAGTTGCTTATCACTTCCATAAATAAGTTGCTTCCCTTTAATAATATAAATAGATGAGTATTTATTCTCTATTTTTTTTGAAAAGTTATCCAAATATTCGCTATCATCTAAATGCTCCTGTTCATTCTTTAAATAAGTCCTAAGTTCTTTGTAATCTTCCTCTATAATCTTATTTACATAACCGACCGGATTTGATATTGAAGTTATTATGTTTATATTGTTTTCATCTCCAACAGTATCAGTTAAAGAAAATCTGGTTTTTATTATAGTAAAAAATGCCACATTAATAAGAATTAATGGTATTATCATTACTACCATAAATGATACTACTATTCTTCCCCTCAGTCTCATCTTTTATCTCTCTTTCATTAATATATATTAATTTAATGATATACCCTATCATACAAAGGCATACTGTCTTCCCCATAGTATAACATAAAACATAAATCTTATCACTTATTTTAAAATTTTGTAAGATTTTTGTAAACAAAAAAGGAACTCCCTGCAATATAAAGTCAGAAGTTCCATATATCAATCTTATATTTAATTTTATCTGTATTTATAATAATCTTGTCCATTATGATAGAAAAGATGGTGAAGATTATTGTCAAACCAAGCTGCTGCCTTAGCAGTTGTGTATTTTTTTGCTACAAATGCAATCGCACCTTTAGAATAATCTCCATTTTTAAGCACCTTATCAACAGCCTTTTTAGTTTCTTTACTTACTTCACATTTCCAAAACCTTCCCCCCGGCTTAACCGGTGAAAATTGATAAACACCCGTTCTTGGATTATGTGCCATAACTACTCCGGTTACAGTATTAGGGAAACTTTTGTGCTTAACTCTATTAAGTACAACACTTGCTACAAAAAGTTTACTTTTCTCATCCATATAGCCTACTTCAGACTGGACAAGGCGATAAAGATTTGCCTTATCTTTAATAGTCATCTTAATATTATAGGCATTTTTATTCTCTTCAGCTTTCTTCTTTGCCTCTTCAGCTTTTTCTTTCTCTTCTTTTGCCTGCTTAGCTGCAGCCTCTGCCGCTTTCTTCTCTTCTTCAGCCTCCTTAGCTGCAAGCTCTGCTGCTTTCTTTTCTTCTTCGGCCTCCTTAGCTGCAAGCTCTGCTGCTTTCTTTTCTTCTTCAGCCTCCTTAGCTGCAAGTTCTTTCTCTTCTTCCTCTATGCTCTTGTTATCCATATTAAGCAGTTCAGTTTGTGAAGTCGCACCACTCCCTGCCTCTTCTGTACTTATTGTTTCTGCCTTTGCACTGTAAAAACAGGTCTGTGGTAACATTGTGAGCGAAAGACAGGCTGATATTGTTCCTAAAAACAATAATTTAAATCCTCTTTTCATCTTTTTCTCCTATTTATCTAATTATCAATTTTTTAATAGTTTAGGTATATATTGCAAATATATTACAGAATTGTTACATAAACTACGCTCGTAAGTATAATATTTAATTTCTCCTTTGTCAATAAAAAAGCTGAATTTTGGGTATTCAGCAAAGTTTTTTTAATATCAAAACATTTTTTACATGAATTTTGTATATTTTTATGATGCTACAGCTGTATAATTTTGTATAATTTTTAACTTGATTTTTTACTTCTTTTGACAGATATTTCAAAGCATGATAACATAAAGCAAAAATCAACATTTATATTCAAGGAGCATTGATTATGAAACAACTATTAAAAGGTGTATATAAAAGAGTGGATTCTAAAGGAAAAAACTGGTATATAGCTTCTTTTACTTACAAGTCTAAACATATAAGTCTAGGAAGTTTCGAGGATAGCAATATCGCTCATGCAGCATATAATGAGGCTTTATCCATAGTTGCAGACCATACAAAAATAACCCTTAATGATTATGATGAAACTATGAACTTGAACTTTGAAAAATGGGTAGCCATCATTAATTTTCGTGATAATGGTATCTATATTAAAAACCCTATCTATTTAAGAAAAAAATTTTTTGAATATTATTTTTCTCCATCTGAAGTAATGAAATTTTCAGCTGAGGATTTATTCTACTATTCACATCACAAAATAGTCAGAAGAGGTAGACATTATTTTGTTGCAGATTATGGGATGCAATCTAATATTATGCATCGCTATGGAATTAGGAACTTTGCTGTCCCCGGAAAAGATTATATATTCTTAAATGGAGATAATCTAGACTTTAGATATGAAAACCTGGAGATCATTAATCGCTATTTGGGCGTAAGACTTGAAAAAAAATTTCCAAAGCCTGTATATGTAGTTAAGATTCACATTAACGGCTCTGTAATAGTAGGTCGTTATGACAATGAAACTACAGCGGCTATAGCCTACAATAAAGCCGCCCTCCTACTTATGGAGGGTGGGCTAAATAAAAAGTATGAACTAAATTTTATAGACGAACTAAATGAAACCGAGTATGAAGATAAGTTATTAGAAATTAAACTTTCGAAGAAATTTTTACGCTTTATTGATTCACTCTTTTCCTAAATGGATTTAATAAATAAGCGGCTACCGATATATTAATTACTGTAATTACCGTTTGAACAATAAGACTTAATGTAAACCAGTATCTCATAATAAAACTTGTATTTTTTTGAAAATTAATGTAATTCCCTATCACATCCGGTAGCCCTATCTGAGTATCTAAGAGCGAAAACATAGTAACTACAGGATTCAGCAAAAATATAGGATTTAAGAAATCATTATTAACTGCCGAAAATACATTGCTTACAAATGAAATAAAAATTGTACCTAATGTAATAAACATAACCCATATATATGAAACTGCCATAGCTGTACTTGTTTTTCTAAAAATGGTAGACATAAGTATTCCAAAACTTCCTATATACAAGGACATAAGTATTATAAGCAGAATATATTTTCCAAGATCTCCTATACCTGCTCCTCCAAAAGTAAATATTAGGGCTAAAACAGGAAGACTTGAAAATACATAGAACATTTGTTTACTTATGGCAGAAAGCAATTTCCCAATAATTATCCTCTTCGTTCCAAGTGCAGTAGCAAGCAATATTTCAAGAGTGCCATGATCTCGCTCTCCTGAAATCGTACCTCCTGTAAGTGCAGGTACTGCAAATAAGGCAAGTCCAAATTCTAATCCAAATAGTATTGAATAAAACACAATAAAGTCTTGTTTAATAGTGTAGGCATTATATGTAGGATAGCCTGAAGTCGATATCGCAACTAATGTAAAAAGTCCAATTACTGCAAGCGTAAAGCAGTATAAGCCCACTGTTATTGGAAACTTGATACTCCGAACAGATTGCCTAATTTCTTTTGCATATAATGCATTTGTCTTATATTTCTTCATAATTACTCCATAATCTTCATAAATACAGATTCTAGGTCATGTCCTCTTCTGCCAAACGAAGAAACGAAAACTCCTGCTTCTACCATTCTTTTTAACAAATATCCTTCATCCTCGTCTGAACCACAATAACTTATATAAAATATATTATCTTCTGTAATTGTAAGATTAATTACTGACTCATCCTCTTTTAAAACTTCTACTGCAATATCTGCTCCTTCTTTTACCTTCATAACAATAGGATTTTCCACATGCATCTTTGTCTCTATCTCCTCAATACTCCCACTCATCACTGTTTTCCCTCCCTCAATCACTGCAAGTCCGGTTACCAGTTCTGAGATTTCATGTAAGATATGTGAACTTATAATTATTGTTTTCCCTTGTTCATTCAGCCTTTTAAGAAAATGTCTTATTTCTATCCTTGCCCTCGGATCCATACCTGAGGTAGGCTCATCTAATACCAAAAGCTTGGGGTCATGTATAAGTGCACGAGCAAGGCATAATTTCTGTTTCTGCCCTCTTGAGAGATCATCTACGAAAAAATCCAACTTATCTGTAAAGCCAAACTCATCAAGAATCTTCAAACATTTTCTTTCAGCCTCCCTGCCTATCATATTATAAGCAGCAGCAAAAAATTCTATGTATTCAATTACTTTTAAATTGTCATATACTCCAAAAAAATCCGGTACATAACCTATATTATTCCTTACTCTTCCAGCCTCTCCTCTTACATCATCACTTAAAACAATACTACCTGAATCAGCAGGAATAATTCCTGATATTATTTTCATCGCAGTAGTCTTACCTGCTCCATTCGGTCCAACAAAACCATATAATGCATTATCCTCAATTTTAAGTGATAGCCCATCCAAGGCTTTAGTTTTTCCAAAGTTCTTTACTAAGTTCTCTATTTCAATCATTCTTCATACTCCAGTGAGATTTTAGGTATATTAGGTATGTAAAAAGACGATAGCACATCATATGATGACTGCTCTACCTCATATCTGAGAGTAATCTTCCCATCTTTAATATAGACTGAGTTAATATTAAAACTCTGATCTTTCCCCCTATCAAATCCATCCTGTCCCCCACTACTTACATATCCTCTTATTGTTCTGATAAAGTTATCATCAGGAGAAAAAATCAAATCATAACTCCCTGTTAAATGATTTAAAATATACACTTTGCAAGGATTTATCTCTTCCTTATATATAGGTAACAGCATAAGTTTTTTAGGTTTTTTATTTTTGTCCAAAAGATAACTTATATCTATCGAGTTTCTATTTAAGAATACACCTGTAGAAAATCCATAACTTCCATCACCTACCATCATTGGTAATTTCCCTATTGAATTTATAAAATTATTCGAGTCTGTGCCTGTATCAACTTCCTTTTCTGCAGGAATTATCACTATCGTGTATCCGGTTATATTATCTACATCGGAGGCAAATTCTCCTCTCAGCCTTCCGGTCGATAAAGCCACAAAACAAGGCTCATTGCTTTGTAATACTGATATTCTTTCTAAAATCACCGTCATTAGATTCTGAATCTTAGGTTCTTCCCCCTCATAAGCAAAATTAAAAATTGTATTTAAAAAAACTGAATCTTGAGGTCTTACTGAAAAATCATCAAGGAATACCTTTCCTGACTCTGCCTTAAAAATCCTGCTCCCTCCCCGTTCAACATCTCCAATATATACAATTTCATCATCGTATACAGCAAAAACTTTATTTAGATTAACACCAAGCTCATTCTTAAACTCACCCTTTACTATATTTTGAGTGCGATAGATTTTTCCTGCATTTTTTATATGTATTTCAGGCACCCCCGATGCTTTAAGAAAAAGTGTATCAAAAGCTGTTGTTTCCATTACATTTATGTCAGCTCCATTTGCCTTGCTTGCAATATTGTATTTTTCCTTATCCTGTTCTCCCATCTGTGAATAACTACCGTACAGACTTTCTAACTTATATCCATTATTAATTTCCAACTTATACGGAAGATTAGAAGAATTAGTTACTGAAAATGATACATTTTCAAGTTTTCTATCTTTACGAAAGTCTAAAACTGATACATACTTCATATACATTCCATCTATACGACTATCTGCACTTATCATATATATTATAGCAGTAAAAATAAGTGACCATACCGGAACAAAAATCCAATACTGCACCTTCCTCCTTCTCTTTGCAAGAATGAAATAGGTAACCGGACATACCACTATTATATATATTATAATAATTCCTACATATCTTTCTGTCTTTATTTTTAAATCATCAAGCACCGGTACAAGTACATGCTCTGCCTTCCAAATCCATTCTAAACGGTCTTCTTTACCAAGATAAAGTCTTTTTAAATTAAACTCTTCAGCCTCTTTTTCATCTATGGTCACTCCACCATTTCTCTCCCTATCCCTAAGAATGGCAATTGTATTGGGGCTAAGTACATTTTCTGCATTATTAGGTTTTATAATTAGGTCAAACGAACTTAAAGCACGATAATCTCCCTCTATCTGCTCTTCTTTTAGATAAATACGTTTTGTCCTAAAATTTTTTTCTCCAAAGAATGAAATCTTATTATCTTTTGGCAATAAACTTCCAATCACTAATTCTGAATTTTCATCTACCTTCCCATCTTCAATATCGGATGAAAATTGTTCCACTTCTCTGCCCTTTTCATCTAAAAATGCAATAATAAACCTAGGTGAGACCGTATTTAAAAATGGATAAAAATAAGTTACAACATCTCCCCCTTGCTTTAATCTTATTTTTTCACTGTAAGATGATAAAGAATCTCCTACCGAATAATACCTTAGATGAATACTTCCTGCAAAATTCTTTTTTGCATTTTTTAACACAATCTTAACCCTAATAACAGAAGATGAACGTAAATATCCATTAATTCCATATTCTATCTCAAGTTCTCCAAGTGAGGACTTTTCTTTCTTAACTTCATATCTTTCTGCCGTTAATTTAGCACGAGAAGTATGGAGTCTTGTTGCATCTATAGAATTAGCAAAAATTAAAAATAAAGACAGTATAAAGAATAATCCATTCTTCATATCGTTCCTCCCCTACTTTACAGGTAGAACTATCTCAAACACAGTTCCATATAAATCGCTTTTTACACAAATGTTTCCACCATGCAGGTTTACTATGTTTTTAGTAATCGCAAGTCCAAGTCCTGTTCCTCCTGTTTCCAGCGATCTTGAATCTTCTACCCGATAAAACCTGTCAAAAATATGCTCTATATCTTTCTTTGGAATTAACCTTCCATAATTTATAACTCTAATATAGAGGTCACTGTCCTTATCTTCCTGATATAAATCTATAATAATTTTTTTACCATCCTTACCATATTTTATCGCATTAGTAAGTAAGTTGGCTACCGCTCTTGCCATTAACTCTCCATCAGCCTCTATCATCATTACTTCTGCCGACTTTCTAAACTCCAAGCTAAGTCCCTCTTCCTGAAGACTCGGATAACATTCATCTGCCAGCTGTTCCATAAGTTTAGCTATATCTATTTCTGTTAAATGTAATCTAAGTTCGGTAGAATCAGTTTTAGTGAATGAAAACAAATCTTCTATAAGTCCCTGAAGTCTTATTGCTTTATCATAAGCAATCCTAACATATTCCTCATTTTTAACAAGTATATCTTCATTCTCTCTACTTTCAGGAAACTTTGACATTACAAGTTGCAAATAACCAATTACAGATGTAAGTGGCGTACGTAGATCATGTGCTATACTCGTAATAAATTCCTTACGATTCTTTTCCTCATTCCTTTCTTTGTCAAGAATCCTCTTTATTTCTCCTGTCGTCCTATTAAGATTTCTTGCCATATTGGACAGTTCATCTTCATTTCTTACTTCAAATTTAATATTAAAATTACCCTCTGAAAATTCTTCTATGCCCTTATCCAGCTGTTCGAAATAATTAGTTATTCGCTTTGTAAAAAATATAAAATAAACTGCAAAAAAGAAGATGAAACAAGCTATTACCTCAAGTATAATAAACCCTGCAAATCTACGGCTCTCCGTCAACTTAATCCTTGTTTCATCCTGATAACGTAGAATTGAATTGGTAGTATTATCTCCCCATCTATTATTTAAATTACTACCTTCCACAGTCACAGTATAATTAGTTTTATCTCTCTTAAGCACTTCTCTAAGCATGAAAAGTCCAAAAGTTATAACTATTGTCGTAACAAGTGAAAGCAAAAAGCAGATTATCACATAGGTTATAATTTCTATTCTAACACTGCGAAATAATTTATTTTTCAATCTTGTATCCAACTCCCCATACAGTCTTTATAATCTTTGCATTTCTCGCATCCATTTCAATTTTTTCCCTAAGCCTTCTTATGTGCACCATAACTGTGTTATTTCCCTCAAATGCTTTCTCGTTCCATACTCTGGTAAAAATATCATCTGTAGAAAATACCCTACCCGGATTGCTGGCAAGCAGACAAAGAATATCATATTCAATAGGAGTGAGTTTTGCCTCTCTGTCATAAGTTTTTACCTCTCTCGTACTTTTATTAATATACAGAGGACCCACTTCTATAATTTCATCATCAGGCTCATCAGTAGACTTCTGCCCTGAATTAAACTCTGTAAACCTTCTTAAATTTGCCTTTACTCTGGCTGTAAGCTCTAGGGGATTGAACGGCTTTGTCACATAATCATCTGCCCCATTTCCTAATCCCACTATCTTATCAAGATCTGTTGACTTAGCCGAAAGCATGATTATAGGTATGTTACTTGTTTCCCTAATCTTCTTCACCATACTTAGTCCGTCCATACCCGGCATCATTATATCTAAGATTGCAAGCGATATCTCCTCATCCGATTTAAGCATTGTAAGTCCCGTAACTGCATCATTTGCCTTTTTTACATCGTATCCCTCACTTACAAGATGGATCTCTACAAGGTCTGCTATCTCTTTGTCATCATCAACCACAAGAATTTTTGCCTTTGTTTCCATATATTCACTCCTGTTAACTGCTAATATTATAGTTGTTTGTGATAAAATTATATCATTTTAACACCATTGATGTATTAAGTTATTCTTACAATTTATCCCTATCAAAAACAAAAATAAGGACGGCTATTACCGTCCTTATAAAAAGAGAGGAGTGGTTGGATAACAATAAGTTACCAACCTGCAAATGAAAAAAGTAAATCTATACAAATTGGGGAATCTAGCAATTTTATTTCAGTTTTGGAATTACTTTCTGTTCCTTAACTGTTGACTAGATTATACACCATAAATATGAAGTCCATTTGTAATTAATTTAAACAAATTATGAACATTTTAAATCATCCCCATAAATATCCCATAAGCATATAACCCCATAAATATCAACAATACAAAAAAATTAATAACAGCTGCAACTTTGGGAATAGTTTCTGCTATGTATTCATCATTCAGCGTTTTCACAGAAATTATAAAACTGCTAAATGAAATTAAAAAGCCTGCAACTCCTATTGCTCCAACATAAATATCTGCCTGTCCTCTATTTTTTACAGATATTACTATGGTAGCTACTAACATTATAAAGCTTATTATCCCAAGTATCAGACATATAATTCCATCCATTGAGACAATCTTAGAAGAAAAACTAAGTCCGGTCTTTTCTTTATCACCTTTCTTCGATTTTGCTCTCCATCTTCTTTTTTTAAAAAATTTTCTTGGCATTTTTTCATCCTTTATATGTAGGTACAATTTTTCTTATCGCCTCCCTAATTCTATCACCTGACGGTTCTGTAAAGGCAAGCTCTATTATTTTTTCTAATTCACTCCTAAACTTTTCCTCATCCATTTCTATAGGACGCCCTATATGAATGAGTTTATTCTCAGTATTTCTTATCCCCTCTTCTTCCATTAAAAGTTCTTCATAAAGCTTTTCTCCCGGCCTTAGTCCCGAAAACTCTATTTTTATGTCTTTATCCGGTACAAAACCTGAAAGCCTTATTATGTTTCGTGCAAGTTCTAATATCTTAACAGGTTCTCCCATTTCCAGAATAAATATCTCTCCTCCCTTTGCATAAGCCCCTGCCTGCAGTACAAGAGAAACAGCCTCAGGTATTGTCATAAAATAGCGAATAATATCAGGATGAGTTACTGTAACCGGACCTCCCGATGCAATCTGCTTTTTAAATAAAGGAATAACACTTCCATTACTTCCAAGCACATTGCCAAACCTTACAGCTACAAATTCAGTTTTTGAATTATGTCCAAAGGTCTGAATTATCATCTCACACATTCTTTTACTTGCACCCATCACATTAGTAGGGTTTACCGCCTTATCTGTTGAAATAAGTACAAATCTTTCAACTCCATATTTATCAGCAGTTTTAGCCGTATTATATGTTCCAAGTACATTGTTCTTAATTGCCTCATTAGGACTGTTTTCCATAAGAGGTACATGCTTATGTGCAGCTGCGTGATAGACTAAGTTTGGCCTATACTCTGAAAAAATTGAATCCATTCTTTCTAAATTACGCACTGATGCAATCAAAACTACAAGATTTAAATTTGGAAAATTGTGACGGAGTTCAATCTCTATATCATACGCATTATTTTCATATATATCAACAATTATAAGCTGTTTAGGCCTGTGTCCTGCTATCTGTCTGCATAATTCACTTCCTATTGAACCTCCACCACCTGTTACTAGCACTGTTTTTCCACTAACATACTTCATAACAATGTCAAGTTCAACCTCCACCGGCTCTCTTCCAAGTAAATCTTCAACACTCACATCTCGGAGCAAGGTAGCTGAAATATGTCCCTCAACTATTTCAGTTACACTCGGAGTAATCTTGAGCTTGCAGCCTGTTTCAGTGCATATATTTATAAGTTCACTTAATTCCTTTCTACTCGCCGAAGGAATGGCTATAATTATTTCATTAATATTATATTTTTCTGCATTTTCTGATATGGTACTCCTGTCTCCCACAACCTTTATTCCACTAATATAGCTGCCAACCTTATTTTTATCATCATCTATAATACAGCAAAGTTCCTTCATTACACTTGCACTTGAAAGAATGTCCCTTATAACCATATGACCTGTTTCACCTGCTCCAACAAGCATAACCTTTGAAACTTGAAGTGAAGATGAACTAACACGACTAGTCATCTGCATCCTCACCATTCTATATAAAAATCTTACGCCTGCTGTTAATATAAGCAGTATGAAAAAATACAGTATATGATAAGTTCGTGGCAAAAAATAGCCTGTATGATTTTTGCCTTTTATAAATGCTATAGCCATCTCCACTATTGTAGTTTCTACTGATGCCAAAATAATTCTCTGCATTTCAACTACTCCAGCATACGCCCAAAGGCTTGTGTAGAGGTGATTTACTGTAAATATGGCAATGGTAATAACCATATTTATAATCAGCATACTTTGCATATTTTCCATAAAATTCACAGGAATTCTGCTAAAGCTCAAATCAAATCTTAAAAGCAAAGCAAGGACTCCTGCAACCCATACGACCATAAGGTCGTACAGGATAATCAGAGTCCTCTTTATCGGCTGCTGATACTTTGTATAAAATTTAACTATTTTTTCTGACATTTGTATCACTTCCTATTTTTCCAATTTAGCTACATATACATTTATTCCATATCCTACACCTAAAAATACCCAGTAAAGAGGAGCAAGAGCCACGCACGAATCATTAAATATTCCTGCTACTAAATAGCCTATTATTCCTAAGGATATAGCTGCTCCAAAAGTTTCAATTTCACTGTTTAGTCCTCTCTTCCAGAACAACTTAAAAGTCTGCACTATATAAATTATCGCAACCCCTAGAAAACAAATCAAGGAAAGTCCGCCACTCTGAACTCCTATCTGCAAGAATAAATTATGAGGTTTTGTAATAATCATGTTTCCAAAACCACCATTTAGCCTGCCTATGTAATCATTCTGAGGAAATGCAACAGTGAAAGTATCTGCACCTGTTCCAAGTAAAAGATGATTAAAAAATACCGGAAATGTCCTAGACCAAATGTATCCTCTGCCGGATGCAAAAGCATCATGATCTTTTATAATTGCTGCCGGTGCATCATAAATATCATCAACTTTGTCCGGCCCTGTATAAAGTTTATAACCATTCTCTGTATTCATTACCGCAAACGAACCCTTAGGAGTATTACAGTTTATTATGTATCCCCCTGTATTTCCTCCTGCAAGCAAATATTCAAAACTAAGATCCTTTAGTTTATCATCTTTTAATGTAACCAATGAGCCTTCTGCATTAGTTTCATACTCCATTTTCTTTCCATCTTCTCTAAAGAAATACAATGCGGCTTTTTCTTCATCAGCCTCATAACTGAACCTAAATTTTACTCCGTTGTAATTTATTTGAGCATAATCTTTTTCAAGTTCTACTTTTTCTAGTAATGTATCATTCTTCTGCACAGCAATTGCGTTACTTACATAAGATACAAAGTCCAACCCTATATAATTAAAATAAAGTACTGACGATACTATGATTGTCACAATAAATCCAATCATTATAGGCCATCCTTTTTTAAGTTTTTTTCTAAATAATATAATTGCAAATATAGCAGATACTACAAAAGCTCCAAGAAAAGTCTTTGAACCGGAGCCCATTGCACAAAGGAAGTTAATTATCGTAATTATTGCCCAAAATATTTTCTTCCACATTTTATTAGAAAATACTGCAAGAACCAAAAATATTGGAAAAACTAAAGCTGCATAAGAACCAACATAGTTAGGATTATACAGTGTTAAATATACCTGATGGTTACCTGAACCGGAGAATGTGAAACTCAAATTCTCTCTTATTGACTCAGCCCCATCAAAACTGCTTGGTATAATAAGAAATCTTCCCAATTTAGATCCCCAAAAATCCTTCCCTATAAGTTGGCTTATTCCAATATATGAATGTACAGTTGCCAAGAATCCCAGTGAAATCCTTATAAAACCTATGCCATAACTGTCCTGTGCAAAAATAAAAGCATAGACTAAGACCACACAATAAGCAAGTATCACCCACAAAGTCTCATGCTGTTCAAACATTCCATTAAATCCAAAGTTTTTATACCTTGATGCTATGGTTGAAATAATATTAAGTCCTGCATAACCAAACACCAAATATATCCATACAGGTAGTTTTGCTATTTTAGCCTCTAAAAATGCCTTATATGCTAGCATTAGAATCATTGCTACTGCCACTGCTACAAGCAACTGTCCCTTTACTTTAAGAAACACATCCATTGATTCATCATCGCCTCCAAACCAAGCAAACTGGCTTAGATTTGCATTATATTCTGCTGCTCTTACAATCAAAGGTATGATAGCTATCACCATACCTAACAGAAATAGGCTTATTTTAGTGCCTATGCTTACATCATCTTTTTTTTCTTTATAACCATATCTGTAGTCCACTTTTTGCCTCCACTTTTTATATTGATAATATTACTCCTTATCTCCAACATATTTTACTTCAATCCCATTTACCTCTACTCCTTCTCCCACAGGAATTACTATTGAAAGTACCCCATCTACGATTTTGTGGCTTACCAGAGATGCACTCTCCGGTTTTATCTTAATCTCAATATCCGGAGCTTTAATACTAAGTTTCTTTGCCACCGGCAAATTGTTTGCTATAATAGCTGCGTTTTCCCCTGCAATTTCACTGAAAGTTTCCTCAAATTTTTCAAGTTTTTCTCTTTCAACTCCACTCTTTCCAAGCAATTCCTTCATAGCATATGAAGTGAGTTCCACCGGTTCAGGTATATCCTTATTCTTATCAATCACATCCGCAATATTTTCCTGTACCCTCTGAACTATTTCAAGGCTTACTTCATCTCCCAAAGTTTCACTAATCAAAGCATTAAATGTTTCTCTTTGGCTTTCTGGTGACATTGGAGATAGTGTTCCAAAAACTGCATCCACAAATTCAGGTAAAATCTCTTCCGGTTTCTTAGTATAATAAAGAACACTATGAATATCCGGTTCTCTATCATTAAAAGCCGGAAATAGAAAAGCTTTTTCTGGAGCCTCAACAATCCAATCCCTCATTACCTCTCCAATTCGATTAGTAGCAGAATCATACCCTAATCCCAGACCTACTTTAGAAAGTTTTACAGGACATATCGCACATAAAATATATTCATAAATAATTTCTGATGCATCTTCTAAAATTGCTCCATCTTTTCCTTTACCCGGAACATCATAATTACCATGTACCGCAACTATATAATATTTTTCATCACTCTGATAATTAGCTATAACTAAATCAAAAAACTTTTCCAATATTTCCTCTTCTTTAAGAGCACTATCACGAAGATTTAACAAAAATTTCTGTTGACCCTCTCCGAATTCAGCGTCTAAAGGAAATTCCATATTAATAAGATTCTTACCAAGTGTACCACTTAAAGATTTCTTGAAAATATTTAGATGCGATAAAAGTTCTTCTTCTGAAAAACTGCTCAAAGCTTCTTTAAGCACAAAAGTCTTTTCCTTTTCTATGCCCACATAACAGGCTGCAAGACTGTCTATTCTATACTTATCCTTTTGAAATAGCCTGCGTAATTCCGATATTTCCATTTTATTCATAATATCACCTTTTTGTTAGGTTGTTAATTTTTAACATTTTTTCATTATATCAAATATTCTAATATAAATAAAGTGCAATTGAATAGTTATCCAAAAAGAGCTGTTGAAATATACCTGTCTCCTGTATCCGGGAGCAGTACTACTATAACTTTACCTTTATTTTCCGGCATTTGAGCTAACATTTTTGCTGCAAAAACTGCTGCTCCTGATGATATTCCTGCCAAAACTCCTTCTTCTTTTGCTACTTCCCTTCCTGTCTCAAGAGCATCTTCATTGTCAACTTTAATAATCTCATCATAAATCCCCTTGTTCAGTACCTTCGGAATAAAGCCTGCCCCTATTCCTTGAATCATATGCGATCCTGATATTCCACCAGAAAGTACAGCAGAATCTTTTGGCTCTACTGCAACTACTTTTACATTTGGATTTTTAGACTTAAGGTACTCTCCAACACCTGAAATAGTTCCACCTGTACCTACTCCTGCTACAAAAATATCTACCTTTCCCTCAGTATCTTCCCAAATTTCAGGACCTGTGGTTTTCTTATGTGCATCTGGATTGTCCGGATTATCAAACTGTCCCGGTATAAAACTATTTTCTATTTCCATAGCAAGTTCTTCTGCCTTTGCAATAGCTCCCTTCACTCCCTTTGTTCCATCTGTGAGCACAAGTTCTGCTCCGTAAGCTTTTAATATATTTCTTCTTTCTATGCTCATAGTATCTGGCATAGTAATAATTACCCTATATCCCTTAGCTGCAGCTATAAAGGCAAGACCAATTCCCGTATTTCCACTAGTCGGTTCAATTATAACTGTATCCTTAGTCAGTTTCCCATTCTTTTCTGCCATTTCTAACATATTAAGAGCTACTCTGTCCTTAACCGACCCTGCTGGATTAAAATATTCAAGTTTAGCCAAGATTCGTGCTGCCAGCCTATGCTTATTCTCATAATTAGTAAGTTCTAAAATGGGAGTCCTTCCTACTAATTCCGTTATTGTTTTATAAATAGCCATCTATACCTCCATACCTCTATATCACATACAATCACTTACACAGCGTTTAACTACTCCGTCTTTCCAATTCACAGACAACGCAATATAAGTACACTTATGTTGCATTTCTCAATATATTTATCACAAGGCTGAATAGTTACCACGCTGTTTTTGATTATATCACAAATTATTGTTTTTTTATATACTATATAATAAATTGAATAAAATCACAGTTGCCAAAACATCGCAAACTTTGTATAATAGTATATATTATTATCATAATTAATAATTTTTATAATAATTTATTTTTTTCAAGATAAATTAAGGTAATTGGAAAGGGATTAGCTGTGACAACAATGAATATTTCAGTTCTAGGAAAATTCAGCATAGAATATGATGGCAAAATTGTGTCTGATAACTTAAACCGTTCTCGAAAAATGTGGAATCTTCTTGCCTTTATTGTGATGAATCATAACAGTGCAATAACTCAGTCAAGATTTATTGATGCCTTATTTTCTGATGACAATAATAATCCTGTAAATGCACTTAAAACACAACTTTTTCGCACAAGAGAGATGCTTAAACCTCTTAACTTTGACGGTGAAGGCTGTATTATTTCTAGCAGAGGAGCTTATTCATGGAATCCTGAATACCACATAGTTCTTGATGCTGAATTATTTGAAAGTCTTATTCATGAGGCTGAAAATGAAAAACTTTCAAATAAGCAAAAAATAAACAAGTATCTTGATGCTCTCAATCTTTATGATGGTGATTTTATACCAAAGCTGTCAGGAGAACTTTGGACTATACCTATAAGTGCCAAATACCATAGTATTTATCTTGACACAGTGAAAAAATTATGTGCTATTTTAGATTACGAAAATTATCCCGAAACCATAATAAAAGTGATAATAAAAGCTCTTGAAATAGATAATCTAGATGAAAAACTCCATTGTCTACTCATAAAAGCCTACATAAAATGTGACCGCTATAAAGATGCTCTTGATCATTATGACTCTGCCACGTCAATAATGTACAAAAATCTTGGAGTTAATCCTTCAGATGAACTGAGAGCTCTTTATAGTCAGATTATGGACACACAAAAATCCTTAGAAACAGACCTTGCCATAATTCAAGAACAGCTCATGGAAAATTCTTTAGAAGAAGGTGCTTTCGTCTGTGAATACGGCTATTTTGTCAAAAACTATCAATTAACCAAAAGGCGTCTTGAAAGATTAGGACTTTCAACATATCTCTGCCTTGTTACACTACAGACTGAGCATGGCAAAACTCCTGAACTTGTTAAGCTTAGCATATATATGGCAAAACTTCTGAATATACTTAAACTCAGTCTAAGAACCGGTGACATCGTAGCAAAATATAGTGGAGCTCAATATATTCTTATGCTTCCTTGTGTCAATTTTGAAAATGCTGAAATGGTAATGAACAGAATTCTTTCTAATTATAAGAAGAAATTTAGAAATGATAAAATTTTACTTAGCTATAAAATTAAAGAAGTTTAATTAAACCCTCTTAATACAAAATATCCATTTGGATATCTTATGTTAAGAGGGTTTTATTAAAACCTCATAATGGTCTCAGTTGCAGAGGTAAGTTTATCTGCTATACACACTATGACAGCTTCCCTACATTTAGGAATTTTAGTTACTGTAAGCGGCCACATATGACTTCTTATTATATTCTCCTCTTTTTCACCTATTGCAAAATCCCTCTTTGCATTAGCTGCTGCATAACTCGGATGCATAAAACCATGTAGTTTAAAAAACTCTTTCATATTTCTAAACTTTGACTTCTTTTTATGCCAATCATACAAAAAATAATCATGCAAAAAAGCTCCACGAACCAGTGCTCTTTCATCTGACTTCAACCTAAACATTTTATTTATTTTATAACTCATTGCTGCTACCCTAAAACAATGGTCATAGGTAGTAATCTTTCCATGCTGAATAAATGTTCTCATTCTTAAAACATGGTCATGTTCATGGATTCCTTCAAGAAGTTTCTTCACCTCATCCTTTATTATATCATTATTTTTCATCATCTATCTTCCTCATTTTTTCAACTACTGGTAACGAATTAATCGCATCCTTAAATTTGTCTGCAATCTGAGCTCTTCCTTTAGAACTAAATTTCTTCATACTTTTTAATGCATGTTGCTGTAATAGTCCCATATTAAGTGAGTATTCTCTAATCCTATCTGTCGTAAATTTCTCATAACCTTCCATTTTCTCAGAAATAAGCTGCCTTTTTTCTTCTATAATTTGATAAGAGGCTTCCATTTTTTCATCAAATTCTTTTTCCATTTCCTCCATCTTCTTAACCAACTGTGTTAGTCCTTCAACTGTAAGAGCAATATCCGCCCCTACAAATGATATCATAATCATAGCCGTCCCCTCCATAGCTAATGGTGGAATCTTTTCAACCACACCAAATACAAAAGGCGATATATATTTTACCACAAATATTCCGGCTATACCAAATCCTATTGATGCCGGAAGACAAACTCTTCCATGTATATTTAATGGGACATAACTATAATCCCACCACATAGCATGAAATAATTTCTCAAGCACATAGGATGTAATATACTCAAGCACTGCACTTCCAAACATGCAAACGAAAAAAATCTGCCATATTTCCACTTCATTTTCATTGAAAATTATCTTAAATACTAAAGTAGAAATTATTCCACCTACCCCATATATAGGACAAATTGCACCAAACAAAAAACCTCTATTAGCCCAATGATGTGTTCTTAATGTACAGTAAATGCTCTCATAAATCCATCCCATAAAACTGAATATCATAAAGCTTATAAAATACATACTGATTATCATAAATTCTCCATTATATCTCCGGCTTTCCTACAAAACCTCTAAAATCGACCTGTTTCCTATTTGCGAACTCTAGCTCTATAATCGGTTTTCCAGATTTATCAATCCCTTTAAACGTATAACCAGATATCATCTCAACATGATAAACATTACGGTACCTCCCATTATTTACAGGTCCTTCCATAAAAAATAAATCTCCCGGTTCATAAATGAGCTTATTTATATTCTCTGCTGATATTCCACCTTCAACAATCTGCTTTTTTTCATCATAAAATTTCCCCATGTTAGCAGCTGTAGGTGCATATTTATCACTAAGAATATTAAATCCTAATTTATTATATGCTCTCCAAGCAAGTGAACTGCAATCATAATAGCCTTCCTCCATCCTCTTTGACTGACTGTATTCACTTTTTGACGAATAGTTCTTCGCCCACTCTACAGCACGCTTTCGTGTTTCTGATGTTACAGAAACTACCCATCCAAATATTTTTCCACTTACCTTAGCAGTAACTAAAGTATTACCCTTACTTTTTCCTGTTACATTTCCTTTAGAATCTACTTCTGCCACATCTGAATTGGCAGAAATCCACTCTATAATTCCATTAGTCTCCTCGTTAATTCTAAGCTGTGATACCTCACCAACAGCTAATAATACAGATGTTGAAGAGAATCCATTATTATTTATAACAGTTTCAGTAGTTCCTTTTATGCTTTCTATAATAACATTATAGTCTGCTATAAAATTTAAATTCCCATGCCTATCAACACCTGAAATAATTACTGTAGCAACCCCTTGTCTACTTGCCCAGTATTTCCCATTACCAAATTGAAATAGGTTTTTTCCATTTTCTGGAGAATAGTACATATAATGGCTCTTCAACTTTTTATTTTTTAGCTGTGGCAAAAAAGTTACAAAATCATCTTCTTTTATTCTTATATCTCCTGAAGTTCCATTCTTTACTTTTATTATTCTCTCTTCAGCTTTCACCACAACAAACAGATAATTATATGCTACTAAAAGAAAAGTAAATAATAATATAATTCTTACTACAAAGGTTAATTTTTTAATCATTTATAAAACCCTTTCTAATACAATCTCCCACAGTATAGCATATTTTTATGTCACTTTTATATATTTTTTTATTTTTTTATAAATATATTTATCTTTGCAGTTAAGGGGTATATGATATTTGTTATATTATTGTAAATTCATTTATGCCTGTCCTAAAATTTTTCATATAAAAAAGGATACCCATGAGGGGCATCCTTCGATTTTGTGTTTTGTGTAGATTCTAAAATATAGTTACTTTCTAAGGCCTAAACGAGCGATAAGATTACGGTATCCCTCAAGATCCTTCTTCTGATAGTAAGCAAGAAGTCTTCTTCTTGCACCAACCATCTTAAGAAGACCTCTTCTTGAATGATGATCCTTTGCATTAACAGAAAGATGAGCATTAAGCTCTGCTATTCTCTCAGTAAGTATAGCAATCTGAACCTCAGGTGATCCGGTATCTTCAGGTGTTCTACCATACTCCTTAATGAGTTCAGCTTTTTTCTCTTTTGATATCATACTATTCTCCTTTCATTAATTCACTGTCACCAAGCATAAGGTCGGAGTATCCATACGCTGCGAGACAGTATAATAAATGTGTAAACACACTTGTTATAGTTTACCATAAATAATAACATAAGTAAAGTAATTTTTTATTTACATGGTATAAGTTTATCAACTTTTAAAATATGATTCGCCAGCCAATCGAGCAAGAAACTTAAAATTCCATTTAAATATTCATCCTGATTGTCATCAAGATCTTCTAAATTAATATTCTCTATTTTTTCAACGAACTTTGTATGAGCTCTTTTCTGTGCATCTAAGCCCTCATAATTTATACTTGCCATGTACTCCTCTTCATCAGCATTATCCTTAAGAGCATAGTTTAGTGTTTCAAAATACTCAAGCCTTTTTTTATCAATATTAATAATTCCCACAAAACAATCTTTTGTAAAATTGAACATTAAATTTCCTCACTTCTTTAGTGAATAATCTTAAACTATATATATTTATAATTATATCTAATTAATAATCAATATTATTTATTATAATAAAAACCTACATCTTTAGTCAATTAAAAGCTAATACTATTTTCTATTATACTTTAGTATTATTTAAACAAAAAAAAGAACACTCTCAAAGTGTCCTCTTCCTCATATACATTCAAAACTGCAACCGAATACAACATCTTTCCTTTTCTTTGGTCAAGCCCTCGACCTA
>NZ_JBQMXS010000015.1:0-44491 GCF_052173895.1 Catonella sp. | reverse complement strand
TAAAAATAAGAAGTCCGCCATACTCCGTAGTATAGCTCTTAGCCGCCATAGCATAGCCTACAAGCTCTCCCTCTTCCTCAAATACATAGCCCTCTATAAAAGGCAAATCGGAAAGACAGTCATCTATATCTTTGTAGAGAATTTCATCCGGCGCTGTATAAAGTACAGCCTCCGAATTATAGAAAATCCTCATCATTTTAAACACTTCTTCTCTGTCACGAGCTTCCAAATCTCTTATCTTCAACATATCCTCCTTAAAGCAAACAAGCCTCATCCAAAGTCCTGCTGTAAGCCGGTATAAATTCATTTAAAAATACTTCTACTTCTTCTAAGTCTAAAGCTTTAACTGCCTTCAAAGTAGTTTCTTCCGCCTGTAAAAACTCATGATTACCTGCCTTTTTTTCATCCAAACATTTAATATAAGCTGAAAGTTTATCTGCTGCCTTAACCAGAGCCTTCTCATATTTATAATCACCTGTTGGCTCAAATATTCCCTGATATTCTACCCTTAAATCCTCCGGTAAGAGAGAAAGAATTTTTTCACAAGCGGTGTGTTCAATTTCCTTATAAGTGTTCTTGATACTGCTATTAAAATACTTAACCGGTGTAGGCATATCTCCTGTAATTATTTCAGTAGCATCATGATACATTCCTATAAGTGCCGCCTTATCCGCATTCAGACTTTTCCCAAAACGCTTATTTCCTATTGTACAAAGGGCATGGGAGAGCATAGCTACTTCAAGTGAATGTTCGCTTAAGTTCTCCTCTCTGGAATTTCTCATCAAAGCCCAACGATTAATATACTTAAGCCTAGCCATCATTGCAAAAAACGAATAATCTTTTTCCAACCCTTCCTCCTATCTAAACCCTATTACTTTTGCTATGATATTGGATTTATAAAGCAAGGTTAAAAACATATTTTTCTCTATCTGCTCCATACCTGCCTGCACAAGAGGTTTATCTATAAACACTGCCATAAGTGTAAATATAAGCCAAACTATTACTAACCCTTGGAATAGCCCTGCTATGCCACCTCCCATACTATTAAGTTCTTTTAATACAGGTAATTTACTTATGATATTCAGCACCCTGCCAAGAATATACAGTCCGGTACTAAGCAGAAAATATACTAAAATAAAGGTACCCGAATTAATCACTATTCCTGTAAGGTAGATTGCTACCCTATGATTTACTTCTTTTTGTATATCTTCCTTTGCTTTTTCTAAATGTTCATTTTTTAAAATATCAGACACAATTTCTTCAAATACCTTATCGCCTCCGGGCAAATTTTGTGGCATATAAAGTTCATCTTTAATATTCTTTACTTTTTTCTTATTATCTTTTTTCTTATTATCTTTCTTATTATTTTTCTTATTTATCTGAAGTTTATTATCACTTCCTTTAGTATTATTATCAGCCTTTTGATAATTTTCTATTGATTTTTCTACCCTTGTAGAAATAGCATTAAATAACTTTTCATTATTTCTAAACTGATTGCTTAGAACCGGCGATATTACCGTACCTGCAAGCAATACCACAATAGAAGAAAAAAGCCCAAATACAGTCCTTACTAAACCTTTTTTACTTCCTCTGTAAAAGCTTGCTCCAAATATAAGAATCACCATTATCAATACAAAATTAGACATTCATCCTCCAAACTACTCGGTTAATTTTATTAGCTTAAGTTTTTTCCCAAGAACAGCATAATACTTTAAACTACCTCCTGCCGGCATAAAACTTATTATCTTATCTCCAAATTTATTTTTAAATTTTTCATCTCCACTAGACGAAAAAATAATACAGTTGCTATCAGAATATAGGGCTATTTCTCCATCATTACTCCACATTCCTTTCGCATTGATGTCTACCTCATTCTGAAACTTTATATTACCGTTATAATTAAACGAATATAAAACCGACTTCATATCTTTGTCATTTATAAGCAGAGAAAATCCACTTCCATCCTCAGCTATTCTCTCAATCTTACCCTCTATCTTCTTTTCCCACAAAAGTTCAGGCTCTCTTTTAGCAGCAAAACATGCTATCTTATTATCACCATATGCACACACTGTATTGTTATCTGTAAACTTCAGCTTAGGAAAAATAGTATCTTCAAACGGAAATACTCCTACTATTCTATCCGCATTTGAATTTTCACCAACCTTATCAAAATTATAAAATGTAAGGGTTGATTTTATTTCATTATTATCGCTCTTAACATACTCTGTGACCAGTTTTGAGCCATCTTTTGACATTGCCAGTGAAAGCGCATAACCATCATCCTTAGAATAAGTTTTTATTTCTGCCTTTAACTTTTCATTCTTATCATAAGGATTAATAAGGTGTATATTGTAGCCCTTATCAGCCTCCATCAGCACTGCAATTTCTCCCTGCTCAGATATGTCTACCATCATAATGTCCTGAAACATCTGTAAGCTTACCTGCACTGCCGGCACTGTCTTATGATTTACCACAAGTATGTTTCTTCCGCCTATGTCCGCAACCGCCACATAGCCTTTACTTACAGCGATTTTAGGATTAGTCATATTTAGTGCCGCATTCCACTCTATTTCACCTTTATTATTGTATATCGATATTCCTTCATCATTATAGCCAATTAATTTACCATAATCTGCAGCATATACTACATCTTCCGATAATTCTTTTTTATATTCTGCTATCACATCATAGCCATAATATGTCCTACTGCTAAAGAAAAATTCAATAGCTGCAACGGCTACTATTACTAAAGTAAGCATAATTATAAATAATATTTTTAACCAGTTTCTCTTTGTACTGCGTCCCTCTTCCTCCCCTTCAGGAATAGGCTTTAATTCATCTTCACTCAATTCTTTATTATCAAACATTATCTGCTGCCTTTCACTTCTTTAACGCCTCTTTTTTATAAATTTCAATTACTTCACCAACAGAAACATTTGGATTTTTTTCGCTTATCTCTATCAAAGCTTTCAGAATTTCTTCCTGTACAAAATTTTTACCTAAAAACACTTCATAATTCTCTGCTATATATATTTTCTTCTGTTTTATATAGTCCCTAATTTCGGACAGATTAGTTGAAATCTCAGCAAGCCTTGCCTTACATCTATCTATTTCTTCTTGATTAGCATTTTTTATCTCTTCTACGACAGCTAGTCTGGTACTTTCATCAAACAACCTCAATGCCTCTTTTCTCTTTTCAGACAAATCTTCCAACTGGAGCCTTATATCCTCTAGCCTTGCATTGTAGTTCTCAAGCCCATAACTACTATCATCTTTATCTTTTCTAATGTTTCTACTAATCTTTGCAATTACTCGTTTATTATTTTTAATTTTATGCCTTGCATTATTTCCCAGATTGATAGTATCCCTGTATTTAGTCCTGGACGCACTAAAAATAAGCATATAAAGCCCACCAAACACAAATATACAACTTACATAAATAAGCCCAATCATATAAGTGCTTACCGGCTTAGGAAGAAAATACCAAACAATCGCAGGTATTCCTACAAATAACACTGCAAAAGTCAAAATACAATATAAAAAATCTTTTAAACTACTTGGCATAAACAAGGTATAATAAATATCTGAATTAAAAAATCTCGGAGTCTTATTCTGCTTATAGAGCTTTTTAGTGTCTGACCTTATCTGATTATTAGCCTCTATAAAATCTGCTGTTTCTGTCTGAATTCTCTCCGATACCTTACCATCTCTATACCGTTCTCTCTTCTGATTAGTCTTTTTAGCAATTTCATTTAATTTGTCTTCTTCTACATCAAAAGTTTTAGCTATCTCCTCACGCCTTGTTTTTGTTGTATCTGCTATTTCTTTAGCCACAGATTTTTCTTTATCTGAGAGCAGCTTTTCATAGTCATCCTCCGACTTTGCAAGTTCTTTTTCTTTAATCTCACTCTCCTTAAGATTGATTACCTCATCATAAATTTTCTGCAAAACTTCTTTTCCTTCATTAAGAATATTATTTGCCATTTTTTCTCCTTAAAATAATTCTTAAAAAGTTTTATTATTTTTAAGACTCTGAACACAAAATGAACACATTTTTAATATATACTATGCCTTGTAGATGAAGAAAACTTTCCCCAAAGAAATACTTCATCTTCCCCCTCTCATTTAATGTAGAGCTGCTGTACTTGTTACAGTAGCTCTATTATTTTTAAAGTACAGTTCTTCCAACGAAAGCACGAAGTAATGTCACTTCATCAACATTCTCAAGATCACCTCCCACCGGAACACCACTTGCAATCCTAGTTACCTTTATTCCGGTAGGCTTTATAAGTTTACTAATATACATCGCAGTAGTTTCTCCCTCAAGACTTGAACCTGTCGCTATAATAACTTCATCCACATCATTATTTTGAAGTCTTACCATTAGTTCTTTTAATTTTATATCAGAAGGTCCAACTCCCAACATAGGAGAAATTACCCCATGCAGTACATGATAAATTCCATCATATTTTTTAGTTTTTTCGTAAGCTGCTAAGTCCCTCACATTTTCAACCACCATTATCATATTGTGATTTCGCTCCTTATCTGCACATATAGGGCAAATATTTGAATCTGTGAGTGTATAGCATTCCCTGCAATAGCAAATATTATCTTTGGCAGAACTAATTGCTCCTGCAAGAGCCTCTACATTTTCCTTTGGCATGCCTACAATATGAAATGCCAGTCTACCTGCTGTCTTAACTCCTATTCCGGGAAGTTTAGCAAGTTCCTCTATCAGCTTATTAACTTGTTTTCCATAGTATTCCATTTAAAACGGGAATCCTCCACCCAAGCCACCAAGTCCTCCTGTAATCTGATCCATAGACGCATTGCTTGCCTCTTCCACCTTGCGAAGAGCCTCGCCAAGTGCCGCTGCAACCAAATCTTCCAAAGTTTCAATATCCTCCGGATCTACAACTTCTTCTGCAAGATGAACCTTAAGTACCTCTCTCTTGCCATTTAATTTTACTGAAACAACTCCACCACCTGCAGTTCCTTCAAACTCTTTTGTTTCCATCTCTTTCTGTTTTTCTTCCATCTGACGCTGCATACGCTGTGCCTGTTTCATTATATTTCCCATTCCTCCCGGTATTCCACCGCCCGGAAATCCACCTCTTTTTGCCATCTCTTAATTCCTTTCTTAAAATATATATTCTGCTATTCTAAATTCAGCATTAGCCATAGTGTATCGCATTTAATCCTCATATGTCAATAATCCCGGAGCAGGTAAATTGCTGACGATTATTTCGATAAACTGTACCTCAATCATCTAATAACTTCATACTACTCCACAGTTCCATCTTGTAAATTTATAATTAGTTGTCTTCCATCACAATCAAGCCATAGCCTTTCATTATCCAACAATTCATAGTTCGTAACTATATCTCTGAACGCAGTACTCCATTTTTCTTTTTTCTCACTATAACAGATTAATTCCAAATCACATAATACATAAATAGCATTCTTAATACTTATTACATCTAAAATTACTGAAAATAATTTTTCATTAAATAACATTTTTTCATTATTAAAATCAAATAAAATCAAATTTTCCCCGATAGCAATATAGCACAACCCACTTTCTCTGTCCAAATTAAATATAGGTTCTATCCCATAATTGCAGTAAGCCATTCCAAAAACTATATAATTTCCAAAACCGACTGCCACATAACTATTTTGTTCCTCTTCACAAAAAATAATCTCTTTACATTGTAACAATTCTTTCATTTCATAAAAACTGTCAACCTGATAAAGTGTTATATTTTCTGTTTTAAAATCAATCCCCTTTATCTCTATAATTTCAGCTTCTGATTTACTTACAAAACTCATATTATAAGTATTTGTAACTATTATATATAGGTTCTCTTTGTCCCCTTCCAATTTTCTACTTACTATTCTTTTTACTTCACTTGTATAATTTTCATCCTCCACTTCATAAATGATATTTTCATTCTGCTCAATTGTTTTTTCATCGGATATTTTCAAAGAATTCACATTTTTAAATTCTATTTTTATCTGTTTATCTATTTTATACTCATCAGCCCAGGTTGCCAGCTTTACAGTCAATCCTCCATCTTCCCCAAAACATATGTCTGTTGTATAAGTTGCTTTAGGAATTTTGGCTTTACAATATTCTTTCCAGACTTCCATATTACCTCACTTTATATCATATTTTTATCCATTACATAAGGAAAGAGGCACTTATGCACCTCTTCTCCGTTTAATCCTCATATGTCAATAATCCCGGAGCAACCTTATCAAATCCTGTCATACTCAAATCTCCACTATGTCTAGCATCATTTTCAAATTTAATCTTAATATCAACTGACACCTCTAATTCCTCAAAAATAACCTTTTTAATTAGGTCTATACTCTCCTCCCTGTCAAGCCATTTTTTATCAAACTCTTCATTAACTGTAAGGACTAACATCTTATCCTTTTCCGAATAATAAGGTATTGTGTTAAACAATACTGTTTTAAGAGGATTTTTTATCTTCCTATTTGCCATTATTTGTCCAAACGAAACCGCTATCTTCTTTATATCTTCAGGAAGAGCCTTCTTTATCTCTATCTTCTCTTCACTCTTTATTTCCTGTACTTCATCCTCAATTATATCCACTTTTTTAATTTCACTAAATTTACCATTTTCAATTATCTCTTCCAGTTTATTTATTCTTGCTATTAAGCTCTCCTTATCCTCTTCCATCTCAGGCTTACAAAGTTTGATAAGTGCAATTTCAAGCTCTGCTCTTTTAGAAGTCGAATATTTGATTTCAGAAGATAATTTTGAAAATATTCTTATATATCTATATAAATCATTTTCATCACCAATCTTAGCCACTTCTTTTAATTCCTCAAGCTTATCCGTACTTATTTCAATCCTTTCAGCCACCGTACTTGATACTTTTAACAACAATAAATTTCTAAAATACCATGTAAAATCAAGAGCAAACTGCCCGATATCAATTCCATCCATGGATATTTTCTCCGTTACATCCATGCAGGTTGAAACATCTCCTCTTTTTATAGCTATATACAGCTTATTAAAAAAATCTGTATCCACTGCACCTATAACATTAATTACCTTATCATATGTAAGTGTCTCATTAAACGAAAATGCCAGACACTGATCTAAAAGACTCAGGGAATCTCGCATAGAGCCATCTCCCTTTCTCGCTACTAATTTCAACGCCTCTTCTTCATAAGAATTTCCTTCTTTATCCATAAGTTCTTTAAGTCTGCCGGCTATTGTTTCCACCGAAATTCTTCTAAAATCATATTTTTGGCATCTTGATTTAATTGTCGGAAGTACCTTATGAGGCTCTGTGGTAGCTAAAATAAAAATTGCATACTTTGGAGGTTCTTCAAGAGTTTTTAAAAGGGCGTTAAAAGCACCGCTTGAAAGCATATGAACCTCATCGATAATATACACCTTATACTTTGTATCTGCAGGAGAATATTTTACTTCCTCAATAACTTCACGCATATTATCCACGCCATTATTTGTAGCAGCATCTATCTCTATTACATCAAGAGTCCTGCCCTCTCCTATCTTTTTACAAGTCTCACAGACTCCACAAGGACTTCCTTCTCTAGGATTCTCACAGTTTACCGCCTTTGCAAATATCTTTGCTACACTTGTCTTTCCTGTTCCTCTAGTTCCTGAAAACATATAAGCATGGCCTATCTTATCATGCTTAATTTGATTTTTCAGTACCTCAATCACCTGATCCTGACCCTTTACCTCGTCAAATCCTTTAGGCCTGAACTTCCGATATAGTGCTATATATGACATTTCTTCCTCCTAAATACAATGTTAAATAATCTCCTTGTTATAATTATATACAAAGTTATTAATTATTTTTAATTTTTTTATATAAAACGCATAAAAACCTTGTAAATAATATAAATTATAAGTATAATAAATATAAAGGTATATTTACTTTTTTGCAACTAAAATTAACTAAGGAAGGTCAAAATATGGTCAAATCAAAAGTAAAAAGCATTCCTAAAGAAATTAAGCTTTTTAAAGAAGGCGAAAACTATTTTGCCTATGATTACTTTGGTGCCCATAAAGCTGTCAAAAGAAAAAAAGACGGCGTGATTTTTAGGGTATGGGCTCCAAATGCAAAGAGCGTATCAGTGGCTGGAGATTTCAACAACTGGGATAGATTCGCTGCTCCTGCCGAGAACATAGGTGAAGGAATATGGGAAGTGTTTATTCCTGATGTTCCTGAATATAGTGCTTACAAATATGCTATTACACATTATGACGATTCAGTACATTTCAAGGCGGATCCTTATGCTTTTCATAGCGAAACTGACGGAAGCACAGCTTCAAAAGTATATTTTTTAGAAGATTGTTTTAAATGGTCTGATGATAGCTGGATAAAAAATAAAGCTGATATTTTTGCTCCTGCTCCAATGAATATCTATGAAGTGCATATAGGTTCATGGAAGGTGCATGAAGATGGTAATCCTCTTAATTATCGTGATTTAGCTGATCAGCTCATTCCATATGCTAAAGATATGGGATATACCCATCTTGAGCTTATGCCTATAACTGAATATCCTCTTCCGGCTTCTTGGGGTTATCAGGTAACAGGATATTTTTCAGTAACTTCCAGATACGGAACCCCTGCTGATTTTATGTATTTTGTAAATAAGGCTCATAAAGCAGGACTTGGGGTAATTATCGACTGGGTACCTGCACATTTTCCAAAAGATGACTTTGCCCTTGCCAGATTTGACGGAACTCCATTATACGAAGATCCTAATCCTTTAAGAGGTGAACATAAGTCTTGGGGAACTCTCATTTTTGATTTTGGCAAAGCTGAAATACAGTCTTTCCTAGTTTCAAGTGCAATGATGTTTGCTAAAGAATATCATATAGATGGAATTCGTGTGGATGCGGTAGCAGCTATGCTCTATCTTGACTATGACAGACCTGACGGACAGTGGTGTCCTAATGAACATGGCGGGCATGAAAATCTTCAGGCAATAGCATTTTTACAAAAATTAAATCATGCAATCTCTACTAAAATGCCCGGCACTATGATGATGGCTGAAGAATCTACAGCTTGGCCTTTAGTTACCCGTCCTACTACAGACGGTGGTTTAGGTTTCCATTATAAATGGAACATGGGCTGGATGAATGACAGTCTCTCTTATATAAAGACTGACCCTTACTTTAGAAAATTTGAACATCAGAAACTTACCTTCCCAATGATGTACGCCTATTCAGAAAATTATGTACTGCCTATTTCTCACGATGAGGTGGTATATGGAAAAGGCTCATTACTCAATAAGATGCCTGGAGAATATGAGCAGAAGTTTGCCGGTTTCAGAGGCTTCTTAATGTATATGCTCAGCCATCCCGGAAAAAAACTTATATTCATGGGAAGTGAACTTGGACAGTTTGATGAATGGAACTTTAACAAAGAACTGGATTGGAATCTTTTAGATTTTGAATCACATCGTAAGCTTCATGACTTTGTAAGAGATGCAAATCATTTTTACCTTAATCGTAAAGCCCTTTGGGAAATAGAAGATGACTGGTCAGGTTTTTCCTGGCTAAACGCAGACGATGCTGACCATAATATTATTTCTTATAAGAGAATAGCAAAATCCGGTAGAGAAGTTGTCTTTATCATAAATTTCTCACCGGTGACAAGGGAAAATTATTATATCGGCATTGATAAAAAGAAAACATATAAAGAAATTTTCAATACAGATGATGTTAAATATGGTGGAAACGGTTTACTTAATGAAGGAAAAATAACTGCTAAAAAAGGCAAAATTAACGGAAAAAAATATTATATTTCTCTTACAATTCCACCATTAGCTGCAGTTGTTCTTGCATAAATTTTATTATTTTAATTATATTAGGAGGTTTATCATGTTAAGAAAAAAAGAGTGTCTTGCTATGCTGCTTGCAGGCGGTCAGGGAAGCAGACTTTATACTCTTACCAAAAAAGTAGCTAAGCCGGCTGTTTACTTTGGTAGCAAGTATAGGATTATAGATTTCCCTCTGTCTAATTGTATCAATTCTGATATTGATACAGTAGGCGTACTTACACAGTATCAGCCTTTAGAGTTAAATGATTACATAGGCAATGGTTCCCCTTGGGATCTTGACCGTAACTACGGAGGAGTACATATACTTCCACCTTACCAGAAGAGTAGAGGTGCAGACTGGTATAAGGGAACAGCCAATGCCATTTACCAAAACCTTAATTTCATAGAGCGATATGACCCTGAATATGTAATCATCCTTTCAGGTGACCATATATATAAGATGGATTATAATAAGATGCTGCAATTCCACAAGGAAAAGGGTGCAGATGTTACTATAGCCGTACTTGAAGTTACTCTTGAAGAGGCTAAGCGTTTCGGTATCCTTTCCACAGACGAAAATGACCGTATCACAGAGTTTGCTGAAAAACCGGCTAAACCAAAGAGCACTAAGGCTTCTATGGGTATTTACATATTTAATAAAGATATACTTGTAAACTACCTTAAAGCTGATGAAGAAAATCCTAAGTCTTCAAATGACTTTGGAAAGAATATCATACCTGCCATGATAGAGGACGGTCGTGGACTTTATGCTTATCCATTTAAGGGTTACTGGAAGGATGTAGGAACTATCCGTTCTCTTTGGGAGGCAAACATGGATCTTCTTGGTGAGTCTCCTGAGCTTGACCTCTCAGATCCTGACTGGAAAATTTCTTTCCGTCACGATCCTATCAACCCACAGTATATCGGCAATGATGCTAAGATTTCAGACTCCATTATAGCTGAAGGCTGTGACATAGAAGGAACCGTTATTAACTCCGTTCTCTTCTCAGGCATAAAAGTAGGAAAGGGAACTGTTATTAAAAATAGTGTAATTATGCCAAATGTAGTAATAGGAGAAAATGCAGAAATCAATTACAGCATCCTTGATGTCGGTTGTAATATTGAAAATAATGCTGTACTTGGTGAAGACGATGCAACTAAAGATATTACTGTAATCGGTGCTAACATAACCATTGCTGAAAACAAAAAGGTTGAAGCAGGAGTTATGGTTGAAGAAGATTTAAAATAATAATAAAGAAATGAGGTTAATATGGCAACAGCGGGTTTAGTTTTTTCAAATATTCACGATAGAAATGTCTCACAGCTGACCAGTGGCCGTACAATGGCTTCTGTTCCATTTGGTGGAAGATATAGGCTGGTGGACTTTGTACTTTCAAACATGGTAAATGCTGGAATTACAAAAGTCGGACTCATTACAAAATCAAACTATCAGAGTCTTATGAAACATGTAGGTTCAGGTAAAGACTGGGATCTTGCCAGAAAAAATGAAGGTGTTATTATCCTTTCTCCTTTTGGTGAGGCCGGTAGCGGACCTCTTTATACAAACAGACTTGAAGCTCTTCAGAACTCCATTTCATTTATAGAACATTGTGATGAAGAATACTTTATTATGACTGACTGCGATATAGTATGCAACCTTCCTTATGATGAAATTATTGAGTTCCATAAGGCTTCTAATGCAGATATAACCGGTGTATATCAGGAAAATAAGTCTAATCGCACAATAGAGCGTTCAAGCAGTATCTTTGAAATAGATGCCGAAGGAAGAATTACCGACCTTAAAGTTCAGAAATCTATCAGCGGCAAGAAGAACTTTTCATTAAATGTGTGGGTTTTCAACAGCCAGCTCCTTAAAGATTTGGTTCGTGATTCCATTATTTATGGTACAGAAAGCCTTTCTAGGGATATAATTGCTCCTCGTCTTGAAAAATATAAGGTGATGGGCTATGAATTTACAGGACATTCATCCTGCATTGATTCTCTTTCAGGATATTTTGAGGCTAATATGGCTCTGCTTGAAAGAGATGCAAGACGCCAGCTTTTCCATAGCGCAAGCTACCCTGTGTATACCAAAGTCAAGGATTCTGCTCCTACTAAATATGGTCCTAATGCAAGAGTGAAAAACTCTATAATAGCAGATGGCTGCCGTATAGATGGTATAGTAGAAAACTCCATCCTTTTCAGAGATGTAACCGTTTCACAAGGTGCAGTTATCCGCAACAGTATAGTTATGCAGGACTGTGTGCTTGAAAGAAATTCATCCATCGACTACCTTGTAATGGACAAGAGAGTAGTTGTGCGTGGTGGAAGATACTTAAGTGGCTGTGAAGGACATCCATTCTTTATTGAAAAGAATTCTATTTTATAGTAACCTATTAAGGGTCAAAAAGCATACTTGCTTTCTGACCCTAGACTCATATAATCGGTTCTTTCAAAGGGAGGTTAAAATGGCTACAAATAAGCTAAAGGAAACAGAAAAAAGTAAAAATCTTACAGTTGAAAATTTAAAAGTTGAAGAAAGTAAGGCTGAAGAGAGCAAGGCTGTTAAAAATAAAGTTTCTGTAACAAAAGCTGAGGACAATACTTCAGAAACAAAGGTTAAAGGGACAGTACTTGGGAAATCAGAAAAGCCATCAGCTGAAATGACTAAGGAAACAGCTGACAATGGTAAAAAGGCTGCTAAAAAGAGCCGTAAAGATACTGAGGCTAAAAAAGAAGAAAAGCCTAAAAAAACTGTGAAAAAGGCTACGACTAAGAAAACTGAAAAAACTGTTAAGAAAGAGCCTGCCAAAACTAAGCGGGCTAAAAAAGAAGTTAAAGAAACTAATACACAGGTTGAACAGGTGGCTGCTATGATAAATAAAGAAATTACAAAAGATGCTGAAAAATCTAATAAAGCTGCTCCAGAAAAAAAGAAAATTCTTTTTGTTGGCTCTGAAGTGCTCCCATTTGCTGCTACAGGCGGACTTGGAGAGGTACTTGGAAGCCTTCCAAAGGCTCTTGCTGCCAGAGGTGATTACGATGTAAGAGTTATGATGCCTTACTATAGTGATATGGGTGAGCAATATAAAAATGAAGCAAAGTATCTTTGCAACTACAATGTAGGACTTTCTTGGAGAAATCTTTACTGTGGGCTTTTCGAATTAAAAAAGGATGGTGTGACCTATTATTTTATAGATAACGAATATTACTTCCATCGTAACGGACTTTATGGTTTTTATGATGATGGTGAACGTTATGCATTTTTCTCTAAGGCGGTAATGGATAGTTTTTACTTTATCGACTTTATGCCTGATATTATTCATGCAAATGACTGGCAGACTGCTCTCATACCAATTTATAATAATTGCAAGTACCATTATGACATCAAACTCATATTTACCATACATAATATTGAGTATCAGGGACAGTATGATTTAAAAATCATGCCTACCGTATTTGACCTTCCTCCTGAAGCCGGTGCTTTTGTTGAGTATGAAGGCTGTGTAAATCTTGTTAAAGGAGCTATTGAAACAAGTGACTGCGTAACTACTGTAAGTGAGTCTTATGCAAAAGAACTTGAAGATGCAGCTTTTGCACATGGACTTCAAGATATGATTAAAAAGAATAACTGGAAAACAAGGGGTATCTTAAACGGTATAGATGCTGAAGGTTACAATCCTGCTACAGACATAGCCATATCACACAATTTTACTCCTGAGGATTTTTCAGGAAAACTTCAGGATAAATTAGAACTCCAGAGACTTGCAGGACTTAGAGAGGATGCCAATATCCCTGTTATAGCTATTATTTCAAGACTTGTGGCACATAAGGGACTTGATCTTATTACTCAGGCAATGGAAAATATAGTAAGAAACTGTGAAGTACAGCTTGTTGTACTTGGTAAGGGTGACAGAAAATATGAGGATTACTTCATTTGGCTGCAGAATCAGTATCATGGTAAGGTCTCTGCTATGATTACCTATAACAAAGACCTGTCAAGAAAGGTTTATGCCGGTGCTGATATGTTCTTAATGCCAAGTAAGGCTGAACCTTGTGGACTTTCACAGATGATAGCCTGCCGCTACGGTACAGTACCTATTGTAAGAGAAACAGGCGGACTTAGAGATTCTATTACCGACTGCAGTTTTGGTGAAGGTAACGGTTTTACTTTTGCAGCATATAATCCTGATGATATGGCAAATGCAATTTACCGCTCCATTGACCTTTACTATAATAAGCCTGAAGATTGGGATAAGCTCCGTAAATATATTGCAACAATAGACTTCAGCTGGGCTAATTCAGCGAATAAATATGATGAAATGTATAGCTGGCTTATAGGAAGATAATCTATATACTAATTTTTATAAAATTCAAACACCTTATTCATATAGTAATATATGGTAAGGTGTTTTGATTGCCGTCCGGACTTACAGCTATTTTTCATAAAAACTTGCTTTTATTTTAATTCTATGTGATAATTAGTGTGTTTATTTATTTTTATATTTAGGGATAACCCTAGGAAATGAGGTTACTGTGTCAAACAAATTTAAGAAAAAACATGGTCATGTAAGGGAAGTAGCTGAGCCTGCTATAAAGCCGGTACAAACTTCTGTTACAAACTTTGATCAAATTGAAGCTGCAATTACAGACAAACTTTCAAGACATTTTGGTGCTTCTTTTGAAGAAGCTACAAAAGATCAGATTTATAAAGCTACTGCGATTACGGTTAAAGATATTTTACTCGCAAAACGTCGTGAATTTAAAGAAGCTAACAACAAATCCGGAGGAAAGAGAGTTTATTATCTTTGCATGGAATTTCTTGTTGGGCGTTCTCTCAAAAATAACCTTTATAATTTAGGCCTTACAAATATTTATGCTGAAATACTAAAAAAACATGGCTATGACTTGAATGAATTATATGAGATGGAGCCTGATGCAGGTCTTGGAAACGGTGGCCTTGGAAGACTTGCTGCCTGCTTTATGGACTCCCTTGCCTCTCTTAACTATCCTGCTACCGGATTTTCAATTCTCTATGAGTATGGTCTGTTTAGACAGAAAATAGTTGAAGGGTGGCAGATGGAACTTCCTGATGTATGGCTTCCCGGTGGTGAGGTTTGGCTATCTCCTCGTACAGATAAAACCTTCGTAGTTAAGTTTGGAGGACATGTCAATGAAACTTGGACCGAGAACGGACTTATTACAGAACAGGTTGACTGTGAGGAAGTTGAAGCTGTGCCTTACGATATGATGATTTCCGGTGCCGACAGCAAGGGTGTAAGTGTACTTAGAGTATGGCGTAGTCGTGATATAGATACCTTCGATATGAATTCATTTTCAAGAGGTGACTATGCAAGAGCAACTATGGGAAATAACAAGGCTGAACTTATTTCTAAGGTACTATATCCAAGAGATAGCCATTACGAAGGCAAAGAGCTACGCCTTAAACAGCAGTATTTTCTTGTATCTGCATCTGCACAAAACATAATTGCAGATCATATGAAATACTATCCTTCTCTTGATAACCTTGCAGATAAGGTAGCTATACATATCAATGATACACACCCTGCTATGATAGTGCCTGAGCTTATGCGTATTTTTATGGATGAATACCACTATTCTTGGGATAATGCATTTAATATAATAAGCAAAACTCTCGCTTATACTAACCATACTGTTCTTGCAGAAGCTCTTGAAAAATGGCCTGAGGAAATGATGAGGAGACTCCTCCCAAGAATTTATCAAATTATTCATGAATTAAATGAAAGACATTGTAAACATGTATATGATAAATTTGCCGGTGACTGGGGCAAATGTTCCCATATGGCTATAATTTCAGGTGGCGTTATACATATGGCAAATCTCTGCATAATGGGTTCACATAATGTAAACGGAGTATCTGAGCTTCACTCTGACATCCTCAAAAAATCTGTATTTAAAGATTTTTATGATGATACTCCTGATAAATTTACAAACGTTACTAATGGTATAGCTCATCGCAGGTGGCTCTGCCAGTCTAACCCAAGACTTTCAGGACTTTTAGATGAGATTATCGGTACTTCATATAAAAAGAACGGTCCGGATTTGATAAAACTTCTTGCTTTCCAAAATGACAATGCTATTTTGGATAAATTAGCTGAAATTAAATTAGCTAACAAAAAGGATTTTGCAGAGTTGCTCTTTCAGGACAGTGGAATAAAAATCAATCCAGACTCTGTTTTTGATGTACATGTAAAGAGACTTCATGAGTATAAACGCCAGCTGTTAAATGCACTTCAAATTATAGCTCTCTACTTAGACCTTAAGGAAAATCCTAGCTTAGACATAGTACCACAGACATACCTCTTTGCTGCAAAGGCGGCACCTGGCTATGACAGAGCTAAATCTATAATAAGACTCATAGTAAACCTCGGTGAAGAAATAGCCAAAGACCCTATAATCAGCAAAAAGCTACAAGTAGTCTTTCTTGAAAACTACAGGGTTACTATGGCTGAACATATCATGCCTGCCAGCGATATATCTGAGCAGATTTCTCTTGCCGGAAAAGAGGCTTCAGGTACCGGTAATATGAAACTTATGATAAATGGTGCTGTCACAATAGGTACCCTTGATGGAGCAAATGTGGAAATCTCTGAAGCTGTAGGTCGTGACAATATCTACATCTTCGGTATGACAGATAGGGAAGTTGAAGATAAATGGCGTGATGGTTACAATCCTTATAAATATTATGAAGAGAACCACCGTCTTAAAAGAGCCGTTGACTACCTTAAAAATGGAATAAATGGCAATGATTTCTCCGACATACACCGTTACCTCCTAGTAGGCGACCATGGTATAGCAGACCCATATATGTGTATGGCTGATTTCGGTGATTATTGCAGAGCTAGATACGATATGATGAATGACTACAAAAATCAGAGAGACTGGACAAAAAAATCTCTTGTAAACATAGCTTCTGCCGGAAGATTTGCTGCTGATACAGCTATCAGAAAATATGCAGAAGAAATTTGGGGCATTACGCCAATTAAATAAGGTGATGTATGTTTAGACTTTGGGGAAAAATAATTATTTCAGGGAAGATGGTTAAAAATATAACAATTGAAAATAACGATTCTTCCCTGAATCGTACAAAAAAAATATTTGCTGCCTTAGACGAAATCTGCTATACCTATGATCTTAGCAGACCAATTTGGCTAAATAAAAATATCAATGACTTTAAGAAACATAGCAAGACTAGATTTACAAAAGATAATTTTATAGACGAAATAGACTTCGACTCCCTAGACATAGAAGTCATTGAAGAAGATTAATAATATTTTGTAACAAACTGTATGATTAATTTATAATAAAAAATGACACTGTAAAACATTTCACAGTGTCATTTTTTATTTACATTTCTTTAATTAATTCAGCCATCAACTTTACAGTATGCTCTATTGCTTTCATTTCAAACTCACTATAATCTACGGTAGCACTTCCATCTGCCTTATCAGAAATTGCTCTTATTATTACAAATGGAACCTTATTTAGATATGCAGTATGTGCTATTCCACAGCCTTCCATTTCAGTACAATAACCATTAAACTTATCCTTAATCCATGCTTTTTTCTCTTTAGCACTGATAAACTGGTCACCACTCACTACCCTGCCTATAAAACATTTAATATCAGAATTTACCCTCTCACAGATTTCTTTAGCCTTTAACGCCAAATCCTTATCTGCTGTAAAAGTTGAGGTTTTCATCCTAGGTATAATACCTTCCTCATACCCAAACCCAGTCACATCAACATCGTGATAAAGGGCGTCTTTTGAAATGACTATATCACCAACATCCAAGTTTTCGTTTATTGCACCTGCAACACCTGTATTAATAACCCTGTCAATCTTATAATCATCAATAAGAATCTGTGTACAGATTGCTGCATTCACCTTCCCTATTCCACTTCTGACTACCACTACATCCTTGCCATATAGTTTCCCTGACAAGAACTTCATTCCTGCCTTCTCTTTCTCTATAGCCTCTGTCATTTCTATTTTGAGCTTAGATACTTCTTCTTCCATTGCTCCTATTATGCCTATAATCATTATATCTCCTTATTTCTGATTAAATACTTTATCAAACCATCCGGTTCTTCCCCTAGATGCCTTATAATTATTGGATGATGCCTCATTTAAGAATGATATAATTTCATCTGTCAGCCCTATTCTATAAAACTGAGTACCTCCACCATCACCTATTACAGCAAGATAATTATAATTAGTAGTAGTAAAGCAGGTCAATCTTGAAGCTCCCGGATAAAATCTATCCATGCTATCTACAAATTCCACCCTGTAGCCATAATTATCCCTAGTTGCCGTAGAATTATATTCAGACTGACTCACCTCTACTGCCTTTATCTCTTCTTTTTGAAAAAGATTGATTAATTTTTCCGTTTCGTCTTGGTCTAATACATAGCCTAATGATGCTCCTCTTTTATCTGCACTTAATGCTGATACCTTAGCCTTTGTAACTTCTGCTGCAAACAAAACATTTATTTTCTTTATAACTCCTTCAAGTTCCTTCTGCTCCAAGGTAAATTCATCTGATAATTTTACCTCATCATTTTTTTTAGACCCCTTACTTCCACAAGCAGTCAACAAACTTATAGATAAAATTAAATAAAGCATAATAATCTTAATCTTCATATAAAATCCTTCTTTGTATCATTCCAATACCTTCATTATAACTTTATTCTTGCCTGTTTTCTTAGCCTCATACAACATCTCATCAGCCATTCCCATAATTTCAGACTTAGTTATTACCTTATTAGGCTTAGAGATTGCAATTCCTATACTCATGCTTAAAATACCGGACTCCGTATTTTTATTTTCTATACCTAAGTCAAATATTTCCTGCCTTATCCTATTTCCTAAATCATAGCTTTCTTGTTCAGTTAGTCCTGTACAGGCACTGATAAATTCTTCCCCACCAAATCTAGCCGCAACTCCTTTATTCTCAATAATATTTTTATTTATTATATTAGCAGCTCTCTTTAGTGCATCATCACCTGCAAGATGTCCATAAGTATCATTATATTTCTTAAAATCATCTATATCAAACATAAATACACTTATCATCTTCTTTCCATTAAGTGCCTCTTTTCGCAGTGCATGAAACTTTTCAGTAAATTCTCTTCTGTTACTTATCTGCGTAAGTGCATCAAGTCCTGCTATTCTACTCAACATACAGTTCGCTTCTTTTAATTTTTCTTGTATTTCCTGATTTCTCTCTATCTCATTTTGGAGTTTCCTTGAATGAATAGCATTATTTAAAGCAATAACAAGATATGGATGCAATTCATTTAAAAAATCCAAATTTTCAGATTTATAAGCTCTTGGATATCTACTCTGAATAGAATAAGCTCCTATAACCTTATCTCCTATGCTTAGTGGGATAAATAATGCAGACCTCATAACGTCTTCATCCGGTGGATGCTCCACATCATCTATACTTCCTAAGCATGGTGCAAAATCATTATCTTCTGTGGTAATGATTTTATTGTACAAGCAACATTTTACAAAAGAACTTTCTTTATCTGATAATGATATTGTAAAACCATCGCTCATCACACCCATATTGTAGCTTAAAAGTGAACGCAACTGATTATTTTCCGGCTCTGCTGCCAAAAACATAAAAGTATCTACCAAAATATTTTCACAAATATTTTTATAAATCAATTTTACCACTTCATTTAAATCTGTTGAAGAAGTGAGTTTCAGTCCTATCTCATGTATTATCCTAAGTCTGTCATAAGTCTTTTGAAGTTCATTTTTATTTTTGATTGCTTCTTCTGCAACCAGCTTAAATTCCTTATCCTTATCTTCTTCAAACCCTATATCCTTATTAAGTTTAAAGGCATTTTCAATTATCTGAATAGAATTGGCCTGTTTTTTCTTGGAAAGCTCAATATCATTTTCAAGAAAAACAATATATTTTTTATATAATTCATCTGCCTTTTGCTCATTACCTTGCTTTAGATAATATTTTCTTAAATTTTTATAGACTACAGGCTCATCAATTGCATTTCCATTTTTCTCCATTTTTTCCGCTTCTATCAGTTCATCCGCAAAAAACTCAACATCAAGCCCATGTTTGTCACATTCTTCTATAAAAGAATATACTATTGCTATCTTATTTATATGATCATTTGCAACATATTTCATAGCATCAAAATATGCCTGTTTTGCCTTATCATAATCTTTTTTCCAAAAATAATAATGCATTAATCCTATATAATAAACATCGATAATGCTTTGATCAATTCCTTCAAGATCAAATTCATTAATCTGGTTATATATTTCATTCAATTCTTCTATATTTGGATTTTCCATCTTGGTTATAGCTGTCATAATATCGGCAAGAATATGAATTTTCTTTTCCCTAAACCTAAAATAATCCTTATCAGCATATTCAATATATCCTAATGCTAATCTAAGATATTCCATTGATTTCTCATACAATCCAACATTTAGGAAAACTAAGCCTATATTGGCATAGGAAACAGGCATGGTATTTTTCAAACCATGCTCTCTCTCCAATGTAATAGATATATAATAATATTCTAAGGCCTTCTCATACAGCCCTAACAAAAAATAAGCATTTCCCATCATGTTGTAATCAAAAGAAAGCAGTTCCCATTCTTGAAGTATTATAGCTACTTCTATCAAATGGCTACATCTCTTGATTACCTCCGATGTCTTACCTTTAATTGAAAGTATATATACTTTGGAAGTTTCGATACTCGCGCGGAATATATGGTCTTCCTTATACCTATCTGTAGCAGTAAGCTCCTCAAGGAACTCTTCCGCCTTATCCATATTTAATGCCACATCCGTTATAAGTCTTCTGTGAACATCCTCTGCTTTTAATGCAATATACTTTTCTTTATCCATACTTTTCCTTTACTTGCCTTCTACAAGCATATAACAAACCTACATCTCAAGTCACCAAAACCTTTATTGCTTATTCAATTTCAGATACATCTTTTATTAGCTGCTGAGCCTTAGTCTGCTGCAATTTTTCAACCATCTTGTAGAAAGTTTCAAGCGGAACTCCATGCATCTGCTGTTTCTGTCCACGAACAGTTATAGAAACTGTACCCTCTTCCTTCTCCTTATCACCAACCACTATGATATAAGGATCCTTCATCAGCTTAAAGCCCTTTATTTTTTCATTCATGTTCTTGTCATCATAGTTTGCCTCTACACGAATGCCCATCTCATAAAGCCTGTCCTCTATTTCCTTAGCATACTCATTATGCTCTGTTCTAATAGGAACAATAGCTACCTGATATGGAGAAATCCAGAATGGAAATTCTCCTTTATAGTTCTCAATAAGAATACCTATAAATCTTTCAAAAGAACCGAAAATAGCTCTATGGATAACTACCGGCTCTTTGATAGTACCGTCACTATCCTGATAAGTAAGCTCAAAGTTATGTGGAAGTTGGAAGTCAAGCTGGATAGTACCACACTGCCATTCTCTTCCAAGTGCATCCTTAATCTGGAGGTCAATCTTAGGACCATAAAAAGCTCCATCACCTTCATTTACTTCATAGCCACCTTCGCCATACTTCTTGTCAAGTATCTTCTTAAGTGCGGCTTCAGCACGATTCCATACCTCAATATCTCCCATAAAATCATCTGGCCTTGTAGAAAGTTCTGCCCTATATGTGATACCGAAAGTATTGTAAATCTGGTCTGCTACTTCCATTACATCTGCAATCTCTTCCTCTATCTGAGATTCCATTACAAAAGTATGGTCATCATCCTGCCTAAATTCCTGAACTCTAAAAAGTCCATTCAACTGGCCTGATTTTTCTTTTCTATGTATTACATCTATTTCATTATATCTGATTGGAAGTTCCTTGTAAGAATGCACAGTACGCTTGTAGGTAAGCATAGCATTTGGACAGTTCATAGGCTTTGCTGCAAAGGTTGAGTCTGAATCAAGCTCTATGTTCTGTAAGGTTCTCTCCGTAAGGTCATCTTCAAATCCGGGTACTATAAACATATTGTTTACATAATGAGCCCAGTGACCGCTTATAAGCCAAAGCTTACGGTTATTGATAACAGGTGCGGATATTTCCTGATAGCCATGCTTAACATGGATCTTTCTCCAGAAATTAATAAGCTCCTGATAAAGCCTCCAGCCTCTTGGCAGCCAATACGGCATACCCGGTGCTGTTTCATTAAACATAAAGAGGTCAAGCTTTGGACCAAGTTTCTTATGATCTCTTTCGAGTGCTTCTTTTATAAGGTTTAAATGTGCCTTAAGTTCATCCTTTGTTGGAAAAGCATACACATAAATTCTCTGAAGTCTATCCCTCTTCTCATCACCTCTCCAATAAGCACCTGAGGCAGATTTTACCTGAAAAGCTACATTTAAAAGCTCTGCAGAGTTTTCAATATGAGGTCCTCGGCAAAGGTCACAGAAATCATCACCTGTATTATAAGTAGTAATAGTAGCATCTTCCGGAAGTTCGTTAATAATTTCAACCTTAAACTTCTGATCCTTAAATTTCTCAAGAGCCTCTTCTTTTGAAAGCTCCGTCCTTGTCCACGTTTCTTTGCGTTTTAAAATCTCACGCATCTTATCTTCAATAACTTTATAGTCATCTTCCGTAACTGCCCTTGGAAGTACAAAATCATAGTAAAAACCATCATCTATCTGTGGTCCGATAGCTATCTGAACACTCTCACCGAATATCTCAAATACCGCCTTAGCAAGCACATGAGCGAGTGAATGACGATACACCTGTAAAAACTCTTCTCTTTCCATCTCAATTCTCCTTGTAAACTTACCTTAACCCGAACTAAGCCTTTACTAAAAACTTATAAATGCTTATTCAAACATTATACACCTTTTCTTAGGATAATACAAACCTCAAAACCTTTAAAACTGCCCCTAATACCTTGAGCAATCTAAATTATTCACACCATAGGTTACAAAATTTTATTTCATATAATACAATAGGATAATTAATTCTTTCTTCCTGCCCTTTTTCTTGCAAGAGGGTCTAAAATTTTCTTCCTTATTCTTAAATTCTTAGGAGTAATCTCAAGAAGTTCATCTGTTTCTATAAAGTCTATTGCCTGCTCAAGACTAAGTATCTTTGGAGGCGATAATTTAAGCGCATCATCAGAGCCTGATGAACGGGTATTAGAGAGATGTTTTGTCTTACATACATTTACCTCTACATCCTCTGCCTTACCGTTCTGCCCGATTATCATACCGCTATAAACTTTCTCTCCTGCCGAGATAAAAAGTGTACCTCTCTCCTGTGCATTGAAGAGTCCATAAGTTACACTCACTCCGGTTTCAAACGCAATGAGAGAACCCTGTCCACGATAACTTATCTCTCCCTTAAAAGGTACATATCCCTCAAAGATAGTATTAATCACACCATTTCCCTTGGTGTCGGTAAGAAATTCACCTCTATATCCAATGAGTCCACGAGAAGGAATCATAAATTCAAGCCTTGTAGTACCACTTGCGTTTGTAGTCATATTTCTAAGCTCACCCTTTCTCTCAGACAGCTTAGAAATTACTGCTCCGGAAAATTCTTCAGGCACATCTATAATAGCCTGCTCTACCGGCTCAAGTGTACCACCTTTTTCATCTTCTTTATATAATACCTCAGGCTTACTTACTGCAAACTCAAAGCCCTCACGACGCATATTTTCAATGAGTACAGACAGATGAAGTTCGCCTCTTCCTGAAACCTTAAAAGCCTCTGTTGTACTTGTATCTTCTACTCTAAGACTTACATCTGTATTTAACTCCTTATACAGCCTGTCTCTCAGATGCCTTGAAGTCACAAACTTTCCCTCTGTTCCTGCAAAAGGACTGTCATTTACTATGAAATTCATTGCAAGTGTAGGTTCGGATATTTTCTGGAAAGGAATTGCCTCAGGATTATTTACATCGCATAAAGTATCTCCTATATGTATATCTGAAATACCTGAAACAGCAACAATAGCACCTACCGTAGCACTTTCAACCTCTACCTTATTTAATCCCTCAAACTCATAAAGTTTTGTTACCTTTACCCTCTGTTTTTTGGACACATCATGATGATTTACAAGCATGACTTCACCATTTACTTTAATGGTACCGTTGCTTACCTTGCCTATACCTATACGACCGACATACTCATTATAATCTATAGTACTTATGAGAGTCTGTAAAGGTGCATCACTATCTCCCTCAGGTGCAGGTATATGTGAAAGAATGGTTTCAAACAAAGGTTTCATATCTGTTCCCTTCACGTCTGCATCAAGAGATGCATAACCTGATTTTGCTGAGGCAAATATAAATGGGCAGTCAAGCTGTTCTTCATTTGCATCTAGTTCAAGCAAGAGTTCAAGCACCTCATCTACTACTTCTGCCGGACGTGCCTCAGGTCTGTCTACCTTATTCACACAGCATATAACAGGAAGATCAAGTGCAAGTGCCTTTGTAAGTACAAACCTTGTCTGTGGCATTGCTCCCTCAAAAGCATCCACTACTAATATAACTCCATCAACCATCTTTAGCACACGCTCAACCTCTCCACCGAAGTCGGCATGACCTGGAGTATCTATAATATTTATCTTTACATCTCCGTAAGTAACAGCTGTATTCTTTGCAAGTATGGTGATTCCTCTTTCTCTCTCTATATCACCTGAGTCCATTACACGCTCGGCTACTTCCTGATTTACTCTAAATACACCACTTTGTTTCAAAAGTTCATCTACAAGTGTAGTCTTACCATGGTCTACATGGGCTATAATTGCAATATTCCTAATATCATTTCTTTTAGCTAAAGCCATTATTTTTACCTCATTCTAAATACTTATAGTAGGTTAACTTTTTAATTGTATCATATTTGAGGGATTTTTCAAGGAAAATTTTTAAAAGTAACCATTTTGCTGCCCTGTAAAAACATCTACTCAGCTTTTGCAACATCAGCCTAAAACTTCTGATGCTTAAATTGTAGCTTAATTCTCCTTATTATATTACTTTTACTGTTGTATCTGGTGCCATAATCTTAAAGATTTCACCTACATTAATCTTTGATGGACTTCCTGCAAAACTGCTATCTCTAAATACTGCTCTAAGAGGCTGCTGCTTTGCAATCTCCTTAATTACAGAATCAGGAATATTCTCATCAAAGCAAGCAATCAAATCTCCGGCATTGTAGTTATGAACAGTATAACCTTCAATCTTCTCAGAACTGTAAGGTAATGATAATGGAAGTCCCCATTCAAGAAGGCAACCAAACAAAAGATCCAAATCTGTTCTATCTTCTTTTATGTTTGACTCTAGCATTGACAACAAGGACTGTTCTATGTCTGCTGGTGAGAAATAAACATCTTTCATATTTGAATCAGAAACCCTAAATATTCTCACTCCTAAATCTGTATTCGCACTGTCTTTTCTAATACTATCCGAAACTAGCCTAATACGTTCTTTTCCAATAGCACTTATTGTTTCATATCCTTGCTTATACGCATCAGATTTTTCATCGCAGCTTTCATCAATCTGTACCATAATATACTTTCTATTACCACCATCCTCCATATTTAATTGCATAACAGCATGTGCTGTGCTACAAGAACCCGCAAAAAAATCTAGAATAATACTGTCTTTGTCTGAGGCAAGTTCCAAACAAAACTTCAACAGTCCAAGTGGTTTAGGGGTATCAAAAATGACTTTATCCCCAAATATAGCTTTTAATTCTCTAGTTGCCTCCTGATTAGATGCAAGATTATCCAGCCATGTATTAGCTAACTGTCCTTCTTCCATCTTTTCACTTAAGAACAGTTTATATCTAGGTTTTCCTTCACCACCTTTTGGGAAAACAAGCCTATTATCATTAAGCAATGAATAATATGTTTCCTGCTTAAATCTCCACTCTTCAGTTATTTCTTTACCTGTCGGAGTCGTAACTGTATAAACCACACCCCCTTTATTAGTACAAGGCATTGTTTTATAAGCTCCTCGTGGATCATTATCAGGATTTTTATACTCACTCTCATCTATGTTGGCTTTTACACGATTTAAAATATCTCCCTTTTTCTTTGCATAAATAAACATGTACTCATGTATCGGTGATATATTCTTTGACAAATTTGCCTGGCTATCTCTTCTTTTTCGTACACATTGAGCTATAAAATTCCCCTCTCCAAAAATTTCATCACAGATTTTCCTCATATTAGCTTGCTCGTTGTCATCTAATGAAATAAATATCACTCCATCGTCTGTCAATAAATTTCTTGCTAGAATCAATCTTGCATAAATCATTGAACACCAATCAGAATGATATCGTCCGTTTGAATCTGTATTTTTGAATAGACGGTTGTCGGAACTATCTTGCAATCCAATCAACTCCTTATACTCATCAACATCCATTTTAAAATCATCAGCATATATAAAATCTCCACCTGTATTGTATGGAGGATCAATATAAATCATCTTAATCGCACCTAAATAACTTTCCTGAAGTAATTTAAGTACCGTAAGATTATCTCCTTCTATAAAAATATTACCGGTTGAATCCCAATCTATGCTCTCTTCAACTATTGGTCGAAGTGTAGATCTAGTTGGGCTGTTTGCTGCTACAAAAGCATTTTTTTTGCCCACCCAAGTAAATTCATATGATTCCCCTTCTTTAGAAATGCCTTCTCCAAACATTTGTCGAAGTGCAGCATAATTCACACGTTCTTCAATCTGACCATTCTCTCCCTCGCACTCTGTGACACAACTGGGGAACAAGGTTTTTAATGTCGCTATATTTCTTATCCTTCCATCAACTGTTTCACATCTCATCTTATTCATTCTGGTTCTCTCCTTATATATCCGTAATAGATATTAAGCATTCTCGCCAATCGTTGGTAGTCAGTGACTTTTGTTTCATAATTATCGATTTGATTTAAAGTTCCAAACCTTGTTCGACTTCCTGCTCTTAATATATGTTTACGAGATATTTCTTCCTCCGATATATATCCTACCAATATTATTTTTTTCAGATTCGCTATTTTATAATAGTAGCATAGAATAACACAGTCTTTTCCTTCTCTCTGATTCTGCACTACAGGATATAAAAAATTCCACGTCAATTGTGGTTCTTTGCTTGTTTCCGCTGTTTTTACATCTACAAAAATAGTTTTTCCACTCTTTTTTTCTACTATTTCTAAATCGTATTTGTCATAAAAATAGCTTTTAACATATTCGACTTCTTCCTTGGCACTGTTATTATTCTCAACTGCACTCTCTATCCTGTTCAAGTCAAACAAATCTGCCCATCGTCTTACTTCAATTTTATCACCATAGTTCTCTAAAAGGTAATTTGACACTGCAGTTTCAGAAATATAGCCAAGCAAAGTATCATTTTCTGTAATTGTAAATTTGTCATAACATGCACCAAATCTTGTTAGATAGGCCTTCATTTTGCTACGAAATTTTGAAATGCGTTCTGCCTCCTTTTCTAACTCAATGCTAACTGTCATAATTTCTTCCATTACAAAAATCCTCCCATTTTTAAGTTATCCTTTAATGTTTTATGTAAATTATCAATTAACAATTTTCAAAGTTTGTTGTAGGATACTACCATCTCAAATCCTTCGCTTGAACAATTCAAATAGTTGAATTTACAACAAATATCATCATTGTCTCTCTATTTATTAGTATATCATCTGACAATCGCAATGTAAAACGGAACTTTCGAGTTCTCAAACAGTAAAATCATGACCACTAGCTTAGCTGGTGGTTTACTCTGTGACTATAAACCACTGTTTCCTACCTGCCCCTAATGTTAATCACGTTGATAAAATGTACAAAATTTAAGCGTGATTGACAGTACTCACTCCGTACTCAAAGCACACCAAAAAACGCCACAAATCCTTATAAATACTGGATTTGTGGCGTTACTTTATGTTATTCAAGCTCTTCTGAACATTGGTCATTTTCCATACATCCCATCGTTTTTCAGACAATATTAAAGCCTTTTTTCATTCTGGTGCTGTCTGGTACACACTGTTTTTACTCTTTTATCCCAGAAACAGCCCGTGCCTCATTTATATCCCTTCACAGGCTTTTAGCTATTTTATACACATTAGCTGGTATATTTTTTCATAAATTTAATCAACGCCCAAATCTTCCTCGAAATATTGGAGAGTTGAATACTGTACAAGTCTCTGATTTACAGGCTTACTCAAATCCTGCTTTGCTTCTTTATATTTTTTAATGTACTTTTGCATTTTACACTTAATCTTATAATCTTTTCCTCGCAAAGCATCAAACTCTTTCTGTCTTAAATATGGTTCTATGTTCATATCAATATAGCTTTCCCTTTTAATTACCACCGCCTTTGAAAAATCAACTCCGCAATGATTAGCTTTATCAGTCCACAAAACATGGGGATGGTTTATATCAGACCTCAAAGGGATAGCAAATTGAACACCATCTATCTCAACACAAGCCTGAATATATGTTCTATTTGCTTTTGCTCCATTTCTGGATACTCAGTTGCAGTATATATACTATAAAATTCATTTGATAAAAATACAAACCTCTTCTTAGCCATCTTTTCTCCTATGATAAAAACAACCCCTGTAAACAGGAGTTGTCTTCTCGGTGAGCTTTTCTTTTATTTTACTTGGTCACGCTCTATGACCAAATCTTCTATTGAGTTTTCTTTATACTCACGCTCTATGAGTCTTATCTGATAACAGCATAGCATATAGACTATATTATGTCAAGCTTATCCTAACTCAAACTTCAGTATAGGCAGTAAAATTGACATAACTTCACAAAATTTCCTTAGTCTCCATTTCTACCCCATCCTTCTCTACCGAATCAATAAGTTCTTCAATATGGGCAAGCCTCTCACTGGCACTAACCCTTTCTGGGGCTTCCTTATCAAATAAATACGCACTTCCGTCTAAAATATCTACTATTATAGAGCATAAAACGGCATACCGCAACGACATTTCAATTAAAGTGTCATTAGAAAGTGGAAGCTCTCCTGCATTACCTCCTCCTTCCGCCAGCTTTTCACTGCTTAGCCTCTCTCCTATCTCTATAAGGCTGTATCTCATTTCTCTTACGGCATCTAAGATATATTTTATGTTCTCAATACTGCCGACAACACAAATCTTTGAATTGATACAACTCCTTGTTATAAAGTCCTTTTTAGTAAGACCGCTTAAGGCTGCCTTCTCCTCTATCATAATCCGCTCACATTTACTCGGACGGAAAGCTACCGTCTTATTCTTATGTATCCCTGGCATTTTTATTCATTACCTCCCGTATAACCATTATCAAGTATTTCGGCAACCTTCTTTGCATCTTCATCAAATATATGGGCATAAGTATTAAGCGTAGTCCTTATGCTTTCGTGACCTAGGCGTTTTGCTATGACACCTATATTTACGCCTCTTGAGATTAGGATGGACACATGGCTGTGGCGTAAATCATGCACTCTTATACGCTTAAGACCTGCAATACCTGCTCCCCTCTTAATCTCTTTCTCAAGATGGCTCTTCGTTACAGTGAACAGCCTGTTACTTTCAGTCCTTCCATATAGCTTGTCACAGTACTCCTTCATCTCAGCAAGCACGAACTCAGGCAGGTGTATGGTTCTTATTCCTGCCTCTGTCTTAGGTGGAGTAATTATATCCCTGCCACCTGTACGGTTTAGTGACTTTGTTATGCTTAAAGTTCCCTTATCAAAGTCCAAATCACTAACAGTTAGGGCTAAAAGCTCTCCTACTCTGATACCTGTCCAGTACATAAGAAAAAATGCATATCTTATTTCTGTCTTGTCAGATACCGCCTCAAGAAAAGCGTCCATATCCTCCTGACTCCAGATACCGATGTTACCCTTCCGCTTTCTCCCCATAGTTCCTGCCATCTTACATGGATTGTTAGGTAAGTTATAAACCCTGCATGCATAGTTAAATATGGCACTAAGCTGGCTGTTTATCGTACTGAGATATGAATCCGAAAGTCTTCTCTTCTTAATCTCAACCTGCCATTTCATTATGAACCTTGAGTCTATCTTGGACAGCTTAATACCCCTGAAGTACCGCAGTATGTACATTTCCACTATATTCTTCTTTACCTTAAGGGAACTCTCCCTAAGGTCTTGGCTTATGTCGGAAATATACTCTTCATAAAGCGACTCAAAGTTCATATTTATATTTCCTTCTTCTCTCCTGATAAACTCCTCCGCCCAGAGCTTTGCATCCTTTTTTGTATTAAAACCGTACTTGTGCTTTCTCTGTGTCTTTCCAGTAAAATCCTTATAATAAAACTGTACAGACCACTTTTTATTTGTCTCCTGTTTGAAAGATGCCATAAAATGCCTCTCCTTTCTTTAATCTGACCTTTATCTTCATATTAACTTCCTACATTTCAGGCTGGCACTCAGAGCCTGCTGTTTCATTAAGGTTTACTGAAAGGTTGCCTTCAATTCCCCCATAATACTTACTGGCAAAGTATGCCCTCGGAACTTTTCCTGCCACCACAAGATAGCCTTCTTTCTCCAAATCACAGTTCAGCTCCTTTATTATTCCGTAAGCCTTGCCCTTTGACACTCCGAGCATCACTGCAACTTCCTTGGCTGTAAAATAAAGCGTGTTCATATCATACTCCTCCACATAAAATATTTATGCACTTCAAAAGAAATGTGATATGTATACTTCAAACTAATACCTGGAACTAAACATGAGGAAAGAACTGAAACACAGCATAAATTTTCTGCCTTAGCATTTTTTTAGGGCATATACCTATTAAAAATGATATATACCCCTAAGACTTATACATGAAAACAGGACTTACACATGACAGGCAATACCCATTCTTTAAAACAGAATACCTGCATGGCGAAAATAACAGCCATATTAATTACTGGAAATAAAACTTCAGTTTATGTCTGCGTCATCACCTCCGTAATAGGTCTTTCTCATCTTGTAAAATGTGCCTCTTTTAAGCTTAAGTACCTTCATTGCACCTACTGCCGTTATCTCTCCTGAAAATACCTTTTCCATCACTTCCTCGTAATTATCAGGCTTAACTATCATCGGTCTCCCAAAAATTACCCCTCTTTCCCTTGCCGATGCTATTCCTTCAGACTGTCGTTTGTGTATCATTAACCTCTCTTCCTCTGCTATTGATGACATTACCTCAATAAGAATGTTAAAAACCATGTCAAATACCCAGTCCTGACCTTCAGTCTCTGTAAGTGTTGTAGGAATATCAAGTATTTTTACACGAATACCGTTTTCCTTTAACCATTTAAGCTCATTCTTTACCATCTCCTTGCTCCTTCCAAGACGGTCAAGCTCCTTTATAACCAGAGTATCGCCCCTCCTAAGACGCTTCTTTAAGTCAAGATACCCCTCACGCTCGAAATCCTTACCTGACCTCTTATCAGTAAAGATGTCCTCTTTAGCAACACCGAACTTCATAAGGGCATCTGTCTGCCTTGAAAGATTCTGGTCGATACTGCTTACCCTCGCATAGCCAAATATCTTTGCTTCTGCTTTTCCTGCAAGGCTCTTAATACTGTTTACTGCACCTGAATTCGGAAAATCTGTTCTGTTTTCATTAACCATAATAAATAGGCTCCTTTCAAATTTCGATTTATACCGATTAGTATGACTGAAAATGTCGGTCACCATGCTCCGAACACTCTTATTCGGCTGAAAAGTATAAAACGATATTGTTGGATGAAAAATTAATATCAGAAAATGCAGTTAAATCACCTGATTTATTATGTATGAAAAGCATATTTTTCTGAACGCAGGAATATAAAAAACCAGCTTGCAGGAAAAGAAATATTTTTATATTATCCGCCTGGTATCTTACAGCTCTTCTTTTGTTCTCTTTAAATAAACTGTCTGAAATAACCAGCTTTCTAAATAAAAAACAGGAAAAAGCAAGGCTACGGATACCCCAAAGGCTGAATTAAGTGCTGTAATAGCTTTCTCAAGGCTGTTTAGCACTCCAAGGTACTCTAAAGGCTGTATCGGTACTCTAAAGGCTGTATATACCAAAAGGTGGCTATCCATTACCGTTATGATAATGTAACTCTGTTTCAATATTCTGTAAATACAGAAAGTTACCAGTTATTTAGCCCCATTTTTATCTATTATGTATGCTATAAGCTATTCTTCATTAAAAATAGCGGATTATACCCCTGATAAGTAATTAATCCGCCATATATTAAAAGTACAAAAAGAATATAAAGCTCAGTAATCAGATACCATGCTTAGCCCTAATACCAGCAATAAGCTCACTACCATTATACTGTTCATACCATTTCTTAAATTCTTCAAATATAAAGCCTGCAAGAGCATAATCAACATTTTCCGATTTACAGAACATACCGATGGCAATACCTGTATTAAGCTCAGCCACAGAACCCTCTGGCAATGACTGTAAGCTCTTAGGCTCTTCCGACAGCTTATTGTACTTCTTTGAAAGCTCCTCAAACCTACTGTTAAGGATGTCTCTCTCCGATAACAGACTCTTAATTCTGCTCTTGTATTCCAAGTAACGCTTATTAGATAAAACAGCTACACCATCAGACATATCCTCAATAAATAAGTAGCCTGTAGCCTCATCCTTATATACCTTCATCAGAACCTACCCCTTTCTTTAAACGCTTATAATACCACGCAGATAATTCTTCAAGAGTGCAATCAAATATACTCGGATAGCTGTTGTATAAATTAAGTATACGCTCATAATCTTCAGGCTTTTTAACCGATAATGCAAAGAATATCTTACGCCTCTCGTATATCCTTTTGTTTCCTCTGCTGTTATATGTGTACCTGCCCTTCATAATATCGCTTAAAGAGTCGCCTCGTACGGCTCTTGCTAAAATCTCTGCACTAGCCCTGTTGCCACTACCCCTGTTGCTTTTAGTGCCTCGTATGGAATTGAAATAATCGGATACGGCTGTTTCATTTGCAGACTTAAGCTCTGCTATCTCACTATCCTTCTCTCTTACCTTTGGAGTCTCATTCAAATACAGATGGAGCAGACTGTCTTTAAGTTTCTCAGCCCTATTTAGCTTACCCCTATCACTTACAAGTGAGTTAAAGTCTATCTTTGGCAACAGTACTATAGAACCTGTATAGGAAACTACTACCTCTTCATCATCCACCACATTAACCTCAAAGGTCTTTACATCATGCTTAAAATCCATATTACCCTTCCTCCCTTCATTACATAATAAAAGCATATCAGTGTTTATAATTCTGCTGTTAAAAAGTGATTTCGGCTTAACAGTTATCACTTTTTTCTCAAATATAAAATGTAAATGTATAAAAGGCTTCAAATCAGATGAAAAAAATAAAAACCTAAAGGCTCTTAAAAGTTTCCTTAAGGTTCATTAAAAATATCACATATAAAATTTTTCGTTAAAGTAAAAATTTTCTTACCACTCAATACCGCTATTATTTTTTTCACAAGCCCCTAAATTTCCCCTAAAATATACAAAAAAATATGTCTGTGTAAAAATTTTAGGTAGCTCAAAAGTTTTTGGATACATATATATTTTACCATAAAAAACATAGAAAAAAAGAGAAGTAGCCAATCCTTAACCTGCTATCTGTCTTCACTTCCCAAAGCACAAAACAGGCAGGTTTTCAAAGATAACCATAGAAATATTCCTTAAGTGGCTCTCTTTTACTTTTAGCTTTCTGAAAACAGGATAAAGTCGATATTAAAGCAGATAAAAGGTTGAAATCAGCAAGATTTACTAACTTAATGACAGAATAATATAAGGCTCTGGTTGCAGATTATACGCTATAAATACCCCAAAATCAAGGTTTTTCTTTGTTCCCGTCTGTAGGCTTACAGGCTTCAGCTGTAATTATAGTAACTAAGTCGTTATTGTAGCAGATAAGTCTGACTTGTAGTAGATTTTTTTCTGTAATTAATACAAAAATTTCTAAATTTCTAAGACAAAATATCAGACAGACTACAAGTACCAAAAAGGTACACTGTCTGTAGTCTCAACAGGCTTCAGCTGTAATTATAGTAACTAAGTCGTTATTGTAGCAGATAAGTCTAACTTCTAGCAGGTGTATTCTGAATATAAACCCATAACAAATGAACGGGGTTAAATAATAATACCCCTGAGTTCCTTGATTTTATCACAAAAAACACAGAAAAGCAACTATATTTCAAACTTTCGCACAGGCAGTAATTAACAGGCATACAGACGAATACCTGCACCTTCACAGCTGGTAATTTTCCAGCTTAAATTAAAGATACACTATAGTTACACCGTGTTTTTATTTTATATCGCAAAAAATAATTTAGCCTCTCTTCTAAAAGTAGTAAATGGTATAGCTTTTAACGATATTAAAGAAACCAACTCAGACACTGCAAGCCCTTTCTCGATAGTCTAAAACAGGTGCTGTTTTTTGTAAGATTTCTCAGGGATGGTATTTTTCAAACTCAAGGCATAAAAAATCCGACACCTAAATATAAAGTGTCGGATTATAAAAAGACGTTATGTATTTCTAAAACTCTTTAGTGCTGTCAGCCGAAATACCGAAATCAGCCCTCTGCACCCTGACTCCATGCATAAGTACCGTAAAGCTGTCCCTTGCTTCTGAAAGTTTCGACCATCTCTTAGACGGGTCATAGAAACTACCCCTGCCTACTAAGAGGTCTTTTACCTCCTTTGCTCTTGCAGGATTAAAGAATATACTGAGTTTCCAAAATGCACGGTTAACTCTGTTATAATTTGCATTCTGAAGCCTTCTTTCACTTCCATCGGGTGCTAAACCATAATCAATCTTGTCGGTGGCGGTAATACTGTTTATCTTGTTACCTTTGTTGGTGAATCGCCTCACTACAAAGGTATTTACATATTCATCGTACCAGTTGCCGTCACTACCTAAGTCATTAGTCCAATCAACCTGCCCAAGCTTCGCCTGACCTGAATTGTTGATATCCGAAGTACTGCTCTCAATGGCATTTAATATCGAAGTGTAAATACCACTCGCCTTAAATACCCCCTCAGCCTCAGACTCACTACACTGATAGTCGCTGGCTATCTGCTTTATAAGCAGACTATAATCCCTGTTGGAAAGTAAACTGCCTTTCTTAAACTGAAGCTGATATACCCCATCTTCGGTAATGGACTTGTTACGCTTGATATCCCCTACCACGGCACTAAAATTGCTTGCCTTTTTAATACCATTTACATGTAACTCAAAGTCCGCACTAAAGTTCCTTATGTCAAGTATATTATCTGTCCAGTCACTAAAATGCTTTATTAGGGCTGGTCTGTTTGCCTTACCGTTCCACTCGGTATCTACATTCCTACCGCTTGCTACTATGTCTGTATATTTATGTGATGTGAATTTCTCTGGCTTAAAAGTTGAGTCTGTATCAGCATTTATACTGTCAAGTGCATAACCATATAAATCAAGAGTGATATTCTTAGGCTCTGCCTTGATATGTACATCCGCTCCTGCAGGAATAACTACATGTCTGCTTCCCCTGCTCACCGTTCCGCCTAAAGCTGAGTCGGAATAAGTTACCCCTGTGGTGGTCTGTCCTACCCCGTTTAGCTTGAATAAATACAGAGAGCTTGATTTGGACTTCCTAAGTACCTCTCCCATTGTCGAAGCTATACGATATGGTGAATTACCATCATATTGTGTGCCGTCTATCTTGTATACCATATTAACCTCTGGATAGAAGTTATGTGTTACCCCATTGTAACGGACATTCGCAAACCTGTATTCATTACCATCCGCTACCTCGCCCTCTTTAGGACTGAAAGCGTGTATATTAACTGCTGTACTACCCCCAGAGATTTTTTCGTTTTCTCCAGTATCCATTGTGGCTGTCTGATACTTACGTACATTGCTCTCAAAAGTGTAAGTGAAACTGTTCGCAGATGAGCCGTTTATACGTATACCGCTTGCTATCTTGGTTGGGAAAGAGTACCAGTAGATATTTACCTCTGGCTCATCAACTACCCACCAACAACTATATTTACCACATTCGGTATGACCTATTTCTGGCTCAAAATGATGATTTAATTTCTCATCAAAACCTGAACCATGATATCTTGTAAACCTTGAAGCTACCGTAATTGTGTCACTAACCTTTCCTGCTAAAGCCATCGAAGAACGCAGGGAACTAGCCTTCAAAGGACTTGAAACAGGTGATACCCCAAAGTATGGCTTGAACTGTAATACATTGTCCTTATCTACTACATCGTAAGTCTTGTAAGCTATACCTGAAAGTGCTTTGTTATCCTTAACTGAAGCCCTTATAAGGTTAAAGCCGTAATCTATGATTTTTCCACTTGGGTCTGACCATCCTTCAGTATTCTGCGATGTCCAACTGGCTAAAACGCTACGCTTCGCACTACCCCATACACCATTAGGCATTGATGGAAAATACCTGTCACGATTCTTATTATCTAAAGCAATATGATACCCACTGGATGACTGGTCTCGCCACTCTATATTCCAATCCTGATACCTGTTAGGCTGTGTTATAGGGAAGAATGTTGAACCACATCTAGGGCAGGTCTCCTGGTCTTTGTATAACTCCTTCTTAACTGTGAAATCCTTTCCTACCTGATATTGTACCTTACCGTCACTCGATGTATTGATAATGTTCGGGAAGTAACGGTTTAACATATACGCTGGCAATTCCACTTTGCCACTTGCTGGGTCTGGAGTGTTACCGCCTGTAGGGGTTTCAGCGTTTATTAGGATTTCGTAAACGGTGTAGCCTTCTATCTTCTCCTTACTCTGACAACCTAATGCTATTTCCGATGGAATACCCATTGCAGTTGAAATCTCTTTATCTGGGAACATAGTCTCAAGCTTTTTAGCTACCTTGCCTGCGTCCTTAAGGTCTTTAGCTTCTACCCCACTAAGTTTTTTAATTAGCTCAGAAACACCTGCATTCTTACCCTTGTAAGGCACTACAGCTAATACCTTTGTTCCTTTAGCTATCGGCATATTATATTGGTCTAAGTTGGTATAATTGCCAGGTACTATTCCTCCAACTGTCGTTATCTTTGCCTTACCTCTTTTGTCTATATTTATTTTTATTGTCGCTTTATTTGATGTGACAGGCTCTGCTTTAACTAAGTAAGAGATAGATACCCCTAGAGGTTTGCCTGCTACAATACCGTCACCTTTATTATTTACAATACCATCTGGTGAGTCTACAACCCCTGAAAGATTTTTTATTAAATCTAATAAAACTAACTTGTAAAACTTAACTGGCATACTTGTATCAGTAATAGTAGCCTCATAATCCCCACTACTTTTAAGCTTACCCTTCGTTATATCCTCTCGACTAAAGATATCATTGTTTACTATAGAACCCTGCTCGCTATTAAGATAATTCTGAAAGTCGGTTATAAAATGTTTAGGTACTACCTTAACACCCACTACATTTTTACCAGTTAAAGGCTCTGATTCCCACTTTACACGTGAAGTGTTAAAAGTAGCCTTGAGTTCTTTAAGCATATCTGTAAAAGTCTGCTCCTTGCTTAGAGTTAGTTTCACGAAACGTCCCGCAAACATTGTGTAAGGCTTATTTATTCTGACTTTATTCTGCTTATCAGTCTCACGAAGTCGCAATAATGTTTCAGCGTCACCCTTTGCCGATTTATAAGTGTTATCTGTAACTTTCCAGTATTCACTATCATTTTTTATGAAACTTGACCTTGTATGTATTGTACCTTTCTCCTGACCTACATTACCCTGATACTCTACAGTTATGTTGAGGGTGGTCTTTGAATTAGATGGTGGGTCTCCTGCCGTTCCTGCATATACCGCATAACCGTACTTTCCGTTACCCCCTGTGAGGAAACCTACCCCGAATGGTGCTTCATTACCTTGATTGAGCCAACCATCAGTTGTTGCACTCATTACCTGTCCGTTAAGTTTGTAATCGTACCCATACATATTATCGTACAAACGCTTCTTGCTGTCCGTTAAAGTACCTAACTTACCAAGCATAGCGTAAATATGATTTCTACTGCCCTGACTGTAGCGGTAATCCTGTCTGGATATCAAGGTGTATACTGTCTTAGAACTACTTACTTCCTTAAATACCTTTACACGCTCAAAGACGAAGTAATATTTAGTATTGCCATCGTAAGCCTTATCTAAAAGGAACTTTAGAAGTTTTACCGACTTATTATTATCACTCTTACTGCTATCAAATTCGTTCTTATCCTTTGACTTGATAGCCTTGTCCCAAACTGCCCAGTCGTTTGTGTAACTCGATACCCCTATGATTTTCATGAACTTCTTTAAATCGCTATCATCAGTTCCATGTACCTTTACAGAAGTCCTTACACTTCCCTGATATAACACCTTCGCTCGCTTTGACCTCTCCTCTGTAGTAAAATACCACCAGTCCTCTGGCTCTGGATAGTTAGGTACTTGCTTACGCAACTTTACCTTCTTACTACCGCTAGAGTAAGCTAAAAACGGAGTTACCGCATCTCTGCTCGTATCTATAGGTACAGCAGTAACTCTGTAAAAATCCTGTAATCCTGTATCACCTATTGCTGACGGATTAGCTACAACCATCTCTGGTAAATCCCTTACGCCACCTGAACCGAATAACTTTGCATATACCCCTGTGGTTGGTAAGAACGAGATGGTTAAGAAAAATACCAGTATGAAAGATAAAATACTCTTAATTCTCTTCATTAGGATTTGCTCCTTTCTTATGTGATATGACTGCTGTAAGTGCTATAAATACCCCTGAGATAGCTAAAAGCAGTATAAGATACAGCTGACTATTTGACTCGATACCTGTCTGTGCTAACTTCTGACTGGAAATATCTCCATCCGAACCTACACCCGTAGTATCAAGCTTTTTATTCACTGCGTCTTCTGATGGCATCATACCACTAAAAAAGTCTATATTTACCGTATCGTTTAATACCTGCTTTCCTGTATTTACAGAGTAGGTATAAACTCCGTTCTCTGATACTTCAAACTTAGCTGACTTAACTTTCTTAGAATCATTTAATGATTTACCGTTAAAACTAAAGTCACTTGCTATATCAGAAGTTATCGTAAGAGTGACTGGAGTACCCCTGAAAGGAGCTTTCTTTGGGAAACCTGTTATCTTTACCTTTGGTTTACGGTCTGGTATCCTGTCAAAAGCTTTTTCCTCGGCTAACTCATCTTCAACACTATTCGAGCTGTTATCAGATGTTACAAAGTCTACCTTGAAAGTGCCTTCATACTTTACCCCATTTTCAGACTCTATGAAATAACTGTAAGTTTTATTCTTAAGACCATCTAAGGTAAACTCTTTACCCCTGGCATCAGCCTCCTCTAATACCATCAGATAATTTAACTCTGGTATCTGAAATGAATCAGCTGTTGCTTCATTTCCTAAATTAAAGGTTAACCTGAAAGTACCTGTTGCTCCGTCTGAATTTACTAATGTGACCTTTGACCTCGCTGTATTACTTTTAGTGGAATCGGAATTAACATTCTTTCTGACATCATAATCTGCTAAATCAGATACATTACAGGTGTAAAGTAAACCATCTATAGACTTTGCGTCTGGCTTAAATACCAAAAGTAAAGCATCCTTATCAGCTAATGTGTAAAAGTAAGAGCCATACCCCTCTGATATGGGTGTATTCTCTAAAGCTACCTGCAAATCCGATGGACTGGTATAGCTCTTTAATACACTTCGCTGACCTTTCTCCTTAGTACCTGACTCAATTTCATAAGTATAATCCTCTAATGCCGTACCATAAAGCGTATCTCCCTTAAATGACAGAAACTTATACCTGCCATCATTTAATACAAAAGGAAACATACCCCTCTGCTCGGTAAGCTCATAACCAACTATAAGACTAGCTCCCGTTGGTTTAGGCTTACTCTCAAAATGATAATCAGACCAAGACTTAATCTCGCCTGCCAATACCCCTGATGGAAGTAAAAACAGTACCGCTAAGGCTAGTACCAATAACTTACTAAACTTTCTTAGCATTTCAAACCTCCTCTAAAATATAATTTTTGAATTCGTTTATCACGATTAAATAGTATAGACAGATATTACTAGAATTAATAATGAAATGAGTATTATTTAAAATTAAAAAAGAGCCAATCTCTGGCTCTTCTTTAATACAGTTATTTAATATTACTTACCTGACGCTGTATAATAGGTATTTCCTATTAAGTTCCACCACTCCATATAATTCCAACCATCTTTATAATGCCAGAAATCACCATACACCATAAGCTTATTGCCCTGCATTGTGAACTTCTTAGAGTAGTCTAAATTTTGTATAACAGTTTTTCTATCTACGCCCCATCTATTAGGGTCGGAACTACTAAACCAATCGGTTGCCATCATCTGTGTGAATACTGTGCCTTTATAAGTTGCAGGATGATACACATTTAATACTATAGAACCTGCAGGATACCCCTCAGATGGTTCTCTCTTTTCAGCAGTCGCCTGTACAGCCCATTTCTTACCATTAGCTTTGAATACACAAGCATTCTTTAACTCAAGACCTGTCTTAGCATCTGTATAATCTTCTGTGCCAGACATAAGGTTAATACCTGTAGTTCTATCAAATGCCTGATGGTAAACTATGATATCTGTATAACCAAAGTTAGCACGACTCTCTGTATTGTATATATCCGCTACAGAATTAGATACAGTCTCATCATATTCATTAAATACCCTATTTCCTATTTTAACTGTAAAGGTGGTATTCATATAACCATACTTATCTGCTTTTGAAGTGGTTACCTTAACGGTGTCCTTTCTTGCGTAATACTTAAATGTCTGGTCACCATCATTACAGGATAATGCAGTAAAAGGGAATTTGGATGAATAATCGACTTCTTGAAGAATTGCTCTACCTTTAGAAATTTTATCGTAGCCTCTTGCGAATTTTGTTTTATCAAATGTATGGAAGATTGGTGGGTGTGTCTTTGGTTTAGGCTTAGCTTCTACGGTTACTGTATTCGATAACAAAGTAACTACCCCTAGAGCTATAACAAGTATCTTCTTTAATTTCATATACGAACCTCCTAAATTGTTTGTTTCCGTTCTACCGTTGTAGTATGATACTATTATAACTCCAAACTTACGTTCTGTCAATAGTGTATTAAGGGTTTTTTATTTTTTATTAGAGAATTTTCAGATTTATTCGATAATTTAGCAGAAATGCCTGTGAAATACCCCAGACTTACTCCAAAACCTCGGCTATGCAAACCTAAATATAATCGGCATTCGCTATACCCCCTTGCTTCGCACAATTCAGTAAAATACCTGCATTATGTCTGCAAAAGTCTACCCAATATGCTACCTCATCTGGAGTGAAACCTATAACATTAGATACTACGTAGGTGGAAATTAAACAGTCCATAGTCTTAAAACAATATATGTCACTAGGCTCCTCTATATGTACTAAGGTCTGACCTGCACTGTTTAACGGTGTATGGACTATCTCCGTTAAATCATTTACCGTACAATATGGGTAAAACATATACTAATACCCCCTTTGGCTAACTATTATAATAGTCTAGGCGTATTAAGTCAAGGATTAGCGACTATCTACCACACTCAATACACCTGTCTCCAGATAGGAAGATACAGCTTCTAACCGCTTATTAGTACCCCTGAACCATGGATACATACTTTGTTATTAAAAGGCTGTCTGGGCAGGATTACATATATTACTGGTGTGCCTGCCCAAACTGCCTATCAAATTTAGGAGTAAATTTTATTAGGAGTTATGATAAAAAAGTTGTATTACACACCAGTATCCCCTATCGGGGAGAACACCCAACTGGGTTATTAGCTGAATTGTCTGGTGCAAAACCAAAAAGCATAGTCCACACCAGCTAAATAGTATAATACTATATTATCCGATTTATATTAAAAATGAGATGGATAACCCTCTTTATCAGTTACCGAATGGAATGGATTATGTATCAATACCCTTAATTTTCTTTAACCATTTGCAGACTGTCGTCTTACATAACTTTGTATCTCTTATTATCTCGCTTGTTCTCGCTGACGGATTGGCTGATAAATAATCCCTTACAACCTGCTCAGCTGAATCTGCTGTTCTGCTTCGGACTGTCTTATCCTTTGCTCCTAATCTCGTACCTCTCTTGTTGCCACCTTCTACCCCAAATCTGGTATCCTTTATTTCACCTGACTTCCTCAAAAATGGTATATAACTTTTAAGATGCTGTTCTCTCGTCCTTCCATTGCGTTTATTGCGCTTCACTTTTATACCTAAAATCTTTTCGTAATAGTCTAAGGTTATCCATTTAGGAAACGCAGGGTCATAAAACTTAGAGGCACACACAACATCATCTATCGTGAACTTATTAACCTCATCATCTTCATCAACAAAACGGTTGTAAAATTCAATACGCCCCTCAGCTTCCTCATATACCTCATCAAAAGGTATCCTGCACTTAGAAGCAATCGCAAATAAAATACATAAACTATGATAACGAGAACCTACTTTAGCATAAAACTTAGTATCATCCTTTGCCTTCTCATATAACCAAGGGAATATCTTTTTATCACTTATTGGTATATTGCCTAAAACTTTTCGCTCATACCAGTCTGGATAAAGCTCCTTACATTCATCAAGAGTCTTTCCAGTAACTCCTCCAGGTCTGTAGCTTTCTAAAGGTAATGAAATCCTGTCGCTAGGATGCAGATATTTATTAATCTCCTCTAAAGACACCCTGCCACCTGTTTTATATGCAGTTACAGGATAACCTGCCCCTAGCTTTGATAGAGAACCTACCACACGATAAGCCTGCCCCCACTGCTGGAAATCCCTGTCCTCAAACTCGGAAGTATATTTATTCCAAAGCAGTTTAGCCATTGCATTCTTCAAAACAGTAATAGGCTTCCTTACATAATTGTAGCAGGCAATAGGCTTATCAAGCAAGTAATACAAATGCAAACCATGACCAGAATTAACTATATATGTCGGACTGCAAAAAAGTACACTCTTCCTGACTGTATGATTTATTATATATCTGAGATTGTCTACAGATACCCCATCAAGGTCTATTACCAGAGCGTGTATGCAACTTGCATTCTTAGCATTAGCCTTCTTTCCAAAATACGATATCGGTGGCATAATGGCAAATGCCTTACCCTCTGTGGTTTTCAATTCAGCTAAATCGTCATGCAACAGCCTGTCATACTTTACAATTATAGTGACAACCTTATTATGTCTTGAAACCGTTACAGTTTTTCTGATAGGCTTACTGCCAGTGGATTTTTCTGCGTGCCACATCTTATCCAACTTCTTTAACTCCTTAAATGTTTTGGAATCTACAGGAAGAAGATAGCCAAAGCCATCACTCTTTATTGCCTCACCATAGCTATCGATAATTTTATCCCTCAAAGCTTCATAATCAGACCTATCTGGCTCATACCTAAATATGGCATTACCTACCCCCTCGGTCAACACACCTTTATTCTGTAAAGTACCAGACGGGAAAATATCCCTGTAGAAAGCCAAAGGCTCAACCTTCTCGAATTTCGAACTAAGCAACTCCTCCTTGGCTGTATATGAAGCCTTCGACTGCTTCATCCTGTAATTCCTAGGCATACAGACACCTCCTCAAAATTTTTTGCTCGCCACTACTACTCTAATGTATATAATATCATGCTTTAAACTTTAAACCATGCTCCTTAAGACAACCAAAACATCATGAGCATGAGGGTCTTTAAACATGTTTAAAATCTGCTTTAAACAATACTATATATCTATTACTCTATATCTGTTACCTCTCTATACTCTAAGGTCAAGGGATAAGACCCCAATAGCCGACTTATTTGTACAAAGCCTGTAATAGAGCGTACCTCTTATTTTCAAATCTGTCAAGAGGATTTTGAAAAATTTAAAAAATAATTTTTGAAGCCATACAGTAAGCGACCAAAGTTTAAATACCCTATGTGCGAGCGTACAAGACGAATATAGAGATTTTATCCGCTCCGTCCAGGTTGTTACCAGATAAGATATAAAAACGCTAAAATGGCAAAATACAAAGCCACAAAACTATCCCTGTGAAATAAAAATATACCAAGAAATAAAACTAAACAAGCTTCAAAAAAGAAAAAGACTGGCTTGCTAACCTTCGGCAAGCCAATCATATATCTAAAATCTATATGAAGTTATATTAAAAATGATATGCAAATATATCAAAAACTTGAGCTAATAGCCTAAGTTCAATATCCCGTCCCTAAAATTAGACGAAACAGGCATTAAATGGGCATTCTCTGATTTTTCTCTTCCCTGTTTTATACAAATTTCGTTAGAAAGCCATAATCTCCAAGGTACAAAATCATCTCAATATCCCGTCCCTAAAATCAGCTGTAACAGGCATTAAATGGGTATTCTTCATTTTTCATCTGCCCGATTTCAGTCGATTTTTATGAGAATTTCCATGTCTTTATCCCGTAAATAGACTGTATACAGCTGTAGAACGCCTAACTTTACCCATAAATAGCGGTCTTACGGACTCTGTCCGTTATTCCAACTCTATCGTCCCCGGTGGCTTACTGGTTATATCATACAGTACCCTGTTAACTCCC